>DASSED010000188.1:0-11491 GCA_035695405.1 Gemmatimonadales bacterium
GGGGTGAACTTGCCCGACGCGGAGTCATACTCGAAGGCGCCCCAACCCCATCCGCCGCTGTCTTTGAACCGCTTGCTGTCCTTCACCATGAAGTCGACGTCGTGTTGCCGGCCCGGCACCGTCGCGGCGGGGAACGTCGCCATCTTCGTCGGCACCCAGTGGACCTTCGCCATCTTGACGCCGTCGGGCCACGGCTTGCCGTTGCCGGGGAAACCGGCCTCGTAGGCCTTGATCATCTCGGGATTGCCGAGGATGGCAGCTATGGCGGGGCCATCCTGGCTGATGGAGATCAGGTGCCAGCCCTCGTATCCCTTGAACTCGGAGAAGGCGAGCCCATTCGGTACTTTCAGATCGTACTTGGCGTCCGCCTCAGGCGATTGGGCCGGCTTCGCGCACCCGAGCACTGCCACACTGATCGCAATCGCCAGCGTCGTCTTGCTTCTCATCGCCGATACCCTCGCAGCAAGGTTTGGGTTCATACCAGAGCCGGCTCTCGTTCCGGAGCGGCCGCAGGCTGTTTGATGAAGGCGAGGATATCGCGATTGATGGTCTCGGCTTCGGTCGTAGGCATGCCGTGGGGGAACCCCTTGTAGGTTCGCAGGGTCCCATTCCTGAGCAGCTTGGCCGAGAGCGGTGCCGAATCGGCATACGGCACGATCTGGTCGTCGTCGCCATGCATCACCAGGACCGGCACCGTGATTTTCTTCAGATCCTGGGTGAAGTCGGTCTGCGAGAAGGCGACGATCCCGTCATAGTGCGCCTTGGCGCCGCCCATCATGCCCTGGCGCCACCAGTTTTGGATTATGGCTTCGTCCGGCTTCGCTCCCGGTCGGTTGTATCCGTAGAACGGTCCGGACGGCAGATCGCGATAAAAGCGTGAGCGGTTCGCGGCGAGCTGCGCCTGAAGGTCATCGAACACCTGCTTGGGAAGACCGCCCGGATTGGCGGCCGTCTTGACCATCAGTGGCGGTACCGCGCTGCAAATCACCGCCTTGGCCACCCGGCTCTCACCGTGACGTCCCAGGTAGTGCACCACCTCCCCACCGCCGGTTGAGTGGCCGATATGAATTGCCTCTTCCAGGTCAAGCTGGTCCGTGAGCGCCGCCAGGTCGTCGGCGTAATGGTCCATGTCGTGGCCGTCGCCGGTCTGGCTGGAGCGGCCGTGGCCCCGCCGGTCGTGGGCGATGACCCGATAGCCCTGGCTGAGGAAGAACAGCATCTGGTTGTCCCAGTCATCGGCCGACAGCGGCCAGCCGTGGCTGAACACGATGGGTTGGCCCGAGCCCCAATCCTTATAGTAGATCTCGATCCCATCCTTTGTCGTAATCGTTGGCATGGTACCGCCCCCTCCATGAGGTAACCCTCTGCATTCTCTGTTTGATCTCCGCTCTCTCTAACGCGGGCCCAACTTTCCAAAAAGGTCACTTGCTGCGCTCGCGATCCATCCATTCCCGGATGAAGGGAGAGCAGTGCACCAGCTCGATCCCGCCGTTCTCGCAGTCGATGAGGAATCCGACCACGTCGGCATCCACCAGCGAGACTTCCCTCAGGTCCAGGGCCGGCTTCAGCTCGGGCCGCTCGAGCTCTCGCCTGACATCGGCGAGTGACTCGGATCGGATTCGGCCGATCAGCCGAATCACGGTGCGTTCCAGCGGCAGGGCTCTTTCGATACGCAGCGTCACACCTTCCGGTAGCCTCCGTCCAACGAGCTGGTGACCAGGGCGGCGAACTGTCCGCCATGGACGTCCGACTCGGGTGTGATGGTTGCAGAGCGTTGCTACTACAGCCGGGCAACCCGCGTGCCGAGGGCAAAGTTGTTTGTTGGAAAGCTTTTTACTGGGAGGTGGTGTGACGGATTCTCAGAAGATGCTGAATTGTCGGCGTGCAGCTTGGCTGGTGGTCGTTCTGGCTGTCTCTCAATGGTACATAATGGTGTCCGATTCGCCGGCGCAGGAACCGGCGCACGCGGTGGCGCTCAAGTGGTTTGTGCCGCCGTTGCTGCCGGCCGGAGCGCTCATCGCGGTGGTCAGGGGCGATCCCACCGCCCCCGGGGTTTCGACCCTCCAGCTGTCGATGCCGGACGGCTACCGGTTTCCGCCGCACTACCATCCCAGCTTCGAGCACGTCGAGATCCAGCAGGGCACGTTGCTGGCCGGGATGGGAGACCACATCGACCCCACGCGCACCCACGCCCTCGTGGCCGGCGATTCGGCCACAGCCCCGGCGGGGATGCATCATTGGTCGATCGCCCAGGGGCGCACCGTGCTGTCGGTGACCTTCATGGGCCCCTACACGATCACGTATCTCCGGGCCGAAGACGCTCCGCGGCGTCCCAACTTCCCGTACGGGTACTGAACTACCGAGCAGCAGCTTTCAGCTCACTTCAACGACAACACCCACTTCACTACTGCGTGCAGGTCCTGCTCCGGCACCTGCGGGTTCGGCGTCATCGGCACCTGGCCCCACACTCCGGCGCCGCCATTCTTCACCTTCTCCACCAGCTTCGCCTCGACATCCTGTCCCCGGTACTTGGCCGCGACGTCCTTGAACGCCGGCCCGATCACCTTGTGATCTACCGCATGACAGGCGGTGCAGCCGTACTTCGCCGGCATCTCCTCCGGTTTCACTGACGCCTGGGCGGACTCGGCCTTGGCCGGCTCGGCCTGACCCGAGTCGCTCTTGGAGGATTCGCCTTTGGATGAGTCGCTCTTGGCCTGCTCCGCTCCAGACGGAGACGCTTTCTCCTCGGAGGCAGGGCCCGCCGGGGTGGGCGCGGGCGGTGTGGCCGTGGCATTGCCGCCCGGTAGCCACGATGTGGTGGGCACCACTTGCGGCTTCGCCTGCGCCTTGATGTACGCCACCAAGGTCCAGACTCCGTCGGTGCCGATCACGCCGCCATAGGCCGGCATGCCTTTGGGCCGACCGTAATAAATCGAGGTGAAGATCTCCTCGTCCGAGCCGCCGTAGCGCCAGCGACCATCGACCAGACTGGGCCCCACCCATCCAATCGCCCCACCGCCGTGGCAGCCGTCGCAATTCATGGCCGCGAACAGGTTCCCGCCCGCGGCTGAATCCGGCTTATCGGGGCGCTTCGCGCTCAGCGCGTTGGTCCCAGGTACCACGCCGCCGGCCGCTATCCTGGCCCCGGACGTGCCGATCCGGGTCCCCCCGGGCCCGCCTCCGTCGTTCGTCTGTGTGGCCCCGCCCTGGACCTCGCCCGCGCCACCGCCACCGCCTTTACACCCCGCTGCGATCACCAACGCGCCCGCGATCAGCGCGATGGAACGTTTGCTGGTTGGCATGGTTCGCTTCCTCTCGGGTCAGAGACCGAAGATCCAGACGATGCCGCCTTGGCTGGTGTGGCGCCCGATGTCCTTGTACGGATCCGATGGCGGGCGAACGTCCGCCGGATCGTCCGAGCGCACGTCGCCCGCGAGCAGGAACCAGTCGCCGCCGATGCCGGCATAGATCGCGACATACTGCTTACCGTCGGGCCCGCGGTAGGTGATCGGGTTGCCCACGACTCCGGAGCCGACCTTGAACTTGGAGAGGAGCCTGCCGGTCTTGGCGTCCACCGCCTTGAACCAGCCGTCCAACGTGCCGTAGAAGGCCACGTCGCCGGCGGTGACCAGGGCGCCGCTCCAGTTGGGGAAGTGCTCCTTGTCCTCCCACACTTTCTTCCCGGTGCTCGCATCCCAGGCCATGAAGGCGCCGAGATGCCCGCCCGGGCCCGCATAATACGGCGTGCCCGCGCCGATGAACGGCACGCCGCGGAAGTGCTGCGCCGGCACGGCCGCGTAGTCCATGCACATGTTGTTGGTGGAGGTGTAGAACCATTTCGTCCTGGGCGAGTACGCCGGTGGCGACGACGGGCTCACGCCTCCCTCCAGACTGGGGCACACTCCCTTCACGTTCCCCTTGGAGGCGCCGGTCTGCTTGGTGGAATCCAGCACCGGCTTCCCGGTCTTGAGATCGATGCTCTTGGCCCAGGTCACCTGCACGTAAGGCGGTGCAGCGAGCACCTCGCCCGTGGCGCGGTCCAGGGTGTACTGGAAGCCGTTCTTGTTGAAGGTGACCAGCGCCTTTCGCATCCGTCCGCCGATATTGAGATCGACCAGCACCATGGAGGAGACGGCGTCGTAGTCCCAGTTGTCGTGCGGGGTGAACTGGTAGCCCCAGGCGAGAGAGCCGTCGGAGGGGTGGCGCGCCAGCACACTGGCGCTCCACTTGTTGTCGCCCATCCGCTGCTCGGTGTTGTACGGCGACGGATTGCCCACCCCGTAGTACACCAGATCCAGCTCGGGATCGTACGACATCCAGCCCCACACCGGAGCGCCGCCGATCTTATAGGCCGTGTCCGGCCAGGTCGTCTTGCCCAGGTCGGTGCCCTTGTCGTAGAACGGCTTGAAGGTGCCGGACTTGATCAGCATCTCCGAGTCGGGGCCGATGTTGCGCCCGGTCCAGACGATCTTGCCGGTCTTGAGGTCGAGGCCCTTCACGAAGCCGTAGATGCCGAACTCACCGCCCGAGGCACCGACGATGACCCGGTCCTTCACCACGAACGGGGCCATTGGCGTGGTCTCGCCCTCGCCCAGATCGGCGATCTGGGTCTTCCACATTTCCTCGCCGGTCTCGGCGTTCACCGCCACCGTGTGGCCGTCGAGCAGGTTGTAGATGATTTTGCCGTCGGCGTAGAAGGCGCCCCGGTTGATCACGTCGCAGCAGGACTCACCGATGGCGTTGGGACTTACGTCCGGGCGGTACTTCCACTTGAGGGGATAGCCCTCCTGGGTGAGGTCGAAGGCATAGAGCACGTTGGGCCACGGCGTGACCACGTACATCGTGTTCTTGACCACCAGCGGCTGTCCCTGGTGACCCGCGAGCACCCCGGTCGAGAAGGTCCACACCGGTTTGAGACGGGTTGCGTTGGCCGCGTTGATCTGAGACAGGGTACTGTAGCGGGTCGAGGAGTAGTCCTTGGCCGGCATGGTCCACTCGCCGTCGGTTCCGGCCTGGCCCCAGGCCGGCGCCGCGATGAGGGGCGGGAGACTCGCGAGCAGGGCGAGCACCTTTGCGAGGTTGCGCCGTCGATACCAGGGCCGGTGCCGCATACTGAGCGTGGGCATGCTGCCTCCTTCCAGTCTGGCGTCCCGCGGACGAAACTGGGCGGCTCGAGCATCAGGACGGCCGGGGCCGACATGATCGCCGCCGCCATTGGGTTGGTTCTGGACCGCATCAATGTGGGGTATGAAAGGAGGATGCGAAAGCCCGTGTTACTTAGCGGCGTTTGAAGCGATGCTTGTCGATGCCGAACGCCTTGATCTTGGAGTCGAGAGTCTGGCGGGGAATGCCCAGCTTGGCCGCCGCTCCTGACGAACCGGCGATGCGCCCGCCCGACTCGGCCAGCGCGGACTCGATCAGCTCGCGTTCCTGGTCCGCGATGGCGCTGAGCGGTGCGGCCTGGAGCGGTGGCCGGAGAGAATCGCTCGAGAGCCACGACTCGTCCACCGAGAAGGTATCCCCCTCCGAAACCACGACCACCCGCTCGATCACGTTCTGCAGCTCCCGGATGTTGCCGGGCCAGGAGTAGGATCGAAGCAAGTCGAGGGTGCTCCTGGTGACCTGATTGAACCGCTTGCCCGCTTTCGCGGCAAAGCGCTGCACCAGGTATTCGACCAGGAGCGGCAGATCATCCAGCCGTTCCCGCAGCGGAGGCATCCGAATGGGGAAGACGTTCAGGCGATAGTAGAGGTCCTCTCGGAAGTCGCCCCGCACCACCGCCGCCTTGAGGTCGCGATTGGTGGCGGCCAGCACCCGCACGTCCACGGCAATCGGGACGGTGCTCCCGATCCGCTCGAATTCCCGCTCCTCCAGTACCCGAAGCAGCGTGATCTGGGTTTCTGCTGGGAGCTCGCCCACCTCATCGAGAAAGATGGTGCCGCCGTCGGCCACCTCGAACCGCCCTAGCCGGCGCTGAATCGCGCCGGTGAAGGCGCCTTTCTCGTGCCCGAAAAGCTCGGACGCGATCAGGGACGGTGGGATGGCGGCGCAGCTCACCCGGATGAAGGCCCGGTCGGCCCGGCTCGAGCGCTTGTGGATGGCTCGGGCGATCAGCTCCTTACCGGTACCGGTCTCGCCCGAGATGAGGACGGTGGAGTCCGCCCGGGCAACGCGGGCCACATCAGCCAGGACCCGCTTGAGCGGGGCGGAAGAACCCACGATCTCCTCGAACATGGACGAAAAGTCGATGTCCTCGCGCAGCGCGAGGTTCTCGATCTGGGTCCGAAGCTCGTCCCGCTTGCGATCGTCGATGTCGGTGCCGGTGGCATACCAGTGCAACACCCGCCCCTGCTCGTCGTGCACCGGGTTGAAGCGGACCAGGAACCAGCGATACTGTCCGTCCTTCCGTCGGGCGCGCTGCTCGAGCTCGAACGGCACCCCGCGGGCAAGAGCCCTCCGGCGCTGCTCATGCAGCCGAACCACATCTTCGGGGTGATAGACCCGAGCGCGGAATTCGGCACCGAGGATCTCGTCTCTCGCGAGCCCGGTGTACTCGAGCATGGTTCGATTGGCGTAGACGGCGGCCCCGTCCGGGCTGAGGACCACGATGGTCTGAGGGATGGCATCGAGCATTCGACGCAGCTCCTGCTCGTCCTGCCGCAACCTCGCTTCGGCTCGCTTGAGATCCTCGATATCGGTGTTGGTTCCGTACCACTGGACGACGTTGCCGGCCTCGTCGAACATCGGTTCCACTCGGACCATGAACCAGCGATACTCGCCATCGTGCCGCCGCAGGCGGACCTCGAATTCGGCGGCCTTCTTGGCCGGAAAAATCTCTTCGAGCCACCGGGTCATGGCCGCCGGCGCATCGTCCGGATGCATGATCTCCTTGCCGACATCGATCGCGTCCGCTGGCCTCCCATCGGGCAGACGATCCACCTCTTCCCGTGAGAGTCCGGTGTAGTCGTGCCAGCGCTGGTTGCGGTAATCCACCGTGCCGTCCGGGCCCAGACACCAAGCCTGAATGGGGATCGTGTCGAGGATGGTCCGCAGGCGGTCTTCCGAGCCCTGCATGGCTGCCAGCGCCCGCTCGAGCGAGACGCGGGCGCGCTCCGATTCGATCGCAATCAACGCCAGCTGGGCTGCTCCCTCGACCCTTGCCAGCTCATGTTCGCTCGGCGCGCGTGGCTCGCCATAGTACATGGCGAACGTGCCGACAACCTCCCGGGTCTTGGACAAGAGGGGTATCGACCAGACGGCGCGCAGCCCCATGCGGAGGGCCTGCTTGCGATAGTCGCCCAGGTCGAACATGGGACTGCTGGCAATGTCGGCCACGATCACCGGCTGCTTCAGGTACGCGGCGGTGCCGCAGGAGCCCATGCCGTCTCCGATCTCGACCGGCGTAATGAGCCGGGTCCAGGCGGCGGGAATCCGCGACCCGGCCGCGGGCCATAACCGCTTTCCGTCCCCATCCATCAGGAGTACGGTCGATATGATGTCGGGATCCTGCGCGTCGATGGCGTCGCAGATGTCGGTGAGAATGTCAGTAAGACGAGCCCCGCCGGCGATCAGCTCCAGCGAGCGCCGCTCCGCCAGCAGGAGCGACTCCGTCGGGGCTCGCTCCTCCTGGGCCTGCTCCGCCGCATTTGTAACGGTCGTGTAAACCATGCGTTCTCTTGAGTTAGGCCTAAGGTATCTCCGGTTTTCCCTGACGGCTATTAGTCGATGAATTCTTCAACCCGCTTCCCGGTCACACCGTTCCCGACGATGATTCAGCAGATGCCGAAAATCCGGCATGGTCGATCGAACCAAACTTCCTTGCTTCAATCATTTGAATAGGGCACGCCCATTGCCTTTGCGCATTTCATCGACGGAGGATCTTATGGCCACAAAAACGGCGCCCGACGTCCGCGCGAAGGTGGACGGCCCGAGCAACACGACCGCGCCAACCCAGTTCATCGAGACCAAGCGGGAAGCCTACGCCTACCGCCGCTTCGGAGCCGGGTCGGCGCCCCCTCTCATCTTCCTGCAGCACTTCACCGGAACCCTGGACAACTGGGACCCCGCGGTCACCGACCCGCTCGCCGGGGGACGGGAGGTGATCTTGTTCGAGAGCGCCGGCCTGGGCCGATCGGGCGGCTCGGTCCCGGACAACATTCCCGACATGGCCTCGCACGCGCTTGCGTTTCTCGAAGCATTAGGCCTGCAGCAGGTGGATATCCTCGGCTTCTCACTCGGCGGCATGGTGGCGCAATTGATCGCGCTCGACCGGCCGGAGCTGGTGAGGAGGATGCTGCTGGTCGGGACCGCTCCTCAGGGCGGTGAGGACATCATGCACCTGGAGAAGCCGGTGCTGAGAAAAGTTTTGGAAGACCCGAGCATCCAGGGACTCCAGAAGCTGGTTGGACTCTTCTTCACCCCGAGTCAGCCGAGTCAGGCAGCGGGCCAGGCCTTCGTGGCCCGGCTGGCGGCGCGGCAGCAGGATCGTGAGCCGATCTCAGGTCCGGCGGTGGCGCAGGCCCAGGTCACGGCGTTTCGCGCCTGGGAACGCCCCGGGGGCGAGCGCTTCGCGTATCTCCGGCAGATCACCCAACCGACTCTGGTGGTGAATGGCGTCTTCGACAACATGATACCGGTACGAAACTCGTACTACCTGGCTGAGCACTTGCCCAACGCGATGCTGTTGGCATACCCCGACGCCGGACATGGCTCACTTTTCCAGTATCACGACTCATTCGTGAAACAGGCTGCACTGTTTCTGGAGACGGAGCTGCGCTGAGCGAAGCTAGTTGGTAACGATCAGAATCCGGTTCTGCCGGCCACCCAGCCGAATGCCGGCAGAGTCGGCCTCGACTGGTTGGCCGTTCAGAAAATATCGGGCGCCCTGCTCCGGTGGCCGCAGAACGAAGCGCCATCCGTTCTCCTTGCTGCTGAGCCGGTACTCGATCCCCTCTGTCGTGCGGGAACGGGTCAACGAGAGGAGGTTCGTTCCCACCGGAAGATGTTCGATGCTGATCGTCTCCCATCCGGTGGGGATGTGGGGCTCGAAGACGACGCTCCGGTGAGCCGCGTCGGGCTCAACCCCGAAGACGTGCTCCACTAACGGCACCACGATGCCATAGGTGGTCCAGGCCTGCACGAAGCAGCCGTAATCCGGCATCATCTCCGAGATCGAGCCCGGAAGCCGGCGGCCGAACGTCTCCACGATCCTTTCCATATACCAGAGCGCCTGGTCGGCCCGGCGGTAGGTCGCCTCTGATACGGCGAGCACTCCGGTCGAGATCGTCATCATGGCCTGGCGTTCCACGGCCGACAACCAGGGACCGTACCGGCCCACATCGTTCTGGCGGATCCGGTTCAGCACCCGGAGCGCCCGCTCCCGCGGGGCGATCCCGGTCTCCAGCGGCGTCGCCACCACCCAGTTCTGGTTGGTGATCCAGCCCCTGGTGGTGTCGGGCATAGCGGCGAACTTCTCCCGCACTCGCCGGTAGTGCTCGATCAGCTCGTGATCTCTCGGGGTCAGCCGGGCATCTCCCTTGAGGTGGATCTGCTTGATCGCTCCGTCGGTGGCACTGACGGCCTGCGCCCTGGTTCCGTAAAAATCGGCGTAGGAGCCCACCTCTTCGAGCCAGAACCGGTCGTTGATCTTCCGCTCGAGCGCCGCCGCCAGCCGGCCGTATCTTCGCGCCGCGGCGGTGTCGCCCAGCAGCTCGGCCACATATGCCGTCGTCACCAGGGCTCGCTGGGTGTACACCGAGACGTCGATCAGCTCGGCATCGAGGCCGTAGATCTCGGTGATGCCGTAGCCGCCGGGAAAGAGATTCCGGTCCGGGTCCATGGTGCTGAGCAGCCAGTGCAGCCCCTGCTGCATCGCCGGATACATCTCCCGGGCAAAGGCCAGGTCGCCGGTCCAGCGCACCGCCTTGCCCACGGTCATGATGAACTGGGACGTCTCCTGGGTGTTCCCCGGGTGGGACAGCGCGCCGTACGTCGTGACCTCGTGCACGATCCGGCCGTTACCGTTGAACCTGGCCGATTGGCTCCGGAGCAGCCGGAGGTTTTGCTTGACCAGATCGAAGTGGCCGGTGGCTTCCAACGCCTGCAGCGAATAGGCGCCGTCAGTACCGAACCACCAGGGATATTCCATGAGCCCGGCTCCGAGTCCCCGCCCGATCCCCGGCACCTCCCGCACCAACCACTCGGCGTTGATCCGAACCCAGTCGTAGACTTGCTGGAGCTTTCGATCGGGGATCCGAATGCGGGCTCGTTTGATGAGCGACGCGTAATGCGCCTGCTTCCGCCGGAGCATCGCCGGGTAGCCCCGGGCGATCCGGGTGAACGCCTGCTCCGCCGCGGCGGCCGATCGGGTCGAGCCGGCAAAGACGAACGTGAGCGTGGCGGAGTCCCGTGGAGCCACCTGCACGCGGTAGCTCGCGGCCACGGTCCGTCCCATCCCGCGGCTGGAGAACGGGGGAGGGCTGAGCACGCGCTCCGCCGATGCATCGGTCGTAGCGCCCCAGACCGCGAACCAGCGGTGCCGGGTATCTCGCGCGCGAAAGCGGCCGCCGGCCGGTTCCCAGATCACGGTATCCGGCGCATCGGTGATGCCCAGCTTCTCGGAGAGCCATACGGGAAGCAGGTCGGTCTTGACGGTGAGCTGGAGGCGGAGACCGCGGGGATGATCGGTGCTATTGGCGAAGCGGTACTGGACCACGATCCCCGGATGTCCGTCGGGGCTGAACTGGAACCGATCGACATCCAGTCCGTCGAGCACGGATCCGTAGCGAACCCGGTTGCCATAGGGGTAGTTGACGATTTCGCGGCTGCTCGAAAGCTCGCGTTGCCGCTGACTGGCGGAGTCGGTGACGATCGCGCTGAAGCCGTCGATCAGCTTGATGGGATGGACCCAGAGCCCGCCCATCTCGCCGGGCACGTGTTCGCCCAGATCGGGGAAGTTTCCATCCTGGGTGCCGATCAGGTAGGCGCGATCGCCCGGGGTGACGTAGGGATCGGTGGGATGCTTCCCCTGGCTGGTGATCCCATCCATGGGGTCGGCGGGAGATGGTTCTCGTTGGGCCGCTAGCTGACGCGGCAGGATCAGCGCCAGGATCGACAGCCACACCGTGAATCGCATGGTGAGTGCTTAGCGAGATTGGATGCGGTCGGTTCCGGCTCGGATGGTGTCCAGGGCCTTCCGCGCTGCGCGCTCCTCCAGATCAGCCTCGTCGACGTTGCCCTGGACCGAGTAGGCCCGGGACAGCAGCAGTCGGGTCTGGGCCAGCTCCAGCGGGAGGTCGATCTCGGCCCATACCCGACAGGCCCGCCGGAGATGCGCCACGGCCTCACGAGCATGCCCCCGGGCAAGCTCCACCCGGCCGCGCGAGAGCGCGGCCGAGGCTGCGAGTGCAGGCGAGGTGTACGACAAGGTGATCGAGTCCAACTCCGACACCCCATCTTCGGCAGCGGTGAGGTCGTCGCACGCGACTCTGAT
>DASSED010000189.1:0-15854 GCA_035695405.1 Gemmatimonadales bacterium
TCCACTATATCAACCGCTCGCCCGACACCCTCACTTCATTCTCGCTCCACCTCTACCTCAACGCCTTCCGGCCTGGCTCCCGTTGGGCCGACGCCGACTCGGCCGAAGGCCGCCGCCGGTTCAACGACCTCAAGGACCCCGACTTCGCCTTCAACCACGTGGGCAACGTGCGGATCAACGGTGTTCCCGTGGCGGGGTTCTTCCCCTTCGCGCCCGACAGCACGGTCGTCCGCTTTGCGTTGCCCCAACGGCTCGCGCCGGGCGACTCGATCCAGGTGGAAATGAACTGGGATGCGCGGCCCTCCACTGTTCCGCGGCGCCAGGGTCGCCAGGGCCGGCGCCTCGACTTTGCCCAGTGGTATCCCAAAGTAGTGGTCTATGACCGCTATGGCTGGGAAGAGCATCCGCTCTATCCCGGTGGCGAGTTCTACGGCGAGTTCGGCTCCTTCCTGGTGGACCTCGACGTTCCTCAGGACCAGGTCATCGGCGCCACCGGGGTCCCGGTCTGCGGCGATCCCGGATGGGCCAAGGCCAATCGCAACCGCGCAGTCCCGGTGGATTATCAGCGCGACTACTACGGCCCGCGCACTCCGCCGGCCAACGCCTGCGACAATGCGGCCCCTGGTCGCAAGAAGATCCGGTGGTACGCCGAGGACGTGCACCACTTTGCCCTGTCGCTGAACCCGGACTATCGCTACGAGGGTGGCCGCTTCAAGGACGTCGCGATCCACGTCCTCTACCAGCCGGGCGATGAACCCGACTGGGGCGGCGGGATCGCGGTGGAGCGCACCCAGGTGGCGCTCAGCTGGCTGGACCAGCTGTACGGCACCTTCGCCTGGCCCCAGATCACCAACCTGCACCGGATCGAGGGCGGCGGCACCGAGTTCCCCATGGTGATCATGAACGGCTCGGCGGATCAGGGGCTGATCGTCCACGAGCTGGGACACAACTACACCATGGGTATCCTGGCCAACAACGAATGGCGCGAGGGCTGGCTGGACGAGGGGTTCACCAGCTTCCAGACCACGTGGTTCTGGGACGTTCAGGGGAAGCCGGACGAGTATCGGAGTCTCGAGGCCGATATGCTCAACCTCGACCTTGACCGCTACTCCGAGCCGGCCAGCATGATCGGCGAGGACTATCGCGACTTCGTCTCCTACAACATCGCGATCTACAGCCGGGGCGAGCTGTTCTTCGACCAGCTGCGCGAGCTGGTGGGCCCGCTCACCATGCAGCGGATTCTCCGCACCTTTTACGAGCGCTGGAAGCTCAAGCACGTGGACGAGGCGGCGTTCCGTGCGGTGGCGGAGGAGGTGTCCAAAAAGGATCTCTCCACCTTCTTTGCCCAGGGGCTGCACACCACCGAGCTGTACGACTACGCCGTGGGCCGGGTGAAGGTGACCAAGCTGCCGCGAAATCCGGATTCGGATCTGGATCGCTGGCGCACCCGAGTCGAGGTGCTGCGGAAGGCGCCGGGTCAATTCCCCATCACCGTCGCGGTGGCCGGCAAGGAGGACACCAGCTTCGCCCGCGCCAACGGGAGGGCCGAGCGGGAATGGGTCGAGCTGGTGAGCTGGAGCAAGCCCCGGCTGGTGCTGCTGGACCCGGGAGTCCGGAGCCGCGACTGGAACATGCTCAACAATGGGAAACGCCTGGGCGGCTGGTTCCTGTCACGCTGGGGAGCGCCGCCGGGCACCGACTGGTACATCCATCCTTACTTCGCGACTCGTTCCCGCCGCGACCGGCTCACCATCGGTTACCAGCCCACGCTGTGGTACAACGACGCCGGCGGTGTCACCCTCGGCGTGCGGAGCCGATCCGACTACCTCGGGCGATTCCAGCAGAACGTGTCGCTGCTGAGCCGGAGCACCGGCTGGGGCGTGGACAACGACGTGAAGGACTGGGACTACTTCTTGCGGGTGAAGAATCCGGTGCTGCTCTACGCGCCCAACGTGTCCCAGACCTTGGATGGGTTCAACCTCGAGGGGCGTTACGGCGCAACGGCAATGGTGGACTGGAGCCGGCGAGCGCATCTGACGTTCGGGCCGATTTGGAAGGCGAGCGCGAGCCTTCAGTGGGTAGCCACCGACGACTTTCGCTATCTCGATCCGGGACAGTACGACCCGGTGAGCACGATCGAGCTCCAGCTGGGATCGGGAGTGCAGAACCAGAGCGGCAAGTGGGACCTCTCGCTCCAGAGCTCGGCCGGCGGCGGGCTGGTCTATAATAGAAACGGACTGGCGGCGAGCGGCCGCCCCGAGCTGGATCCGTTCTATTTCCGGGGATTCGTGGAAGGCACCGCCGGCCGCTCCATTGGCGGCAAGCTCAGGATGAAGCTTCGGGCGTACGCCGGTGGCGCGACGGGAGAGCACGCCGCGGCCAAGCAGCGCCAGATCTACTTCCAGGGCTCCGATCCGCTGAGCCAGCTCTACAATCCGTTTCTCCGTTCGCGCGGTTCGCTGCTGGTGGGCGACGACATGCATTACCACTCACCTGGCGGTGGCAACCTGCGGGGAATCGATCCCCGGGTCTCCAGCGCCGGCCTGGTGGCGCTCAACCTGGAGCTGGAGCGGACGCTCGCGACTAACCCCAGCGCCCACGTCTTCAAGCGCGTGGCCCTCGCCGGGTTCACCGACTGGGGTTACGGACTCGGCACCGCGGCGCAGCCGCTCACCGGCAACCGGATTCGCTTCCTGGGCGACGCAGGCGTGGGGATCCGCGCTGAGCACACCATTGGCGACACGCATTTCGTCACCCGATTCGACCTGCCGCTCTTCGTGAGCCGGCCCGAGCTGGCGCAGGATAGGAATCCCGGAGACAAGAAGGTCGAGTTCAGGTGGACGTTCAGTTTTGAGAGGTAAGTGGGAAGGGTCATTCTGAGCGTAGCGAAGAATCTCTCGAATGACTTGAAGAGATCCTTCGCTGCGCTCAGGATGACATCACAGCCCTGCTGCCCCGCTTCCGCTCTCTTCACCGCTTCCCCGCCTACCCGCTTCCCCGCTTTATTTCCGTCGCATGCTGAACCCCGGTGATTCCACCCGACGCGATCTGTTGCGCTCTGCCGTGGGCGAGTGGCTGGAACAGCTGGTCGCCCGGACCGAGCGGCGCGTGGTCAAGCAACGCTATCATCGCCCACCGGGTGCGCTGCCCGAGATCGAGTTTCTGGCTGCCTGTACCCGGTGTGGTGCCTGCATCGAGGCCTGCCCGCCGCATGCGCTGGCGAAGGTCGCGCCCGATGGCGGCCTCGCGGCCGGCACTCCGCACCTCGACTTCGCCGCGCAGCCGTGCATCGCCTGCGAGACGATGCCGTGCGCGACCGCCTGTCCCAGCGGGGCGCTGGTGGTTCCCCAGGAAAAGTGGGCTGGGTATCGTCTGGCCGAGGTGGAGTTCTATCCCGAGCGGTGTCTCACGTATCGCGGCACCGAGTGCCGGGTGTGTGCCGACGCCTGCCCCATCGGAACCGCCGCGCTCGCTATCGACGATGCGGGCCATCCGGTGTTGCGGCGGGAAGGATGCGTGGGCTGCGGCGTGTGCGCCCAGGCGTGTGTCACGACTCCGTCGTCGTTCGAGCTTCAGTTTGCGGGGGGTTGATGCCTGACGCGCCATACCGGGTGGACAAACCGTGGGGCTACGAGCTGGTGTGGGCCAAGACCGATCGCTACGTGGGCAAGGTGCTGCACGTGAAGGCGGGCCACGTGCTCAGCCTCCAGTATCACAATCGCAAGGACGAGACGATGCACGTGCTCACGGGCGAACTGATTCTTCGGACTCAGCCCGGCGACACGCTGGAGTCGCGACCCTTCAAGGCGGGCGAGACGGTGCACATCCCTCCCAAGCTCATTCATCAGATCGAGGCGGTGGTGGACAGCGACGTGCTCGAGGCCTCGACCCCGGATCTGGACGACCTGGTCCGGCTCCAGGACCGCTACGGACGAGGCTGAGATGCAAGTGATCATCCCGCTGGCTGGAAAGGGCACCCGGCTGAGACCGCACACCCATCTCGTTCCCAAGCCACTGCTCAAGGTGGCGGGGCGGCCAGTGATGGACTGGGTGATGGACCGGCTGGAGGGACTCGACATCACCGAGCTGATCTTCATCACCGGTCACCTGAAGGAGCAGGTGGAGCAGTTTGCCCGCTCGAACTACAAGATTCCATCGCGCTACATCGAGCAGAAGGTGCAGGACGGCACCGCCGGTGCGATCAATCTGGCCCGGCCCTACGTAAAGGGGCCGGTGCTGATCATCTTCGTGGACACGGTTTTCGAGGCCGACCTCACGCTGATCAACCGCACCGACGCAGACGGAATCATCTGGGCCAAGGAAGTGGAGGACTATCAACGCTTCGGCGTGGTGGTCACGGATGCGAAGGGCTACATGACCAGGATCGTGGAGAAACCGTCCACCCCGATCTCCAAGCTGGCCAACATCGGGCTCTACTACATTCGCGCGGTGGACAGTCTGTGGCAGGGGATCGATCACGTGCTGGCCAGCCCATCGAACAAGGGCGAGTGGTATCTGACCGACGCGTTTCAATGGATGATCGAGCACGGCAAGCGGATCCTGACCGCCGAAGTGGGCGGCTGGTACGACTGCGGCAAGCTCGACACTCTGCTGGAGACCAATGAAATTCTGCTGCGCAAAGGCGCCGCTCGCCGCCGCGATTTCCCGGGGGTCACGGTCAACGATCCGGTGTACATCGAGGACGGCGTGACGATCGAGCGAAGCGAGGTCGGGCCCAACGTGTCCCTGGAGCGGGGCACCAAGGTCAGCGACAGCCGGCTCAAGAACACCCTCGTCGGCCGCGACAGCCGCCTGAGCCACGCCGATCTCGACGGCTCCCTCCTGGGAAATGGCGTGGTGATCGACGGATTGCGGGGCAGCGTGACCGTAGGGGATCACTCGGAAGTGACCGCGGCGCGTGCGCCGCGGTCATCCTGAGCGAACCGAAGGATCTCTCAGAGTGCGCAGCGAAGCCTCGATCAACACCGGCTCATCCGTCGACGATCTCTGCCGGTCCTACCTGGACCTCAAGTACTTCTTCGATCCGGCGGCCGGCAGCGCCGCCGGCCGAGTGGACGTGGACTCCCGGTTGGGCAGCTTCGACGGCGACAGCACCCGGTCCCATCTGGCGGCGCTCCGTTCGATCGCGGGGGCGGTGGAGGAGCTCCAGCCGGACGAGGTGCAGCAGGAGATCGACCGCACCGCGCTCCTGGGCGAGATCCGCACCACGCTTTACCGCCTGGAGCACGAGCTGCCCCACGTGCGCAACCCGGGCTTCTGGCTGGGGCATCTCTTTCAGGCGCTCTACGCCTTGATGGCCCGGGCCGAAGGCGACGCCGCGGCCCGGGTCTCCGCCGTGGTCGCCCGGCTGGAAGCTGCGCCGGCGTTCCTGGAGCAGGCCGCCGATACCATCGAGGCGCCTCCCTCGGTCTTCGTAGACACAGCGCTCGGCATGCTGGGCGGCGGCGGCGAGCTGATCACCGAGATCGTAGCCCACTTCGGGCCGGCGGCGCCCGACCTATCCGGGGAGCTGAAGCAGGCGGGCGGCGCAGCGCTCCAGGCGCTGCTGACATTCGGCAAGGCGCTGCGAGACGAGATCGAGCCCAACCCGGATCCGCACGCGTTCGCCATCGGCGAAGAGCAGTTCAGCCGGAGGCTGCATAACGAGCACGCGCTCGCTCCCGGTCCGCCCGAGCTGTGGCGCTACGGCCTGCATCTACAGGAGGAGGTCACCGCCGAGATCGAAGCCGTGGCCCGCCGGCTCGGTTCCAAGCCCTGGCGCGAGCTGATCGCGCAATTGCAGGACGACTCGCCTCCCGACGACCAGCTGCTGGAGGCGTATCGCTCCGAGCTCAACGGCGCCTGCGATTTCATCCGGCGGAAGGACCTGGTGACGGTGCCCGAGGGCGGAGTGGAGGTGGTGCCCACGCCCGCCTTCCTGAAAGGCTTGGTGCCGTTCGCGGCTTACGAGCCCCCTCCGATCTATCTCAGGCAGCGCACCGGCCGCTTCTACGTCACCATCCCGGACCCGTCGCTGCCATCCGACATTCGCGCCCGGCAGCGGCGAGGCCACTGCCGGCACGCCATTCCCGCGATGGTGGCGCACGAGGCGTATCCCGGCCACCATCTTCAGCTGCTCACCTCCCAGGACCTCCGCTCCGAGGTCCGGCGTCATATCTGGACTCCGATCATGGTGGAGGGTTGGGCGCTGTATTGCGAACAGCTGCTGGACGAATTCGGATTCTACCGCAGCGACGAGGCGCGGCTCTTCCGGCTGCACAATTTGCTCTGGCGGGCGATCCGGATCGTGCTCGACGTGGGCCTCCACACCCGAGGGATGTCGCCCAGCGAAGCGGTGGACTACATGGTGGAGCATCTTCCGATCGAGCGGGCGAGCGCGGAAGCGGAAGTTCGGCGATATTGTGCATGGCCCACATATCAACTCTGCTACGCCGTCGGATGGCGCGAGCTGCTGCGTTTGCGGGACGCCTACCAGCAGCGCGATCCGTCCGGCTACACTGCGAGAAAGTTTCACGACGAGGTGATGAGCTACGGAGGACTGCCGATAACGCTGGCACGCTGGGGCATGGATCTCGCCGAGTGAACGGCCGGAACCGGAAAGGACCGACCGCATGAAAATCACCGTCCTGACCTATCTCGACAGCGAAGACGAGAACTCGAAGGAGTACGATGCCGTCGTACCCCAGGTGGCGCGGGCGCTTCGGAGCCTGGGCCATCGGGTCTCGATGCTCGGCGTTTATGGAGACGTCAAGCGGCTGATCACCGGGCTGTGGCGCCGGAAGCCGGATCTGGTCTTCAACCTGATGGAGATGTTCGGCGAGAACGTCTTCGGTGACATCCCGGTGGCCGGCCTGCTCGATCTCCTGGGGCTCAAGTACACCGGGAGCGGCCCGGGCGAGCTGTACCTGAGCCAGGACAAGGGACTTACCAAGAAACTCCTGGCGTTCGAGGACATCCTCTATCCCCGCTTCCTGATCTTCTCGCAACAGCAGGCGTTCGAGACCGGCGGCAATCTCCGGATGCCGCTCTTCGTCAAGCCACTCCGCTCCGACGCCTCACTCGGCATCGGCGGCAAATCGCTGGTGCACGACGCAGTGCAGCTGATGGAGCGGGTTGCCTTCATCCGGAAGGAGCTGAACGACTCGGCGCTGGCCGAGGAGTACATCGAGGGGCGGGAGTTCTTCGTCGGCGTGCTGGGAAACGCGCAGCCCAAGCCGCTGCCGCCGGTGGAAGTGGACTTCACCGGCTTTCCCGAGGGCGTGCCCAAGGTCCTCGACAGCAAGGCCAAGTGGGACGAGCGAAGCAAGGAATACAAGGGGACCAAGTCGGTGCTGGCCAACCTGCCGGATGAGCTGCGCGCCAGGCTCCAGAAGGTGGCGGTGGACGCGTACCGCGCGCTACGGGTGCGAGACTACGGCCGGGTGGACCTCAGGCTCACCGATACGGGGGAGATCTACGTGCTGGAGGTCAACGCGAGCTGCTATCTCGAGAAGTCGAGTGAGTTCGCCATGGCGGCCGGGGCGGCGGGCATGAAGTATCCGGAGCTGATCCAGCGGATCGTCGAGCTGGCGTTGGAGCGGTATAAGAGATAGCGGAAAGAGCGGAAAGGGGGAATGAACCGGGACCGCGCCGGCTCTTCCGCTATTACTGCTCCTTCCGCTCCTTCCGCTATGGCAGGTAGCTCCCGCGCTGCACGTGGTTCATCGCCAATCCCGTGACCAACGTCGTGAGCGCGATGATCGCCGAGTCTTCCCGGTTGGCGGGATAACCCTGGCTCAGGTGGCCGGCGCGGTCGGCCAGGTAGCGGAGCAGCACTCGAGTGCGTTCCGGGAAATGCCCGGTCCAGCGAAACACGTTGGCCATGAGCTCGGGCTCGAGCCGTCGTATCAGGTCGGCTGCGGGCTTGAGGGAATCGTCCAGGGAGAGCCCCGCGACACCTCTCAGGTCCTCGAAGATGGCCCGGAGCGCGCCGTCGAGGCCGGGCGGCAGGTCGGCCGGCGAGATCTCGCCTCTGCCGTAGTATTGGTCCAGCGAGTACTCGATGTCGCCCACGTCCTCGTCCAGCTCGGTGTTGGTCACCACCGGCTCCTGGTCCCGCAGCTCCGCCATCGTCCGACTGCAGTAGGTGAGCTTGGCGTAGGCCACCGGCCAACCGGCATATTCCCCTCGCCAGTCGGAGGACGGCGTCATCCACACGGCAAAGGTTTCGGCCCAGTCCTCGTCGGGGTGCTTCTGGGCGTACCACCCCGGAAGGTGCCGCACGTAGCGCCGGCTGAACGGCTCGGGCCGATAGTCCTCGAAGTATGGCTGGGTGATGGAGCCGAACTGCTTGACCCATTCCTCCTGGTCGTAGAGCCGGTAGGCGTAGTTGATGACGTGGCCCATTTCGTGGCGGAGATAGCGGAGGATGTCCGCCTGGTCGAAGCCTTCGATATGTCCCACCCGCTCGGCGTGGAGGGCGGTGAGCTCGGGCTGGGCCAGATAGAAGGGAATGGCGATGGCGATGGTCTCGAAGGGCACGCCCCACTCACTGGAGAGGTAGAACCGGGGGCGCACCCGGGTGATGCCGGCCTGGCGCAGCTCGTCCTGGAGCTCGGCCACGATCGGCTCCAGGCGGGTTCCTTCTATCGTGAGTCCGAGGTCGCGGATCGGCGTGGACCACAGGTTCGACTCATGAAACCGCAACGGCTCGGACGACATGGCAACAAACATACATGAGAGCGGAAGGGGGACCATTCGGCCCGCCGGCGTCCCCCGGGCGGTCAAGGGCCTCTCGCTGGTCTCGCTGTTCAACGACTTCGCGAGCGAGATGGTCTACCCGCTGCTCCCTGCCTTCGTCACCCGGACACTGGGGGGCGGGGCCGCGCTGCTGGGTTTGCTCGACGGTGCGTCCGAGCTCACCTCGTCGCTGCTCAAGTGGGTCAGCGGCCGCCTGGCCGACAAACCCGGAAGGCGGAAGCCGCTGATCCTGGGTGGGTACGCCGTGGCGGTGCTGGTGCGTCCGCTGATCGCGGTGGTAAACGCCGCTTGGCAGGTGGTGGGCTTCAGGGTAATCGACCGGATTGGGAAGGGGCTTCGGACTCCGCCCCGCGATGCCATGATCTCGGACGTAACTCCGGCCGAGCTTCAGGGCCGGGCCTATGGATTCCACCGCGGGGCCGACCACCTCGGCGCCGTCTTCGGCTCGCTGGCGGCCTGGGTGCTGCTCCAGCGCGGGGCCGACGTCCGGAGCGTGATCGGGTGGAGTGCAGTGCCAGGGGTGGTGGCCGTCTTGGTGCTCGCCATGGTGCTCAAGGGAGGGCGGAATGAGCGGAAAGAGCCGATAGAGCGGAATGAGCGGAAGGGATATACGCCCGCTTCTTCCGCTCCTACCGCTTCTTCCGCCTTCTGGCCCCCCGTCCTCGCACTCACCGCACTCACCTTCTTCCGGCTGCCCGAGACCCTACTCATCCTCCGGATCCAGGACCGAGGCGTGGCCGTGGCCGCCGTGCCTCTAATCTGGGCCGGCCTCCATGTGGTGCGGAGCGCAAGCTCCTACCCGGGCGGCTGGCTCTCGGATCGGGCAGGGCCGAGGTTCACGGTAGGGGCCGGAGGTCTACTCTTCGCCCTGGTGGCGTTCGTGCTGGGGAGACCGGTGTCGCCGGGGTCGGCGACGGGACTCTTCCTGGCGCTGGGGCTGGTGGCCGGCCTTACCGAATCGGGTGAACGCTCGCTGGTGGCTCGGATCGCTCCCCGAAAGATCGGCCGGAGCTTTGGGGTGTATCACGCGCTCACCGGCGGAGTGGCGCTCCCGGCGGGGCTCATCTTCGGCGCGCTCTATCAATCGAACGGCGGACCAGTTGCGCTTCAGGTGGCGGCCGGTGGAATGGTATTGGCGGTCGTGGCGTGGTTGATGGTTGGGTCGTGAGTCGTACTACGCTGAGGACTCCGTGCAACCTCGGTGATTCTCCGTGCCTCCGTGTTTACGCTTTCTTTCGGGCAGCCTCCATGAGACTCGTCTTCGGACTCGCGATTCTGGCTCCGGCAGCTGCAGCCGCTCAGGTACAGGTGCGGGTGGGAGATCCCAACCGCGCGACCTACTCCGAGCTGCACGAGGCGCTTCGCCAAGGCACGCCTGCGGCCGATTCGGTCGAGAGAATCCTCCGGTCCACATCACCGGCCTGGCTCTGGGGGCGGATGCGCGCCGCAGTGAAGGGGACCGGCGACTGGAACGCCGGGCTCATCGCGATGACCCGCCTGGCCGCGCTCAGGAGCCGGGCCTATGCCGACAGCGCGGTGCGACTCCGTCGCCGGCTCGAGCGCGATGAATCGGGCGCCCCCTTTCCCAACAATCCCGGGCTCAAGGCCGAAGACCTGTTGCCCTCGCTCCAGGCGATCATCCTGGAGCGGCGCCGCCAGGTGCGGGGCGATTCGGTGGTCCTGGCTGATATTCTGAAGCGGATTCCGACCAAGGATTACGACCACGGTGACGCGTGGGTTCTGGGCCGGCTGGATGCGGGCGCGGCCGACTCGGTGGCGGCCCGCTTTCGCGGCAGTGATTCGGAGGAGTTCCGGGTTCGCTATCTCACGTTGCTCTCGTACTTCACCGACCCGAAGCTGATTCCGCTCCTGAGCCGAGTGTACGTGGCGCCGGACAGCTTCGGCATTCCCAAACGCTACGCGATTCGGGCGTCGGATGGCTTACTCTGGATCGGAACCCGCGCGAGCCTCCAGTCCCTGCTGGATGCCCGCGTGGAGGCCGCGAAGCGAGGGACTTACGCCGACTCCTCCCTCGCCCGCGGCAGTTACGACTTTCTGGCCAACGACAGCTCCGCGGTGATCTCGCGGACCGGGCGATGGCTCACGTCGTGGATTGGGGCGCTGCCCGCTGCTTCGCCTTCGAGCGGATCAGGACGTAATTGAAGGTCGGCAGGATGTAGGCCTCAGCCGCCTGTTTGTAGAGCTCGCCCGCCTTGGCCTTGTCGCCCTTTCCTTCATAAGCGACGGCCGTCAGATAGATCACGTACGGATCCTGCTGACTCGCCTTTTCCAGCTCGCCGGTCGCCTTGTCGTAGTCCTTTTCCTTGATCGCAATGGTTCCGTTCAGCTCGTGGGCCTGCTTGATCCGGAACTCGTTGTCCTTGGCCTCGGCGCCCTTCTGATACGCTTCCGCCTCGGACTTGGCGGTGGCGAGGTCGCCCTTGGCCAGGGCCAGACGGGCCAGATCGTAGCGGTGGCCCAGCTTGAGGTCTTCTTTGGCCTCGGGTGGTAGGGTGGAGTTGGCCACCATGTCGAGCGCCTGCTGGAACCGCTTGGCCGCCTGATCGGGTCTTCCGGCGTTCAGGAGGATGAAGCCGATGTTTCCCACGTCACCGGCCATTTGGGCATTGTCACCTGCCTTGGCGGCGATGGCAGACTCCTTCTCCAGCTCCTTGATCGCCAGGTCGGGCTTTCCCTGGTCGGCGTAGACCAGCGCCCGGGCAAAGTAGGCCTGGCGCCGCTCGCCGTCGTTGCGCGAGGCGCTCGCCAGCTTCTGGGTTTCCGCGATCGCCTGGTCGTATTTGCCCTGGTAGATCAGGTTCGCCGTGATGCCGAAGTGGGAGCCGACGAAGTGGGGATCGATCGAGAGCGCCTTCCGATACTGCGCAATCGATTCATTGAAGCGCCCGGTCTTGAGCAGCAGCTCGGCGTACGAGTCGTAGGGATTGGGATCGCTTGGTACCAGCTCGATATACTTCTTGAACGCCTTCTCGGCCTCGTCGTTCTTGTTCACGGCACGATAGGCGTATCCCAGGGCGTTGTAGGCCGCGGAATAGTCGGGGTTCAGCTCGATCGCCTTGTTCAGCTCGTCGATCGCCTTCTCGTTGTCCTGCTGTCCCGAATAGGAGAAGGCCAAAAAGGTGTGCAGCCGCTCGTCATCGGGATACTTCTGCGACGCTTCCTTGGTGTACTGCAGCGACTTGGCCGGATCGCCGTTGAACCCGGCCTGAAGCGCCTGGATCTGGAGCCGCTCGCCTTCCGTGGCCTTGTCTGCCAGGGCTACCGCCTGCTTCAGGTGCTCCTGCGCTTCCTTGGTGGAAGGAGAGGTGATCGCCAGCTGGTAGTGGGCCATGGCAAAATCCGGGTCTTTGGCCTCGGCCTGGATGAACTTCTGGCGGGCGTCGTGGAACCGGACCTGATCGAAGAGCGCGATTCCTTCGTCGTACAGCTTTCTCGCTTCTTCCGACTTGGTGCTCAGCGGCACCTTGCCCTTCACCGTCGCACCCGCGGTCCGCTCGCCACTGCTGTCCATCGTCACCACGCCGGTATCGCCGGAGCTGTCGGACTTGGTGCGATTGCAGCTCACCAGGCTGAGGATCATTCCACAAGCAGCCAGCCCGAGACGCACGGTCACAGCACTATGCATGAGGACCTCCTTGGGGTTGGAGCGCAACCGCTGCACGCGAGCTAGCGCCGCGGCGCGGACTAAGTCCTGGATTGATGCTGGTGGTGAAAAGATCGAAGTCGATAGCCTACGGGCGAGTACCGAGGCTGTCAAGCAAAAGGCAGCGGAAGCAGCGGAAGGAGCGGACGAGGAAGGTCAGCAGCAGCGGGTGGGGCCTCCGTTGTAGCGGGACTCGAGAAACTGCTCATAAAACTCGCGGCGGGTTGGGATGGGC
The DNA here is from genome assembly GCA_035695405.1 of Gemmatimonadales bacterium. Lineage (GTDB taxonomy): Bacteria > Gemmatimonadota > Gemmatimonadetes > Gemmatimonadales > GWC2-71-9 > CAVVWJ01. The sequence goes on from DASSED010000189.1 coordinate 12,660, forward strand.
TTCTCCGGATGGTGTTGCCGCAGATGCTCAAGGTGGGCCTCGTAATCCGGCATCCCCGCGATTCTCCTGAACACTGCGGCAATCCTCTGGAACACTGCCGGGTTGCCCTGCGGTCCCGCTGCCCCGCCTACCAGCTTGCCCGCTGCCGCGCCTTTACCCTGCATATGCCGTCTCCACAAAGGGCGACTCCTGCGCTTTGGCAGGCTTGCGCCGGGTGAGGACCAGCATCCACTCGCGGGTCGACGCGAGCAGCACCAGGAGGGTCACTATGAGAAACGCCAGGGTGATCACCGCGTCGAGCCGGTCGTTGAAGATGAGCCGGGCGCCGCGGGCCGCTTCCATCGTACCGGCCGCGACCTGCTGGGTTACGCTCGATGCGTGGGCCAAGAAGCCGAGTCGCGGATCGTCGGCGAACACCTTTTGCCAGCCGGCCGTGAAGGTCGCGGCCACGACCCAGGCCAGCGGCAGCAGCGTCACCCAGGCGAACCGGGCCTTTCCCGACTTGATCAGAATCGTGGTTCCCACGCAGAGAGCCACCGATGCCAGCAGCTGGTTGCTGATCCCGAACAGGGGCCAGAGCGAATTGATCCCGCCGAGTGGGTCCAGCACTCCCTGGACCAGGAAGTAGCCCCAGCCGGCAACGATCACCGCGGACGCGAGCACCGTGCTGGGATACCAGGAGGTTCGGCCCAGCGGCGCCCACACCTGACCGGCCAGCTCTTGAAGCATGAATCGGCCCACCCGGGTGCCGGTGTCCACCGTGGTCAGGATGAAGAGCGCCTCGAACATGATGGCGAAGTGGTACCACAGCGCCATCAGGCCGGTGCCGAACGCGCTGCTGAAGATGTGGGCCATCCCCACCGCGAGTGAGGGTGCGCCTCCGGTCCGCCCCAAGAGCGTCTTCTCGCCCACTGAGGCCGCCAGCGACTGAATCTGGTCGGGGGTGACGCTGAACCCCCATTGGCGGATCACCTCCGCCGCCGACTGCACATTGCCGCCGAGGGTGCTGAGCGGCGCGTTGATGGCGAAATAGATCCCGGGATCGAGCAGGGCAGCGGCGCAGATCGCCATCACCGCGACGAACGACTCCATCAGCATCCCGCCATACCCTATTAACCGGGCATCGCTCTCCCGGGTGAGCATCTTGGGTGTGGTGCCGGAGGAGACCAGGGCGTGAAAGCCGCTGATGGCGCCGCAGGCGATGGTGATGAACGCAAAGGGGAAGAGCTTGCCGGCGAAGACCGGACCGGTGCCGTCCACGAAACGGGTAACCGCGGGAAGCTTGATCGGCGGCAGCACCAGCATGATGCCCAGGGCAAGCAGCAGGATGGTACCGATCTTCATGAAGGTGGAGAGGTAATCCCTGGGGCAGAGCAGCATCCACACCGGCAACACGCTGGCGATGAAACCGTAGGCGATGATCCCGTACGCGATCGTCGGGCCGGAGTAGGTGAACCAGGGCGCGAGTGTGGGGGACTGGGCCACGTAGCGGCCGCCCACCAGCGCCAGCAGGAGCAGCGCCACGCCGAACACCGATGCCTCGAGGGTGCGGCCCGGGCGCCAGACCTTCATCCAGAAGCCCATCAGGATCGCGACCGGAATGGTGCAGAGAATGGTGAACACGCCCCAGGGGCTGTCCTTGAGCGCGTTCACCACGACCAGCGCGAGTACGGCGAGCAGGATGACCATGATCGCCAGCACCGCGACCATGGCGAGGAGTCCGGTGATGGGGCCGGTCTCCTCTTTGGCCATTTGGCCCAGCGACTTCCCGTCGCGTCGCATCGACCCGAACAGAATGATGAAGTCCTGTACCGATCCGCCCAGCACCACGCCGAACACGATCCAGATGGTGCCCGGCAGATAGCCGAACTGGGCCGCGAGCACCGGCCCCACCAGCGGCCCGGCCCCGGCAATCGCGGCGAAGTGGTGGCCGAACAGCACCCAGCGCTGAGTGGGCACGAAGTCCCGGCCGTTGTTGAGGCGCTCGGCCGGCGTGGCCCGCCGGTCGTTGAGACCGAAGACCCGGTCGGCCAGAAAGCGGCTGTAGAAGCGGAAGCCGATCAGGTAGGTCCCCACCGCGGCGAGCACCAGCCAGCCGGCACTGATGGTCTCGCCTCGATGGATCGCCAGCATTCCCCAGGCGACGGCGCCGGCTAGCGCCAGGATGAGCCAGCCGAGGTTTCTCAGAGACATGGTTGAAGCTATAACCTACTTCCGAATTCTCGAACCCAGGCGGCAGCACCCTCGTCGCTTCGCTCCTCGGGATGAGGAGTTGTTTCCGCTCCTTGCCGCGGGTTTCGGCGGACCGTACCTTCGACCTCCATGCCATTGCCACCATACGGTTTCGGCCATCGGCCCTCGTGGGAATACGAGGCTCCGGATGCCAGCGGAACCGCGCTCGAGGAACCCCGTCCCCAGCCGGTCGGCAGGGGCTGGCGGGGAAAGGTCGCCATTGTGACCGGTGGGGCCACCGGACTGGGCCGCCACATCTCGCTCGAGTTCGCCCGGCTCGGCTGCCACGTCGCGTTCTGTTACGTGAACCTGCCCGGCCGAGATGTGAGCGAGCAGGCGCTTCTCACTGAGACCGCGCTGACCGCCATGGGCGTGGACGTCCTCGCCAAACGGTGCGACGTGCGCGACCGCGAGGCAGTCGAGCTGTTCGTCTCCGAAGTGAAACAGAAACTCGGCGGGATCCACTTCCTGGTGAACAACGCCGGGATCGCGAGCGACGGGGCGCTCTGGCGGCTGTCGCACGAGGCCTGGACCGAGGTATTGGAGACCAACGTGACCGGCGCTTTCAATTGTATACGGTCGGTGGCGCCCGTCTTTCGCTCACAGCACTTCGGCAAGATCGTGAGCGTGAGCGCCCATCAGGCGGACCGGCCCGGCTTCGGCGTCGCCAACTACGCCGCGAGCAAGGCCGCGCTGCAGGGCCTCACCCGGGCGGCGGCAGTCGAGTTGGGGCCGGCCAGCGTCAACGTGAACGCGGTAGCGCCGGGGTTCATCCGGACCGAGCGCATGGCCATGCTCCCCAGCGAGGTCATCGAACGGGCGCAAAAGAGCTCGGTGCTGGGGCGAGTGGCCGAGCCGGACGACGTGGCCCACGTGATCTCGTTCCTGTGCTCGGAATCGGCGAGACACATCACGGGACAGGTGATCGTGGTGGACGGGGGACTCTCGCTGGAGTGATTCGCG
>DASSED010000190.1:0-8991 GCA_035695405.1 Gemmatimonadales bacterium
GGGACGCGGAGAGCGAGGGGAGGCTCCTTCCGCTGCGGTTCATGCCAAGATTGGGACCCAGCGGACCTTCTTTGTCTGCGCCACCTCCGCCTGCAATGACTATGTGCAGACCACCGCGACTGCGAGATCGGTGGGTACGCATATCGTCATTTATCTCGACGATGCCGTACCGCCCGGCGGTTACAGCCAGGCTGACCTCGACGATGTACGGCAGCTCTTCGACCAGTTTCTCTATCCAATAGACATCACCGCCTTCGGCCATGAATCCGATATCGACGGAAACGGGGTGGTCATCGTCCTGCTCACGCAGAGGGTGAACCAGCTCAGCCCCAACTGCAACGCCACTCGCCGGGTCATCCTCGGCTACTTCTTCGGTGCCGATCTCCTGCCTCGCTCGGGTATGAATCCGGGCTCCAACGAGTCCGAGATCTTCTACGGCCTAGTCCCGGATCCCAACAACCTCGACTGCGACATCACCGCAGCCTTCGCCAGGGCGGTTCTTCCCGCCACGTTCATCCATGAATTCCAACACATGATCAGCTACAACCATCACGTGCTGGAAGGAAATGGCGTTGCCGAGCAAACCTGGCTCAACGAGGGACTCTCCCACTTCGCCGAGGAGCTCGGTGGGCGACAGGTGCCCGACATGGAGTGTCCCAGTGGCTCCTGCCTCACGGATTTTGCCATCTCGGGAGACGTCAGCAATGCGTTCGAGTATCTCTCGTCCCCGGAAAACTTCTTCCTGATCGAGCCCGAGGATTCTACCGGCACGCTGGAGGAGCGGGGCGCAAATTGGCTCTTCGTTCGCTGGCTTGCCGACCACTTCGCCACCGACACGATACTGGGCACCGACCTCACGCTCCGTCTGGATGAGACGACCTTGTTGGGTAGCGCTAACGTCGAAGCTCAGACCGGCGAGAGCTTTTCCACGCTAGTGGGGGAGTGGCAGCTGGCCAATTATCTCGACGATCTGCCGGGGTTCGCCGAGCCCACCGGTCGCCTGCGCTACAAGAGCTGGAACTTCCGGGCCGAGGCGACGGCTGAAGGACGCGTCTATCCTCTCGTGCCCGACAGTACCAATGGCGAGAGCTATTCGAGGTCGGGAACGCTCCGGGCCGGGTCAGGACCGCATGTGCTGGTCATTCAGGATCCGGGAGCGTCGTCGGTTGATCTCACCTTGACGAGCCCCAATGGCACCGCGGTCGCCAGTTCCGTCGATCCCCGGATTGCCCTGGTTCGGGTGCGTTGAGGCCGGTGGTCTTTTTCGTCGTAGTGGCCGCGATCTTCGCCGGATACGGGACGGCGTACCTGGCCAGTGACGACGTCCGTTACGTGACCCGTGCCGGCTTTGAGGAGACCCGCATCCTTCAGTCCCGCCACCCTATCGCCCGGCTGGTTCGCCAGCCGGGACTCGACTCCGGTGTCAAAGCCGCGCTCAATCTGGTGCTCGATACCAGGAACTACGCTGCCCGCCTGGGACTCAAAGCCAAGGAGACCTACACGACCTACGCCGACGTGGGCCGGGACACCCTCCTTCTGGTGCTTCAGGTGGCGCCCAAAGACTGTATCTGCCCCCATACCTGGAAGTACCCCATCGTAGGGCGCATTCCGTACAAGGGATTCTTCGACGCCTCCGCGGCCCGGGCTGAAGCTGCCCGTTTCAGTGCCCGTGGCTTCGATACCTACCTGCGACCTTCATCCGCGTTCTCCACCCTCGGATGGTTCAACGATCCACTCCTGTCCACCGCTCTCACGCGTGATTCGGTAGAGCTGGCCGCCACGGTGTTTCATGAGATTGCGCATAACACCTTGTATGTGAAGAGCGCCACCCCATTCAACGAGAGCTTTGCCCAAATGGTGGGCTACCGGTCCGCCCAGGCGTTTTTCCAGGAGCACGGCGACAGCGCCCGAGCACAACAGGCGGCCGATCGGTGGCACGATGAAATCGTTCTGGGAGACTACTACGCTGCACTCGTGGCGCGCCTCGACTCGGTTTATGTCCGCCATCCTGACTCGACCTCATTGGAGGAGGGCCGCCGGTCGGCTGCTGCATGGGCCCGGGCCCAGCTAGAGGGACCGGTGGCTCAGCGGCTCCGCACGTTCAAGATTGGACACCTGACCGAGCGTCCCATCAACAATGCCCAGCTGATCGGAGCGACGATCTATCGCACCCACCTCGATCTCTTTGACCGCTGGTACGAGCGGCACAATCGGGATGTAGGAATGAGCGTCCGGGCCCTCAAGACCTTGATGGCAGGCGTCGAGGGAGACAGCGCGTTCATTCGCCTGGATCAGGCGGTGGGAGACTCAAACCACCAGTAATTCTTTCTCCTTCCTTCAAGGAAATCAGACAATGCTTGGCAGCTTCGTCCAACGCGAGCAGCCCCGCATGCTCCAGGAGCTCAACGAGTTCCTCTCCATCCCCAGCATCAGTGCCCTCCCGGCCCACTCCCAGGATTGTCGCCGCGCAGCGGAGTGGTTGAAGCGCCAGCTCGAGGCGCTGGGTTGCCCCGTGGTAACACTCATCGAAGGGCCGGGACACCCGGTGGTCTGGGCCGAGGGCCCGGAGGTGCCGGACGCTCCGGTTCTGCTGATCTACGGTCACTACGACGTCCAGCCACCCGATCCGCTGGATGAGTGGGTCACCGAGCCGTTCGCTCCCACGATTCGCTCGGGGAAGCTGTATGCCCGAGGCGCCTCGGACGATAAAGGTCAGGTCTTTTGTCTCCTGAAGGCGTATGAAGCGGTTCTCGATGCCGACCGCCGTCCGCCCCTCAACGTCCATTTCATTTTCGAAGGCGAGGAGGAGTCGGGCGGCAAGGTAATCTTCGAGTTGCTCAGGCGAGAGCCGGAGCGAACCCAGGCCGACGCCGCCCTGGTCTGCGATATGTCGTATTACGCTCCGGGCTGGCCGGGGGTGTATACCGCGCTCCGGGGTATCTGCTACGCGGAGATCAGTGTCCGAACTCTCGAGCGAGATCTTCACTCGGGGACCTACGGCGGGGTAGCACCCAACGCGATCGAGACGCTGGTCCGTATCCTCAGCGAGCTCAAGGGAGCCGACGGCAAGATCCACTTGCGCGGCCTCTACGAGGCCGTCACGCCTCCCAGCAAGGCCGAGCTCGCGGCCTGGCACAAGCTGCCCTTCGACCGAGAGGATTTCCTGCGCCGTGAGGTCACGGGCAAGACGCTTACCGGGCTCAAGGATCACAGCGTGTTCGAGCGAGTGTGGGCGCTCCCCACCTTCGAGATTCACGGGATCAAGGGCGGCTTCGTCGGAGAGGGCGCCAAGACCGTCATTCCGGCCCAAGCGACCGCAAAGGTGAGTCTGCGACTCGTGCCGGGACAGGACCATGAGGTGGTGGGCCGAGCCTTGGAGCAGGCCGTGGCCGCGGTGGCCCCGCCGTGGGCCGACGTCAGGGTCAATCTGCTCCACGGGGGGAACCCGGTGGAGGTCGACGTGAACGCACCCGCCTTTACGGTGCTGGACGAGGCATTTCGTGAGATCGTGGGTCGACCAGCGGTACGGGTGCGGGCGGGCGGCTCTATTCCCATCGTGCCCGAGCTCGGGCTGGCCGGCGCACCGGTCATTTTGACGGGGATCGGCCTACCGGACGATGGACTTCATTCGCCCAATGAAAAGCTGGACCTGGCTCAGCTATGGAGCGGGATAGAGATCTTCGGGCGTTTTTTTCAGCTGTTTGCCGCAACGAGGACGGGACGTCCTACTCTTCGTCCGGCGAGATCCGCTTGACTGGACCGGAGTAGCGCGCCTCGGTCCGGGCATGCAACTCGTCCACGCCAATCAATGCCCGGACCGACGCAATGATGCCCGCCACCACATCATCGGCCCAGTAGGGATCGGGCCGCTCCCCTGGAGGTAGCCGGCCCGCGCAGCTCTCGAGGTAGCGAATGGCCGTGGTGATCCACTCGGTCTGGGCGGAAGCTACCACAGCCCAGGATCCGGTGGAGCGGAGCTCCAGCTCTTCCAGCTCTCTCAGGTGTTGTTCCACACCCTCGGTGACCGGCCGGGACCGGAGCCGGTCGGCTACCATAGAGAGCACGGTGCGGCGCTCGGTCTCCTGCGGCTCCGGGAGTGGCGCGAGGTAATGCCGCTGATCAGCGACCATTTCCGCCAACCGGATGCATACCGCCCGAATCGCCGGCATCAACGCCCTGGGGGCCTCCCGGGACCAGCTCTCGGCGGCACGGAGTATCTCCGTTATGCGTTGCTGAGCCTGGGCGTCCGGAGAAGGGCGTCGGGTGGAGTCCGCCATGCTAGGGAGAAAAATCGATTACTCTCCCAAAGGCAACCGGGCTCGCTCTGGAGGGGCTGAGGAGCGTCTACCGAGAGGCTGGCAGCGTCAACGGTTCGATCGGGTTCAGGGCAAATCCCCATCCCATGGCCTCGATCACAGCGTCTCGCGTTTCCTGCCAGAGCATGCTATCGGTCCGTCCCAGTTCCTGGCCCACGCTGGTCATGACAACATCCCGGATCCCGCAGGGCACAATCAGATCGAACCAGTCGAGCTGCGTGGTCACATTGAGCGCGAAACCGTGGTATGTGACCCATTGCTTCACGTGGACTCCGATGCTGGCGATCTTCCGCCCCCGGGTCCACACGCCGGTCAAACCAGGATGGACACCTGACATGATATTCAGCCCGTCGAGGGCCCGGATGATGGACTGTTCCAGCCGGCGGAGATACCAGTGGAGGTCTTCCCGATGGCGCCGCAGATCGAGGACCGGATACCCCACCAGCTGACCCGGTCCATGGAAGGTGACGTCGCCGCCTCGTTCAACCTCGAACACCTCAACCCCTCGACGGGCCAGTTGTGAGGGAGACAAAGGCATACTCTCAGCCCGGGCGCTGCGCCCCAGGGTGACCACCGGCTCGTGCTCCACCAACAAGAGCAGATCCTCCTGGAGCTCTCCACTGATGCGACGACGGCAAAGATCGCGCTGCAGCTCGAGAACCTCGCCGTAGCGGCGGGTCCCCAGATCGTGCACCACCAGCCGCGGGCTCATGTCCTGGGTAGCAAATGGCGAGATCGTCGCCCGGCCAGCAGCGAGGTTCCGGCACACAGGATGAGAAGTCCCCCAAGTCCCGCTCGACCCAGCACTTGATGGATGGGAATACAGATGAGCATGGCTACCGCCGTGGCAAAGCCTGCCACCATGGACAGTCCGCCTCGTCGGTAGGTCGATTGGATCGGCTGCAGCAACCACCAGGCTACTGCGGCAGCCACGAGGACACCGGCCACCGTGCCGCCGAAAAGGAGGTAGAGCGCCGGATTGAGATCGGCGTCACGGGCCGAGCGGAGGAGATCGACGGCGATTACGGTAGCCACAATGACGGAGAGTCCGGATGCAACAGCTCCCACCGCCGTGGTCCCGACGAAGCTGAAGGTTCCCCCATGGCGCTCGCCGCTCACGCTCACTCCTCACCTTTCGCTTCTCGCCTCAGATATGTACCACCCGGCCCATCGAATCGAGCGCCGCCTCGGCGATCGCCTCCGAGAGTGTCGGATGGGCATGAATCGCGAGATCGACCTCCTCCACCGTGTACTCGTTCTCGCGGGCGACGGTGAGCTCGTGAATGATCTCCGAGGCGTGGCTGCCGACGATGTGGGCCCCGAGGATCTCTCCGTATTTCTTGTCCCGGATGATCTTCACGAATCCTTCAGTCTCTCCCGCGGTGCGAGCTCGTCCATTCGCGCTGAAAGGGAAACGGCCCACCTGGTAATCCAGTTTCCGCTCCTTGGCCTGATCTTCGGTGAGACCGATGCTCGCAACCTCAGGGTGGCAATAGGTCACGCTGGGCACATTGTCATACTTGATGGGTTGGGGATGGTGACCGGCTATGATCTCCGCCACCACAACTCCCTCCCGACTGCCCTTGTGAGCCAGCATAGGGGGACCCGCTACATCGCCGATGGCATAGACGCCGGGCGCGGTGGTTTCGAGCGTGGCAGGATTCACCTTGACGAAGCCCCGGTCGGTGAGCTGCACTCCGGCTTCCCGGAACCCCATCTCCTCGGTATTGACCGCGCGCCCCGCCGCCATCAGCACTCGCTCGACCTCGATGGTCTCCGGCTTGCCCCCGATCTCCACCTCCAGCGAGACCCGGTCTTTCTTGACCGTGGCCTTCTTCACGTTGGCGCCGGCGGAAACGGTGATGCCGCGCTTCTTATAGCTCTTGGTCAGCGCGTCGGATGACTCCGCGTCCTCCAGCGGCAGGATCCTGGGCAAGGCTTCGAGCAGGGTGACCTTGGTGCCGAAGGCCTGGAAGATGTCGGCGAACTCGCAGCCGACTGCGCCGGCCCCGATGATGGCCAAGGTGGCCGGAACCTGCTCCAGAAAGAGAGCCTCATCCGAGCTGATGACGGTGGTCCTATTGATCTCCAGGCCAATTTGAGGAATTCCTTTGGAACGCGAGCCTGTCGCCAGGATGACGGCCTTCCGGGCCTGGTATTCGTCATTCCCCACCCGGACCGTGCGGTTTCGTCCCAGGGTCGCCTGGCCTTTGATCACGGCGATCTTGTGTTTCTTCATGAGGAACTCCACCCCTTTGGAGTTCTGCTCCGAGACTTTCCGTGAGCGTCTCATGGCAATCCCGTAATCAGTTTTCACACCGCCCACGTCGACGCCGAACTCTTTGGCATCGTGGGTCACCAGATTCGCTATGTAGGCACTCTGCAGCAGCGCCTTCGTGGGAATGCATCCAATGTTGACGCAGACGCCACCCAGCTTGTCCCGCTCGATGACCGCGGTTGCCAAGCCCAGCTGCGCCGCTCGGATGGCACAGACGTATCCGGCGGGACCGCCACCCACGATGATCACGTCGTACTGGTTGGCCACGATATCCTCATGCTTGAGAAGCGTGAACGGTGAACATTGAACAGTAAACCGGGTGGGAAGCCCAAACCCCGTTTCCTGTTTACCGTTGACTGTTCACGGTTTACCAAACCAGGGCGAGCGGGTTTTCCAGCATGCCCTTCAGCGTCTTGAGAAACTGGGCGCCGGTCGCGCCATCGATGACCCGGTGATCGCATGACATGGTGAATCGCATTCGACGCCGGGGCGCAATCGCTCCGTCGTGCACTACAGCCTTCTCAGCGATCCGACCCACCGCAAGAATGCCGGCTTCCGGCGGATTGATGACTGCCGTGAATTCGTCGATGTCGAGCATGCCCAGATTGGAGATCGAGAAGGTGCCGCCGGTGTACTCCTCCGGTCTCAGCTTCCGCTCTCGTGCCCGGCTCGCCAAATCGCGGGCCTCCAGCGCAATCTCTCGCAGCGATTTCAGGTCGGCGAACCGGATCACCGGGGTAATCAGCCCCTCCTCCACTGCGACGGCCATGCTGATGTGGATGTCGTTCCAGTAGCGAATATGATCGTCTTGCCACCAGGCATTGCAGGCCGGATGCTGCCGCAGTGCCAGAGCAACTGCTTTGATGAGGATGTCATTGAAAGAGACTTTCACCTGCTGTCCTGCTGCCGGGGTTTCCCTCTCTCCCGCCGCGCGGAGCGCCTCCCTCGCTTCCCACATCCGTTCCATGTCGGCTTCCGACGTGAGATAGAAGGTGGGAATCGGTCCAATCGACTGCACCAGCCGCTTGGCGATCGTCTTGCGAATCTGAGTGAGCGGGACATCGGTGAACGACTCGGACGGGGTACGGCGGGGAGCCGGGGCAGTAGCCGCTGGTGGGCTCGCAGCGGTGGTGCCGGATACCGCTCCAGCCTCTTCCAGGTCTCTCGCGATGATCCGGCCCTCGGGCCCACTGCCGGCAATGGATCCGAGATTCAGCCCCCGCTCTGCAGCCATGCGGCGAGCCAGGGGTGATGCTTTCACCCTGGTGCCCAACGCCGGAGCGGTGCTCGCAGCCGGAGCCGATGCTGGACGCTGGCCGGGCGCCGCAGCCGGGCGGCCCTCAGCAGCGGCCGGTGCCGGAGGCGCCGGGGGCATGGAAGTGGCCTGTTTGCGGTCGGGACTGGGCTGCGTTCCTTGGGTTGGCTTTGGCTTAGCCGCCTGGGGCGCGGCTTGCCTTCCGTCGGGAGCGGTGCCCCGCTGTCCGTTTGCGCTTCCCCGCGTCCCCGGTTCTCCGCTGACGGCCTCTCCTGGCTGCCCAATTACCGCCACCGGCTCTGAGACCGGGACGGTTGCCCCGGCTTCAACCACGTGCTTGAGCAAGGTACCGCTGGTACGGGCCACCAGCTCCATGACCGCTTTATCGGTCTCCACTTCGGCCAGCACATCCCCGACGGCGACCGGATCACCCTCTTGCTTCTTCCATTCTACCAGACGCCCCTCTTCCATGGTGGGAGAAAGGGCTTCCATGACGACGTTAGTTGGCATGCCTTCATCCGTTTTAGAGTCTAGGGTCTGGAGTCTAAGTCCGTGCTCGAGCTCAGACTCTGACCTAGCCCCTAGTCCCTAGACCTGATCCCGATACAGAACCTGATTCACCGCCGCGATCACCTTATTCGGATCCGCTTTGGCTGCTTTCTCCAGCTGCTTGTTGTAGGGCATTGGCACATCGGCTCCCGTGACGCGCAGAACCGGCGCATCCAGCTCATCGAACACGTTTCGCTGAATGACGTCCACCACCTGGGCACCGATGCCAGCGAAGGGCCAGCCTTCCTCTACCACTACGCAACGATGAGTCTTGGCAACTGAGTTCAGCACCGCTTCCGTGTCGAGTGGCCGGATAGTCCGAAGATCGAGCACCTCCGGGTTCACCCCATCCGTGGCCAGTTGTTCGGCGGCTCGAAGCACCACGGCTACCGTTTTCGAGTGGCAGATGAGGGTGACATCGCTTCCCTCGCGTTTGATATCCGCCTGCCCGATAGCAACCACGTGCTCGCCCTCGGGAACTTCACCTTTCGTGTTGTAGAGCATCTCCCCTTCGATGAACACCACGGGATCGTCGTCCCGTATGGCACTCTTGAGCAATCCCTTGGCGTCAGCCGGGGTTGCGGGCATGACCA
>DASSED010000191.1:0-13228 GCA_035695405.1 Gemmatimonadales bacterium
GGGAATTCCGGTCCGCTCCCAATGGAGATTTCGGATGCGATCCAGCGCCGCCAACTGGTGGCCTGCTCCGTGCTTTCGGGCAATCGCAACTTTGAGGGCCGGATCAACTCGGATGTGCGGGCCAACTATCTGATGTCTCCCCCGCTGGTGGTGGCATTTGCACTCGCGGGACGGATTGACATCGATCTGCAACACGAGCCTCTTGGCAGCGACCCGAAAGGCGCACCGGTTTTTCTCCGGGATATCTGGCCCAGCTCCGCCGAGGTGGAGCAGACCCTCACAGAGGCCATCCAGTCGGATATGTACCGGCGGAGCTACGGCGCGGTGTACGCCGGCGACGAGCGCTGGAACGCATTGGAGATTCCCGAGGGTGACCGCTTCGACTGGTCACCGGAATCCACCTATGTCCGGCGGCCACCCTACTTCGAGGGAATGTCGAAAGCCAATCCCGAGCGAGTGGCGGAGATCCGTGGTGCGCGGGTCCTGGCGCTGTTGGGGGACAGCGTCACCACCGACCACATCTCGCCGGCCGGGAGCATCAAGAAGGACTCGCCGGCCGGGCGATACCTGATCGGACGAGGGGTGAGTCCGGCAGATTTCAACTCATACGGCTCCCGGCGTGGCAATCACGAGGTGCTGGTTCGGGGCACTTTTGCCAACACTCGGATCCGGAATCGTCTTGCGCCAAACACCGAGGGCGGAGTGACCACTTATCTCCCCACCGGTGAGGTGATGTCGATCTACGACGCTGCGCTTCGATACCAGGCGGCTGGTACGCCTCTCCTGGTGGTCGCCGGAAAAGAGTACGGATCAGGCTCGAGCCGCGACTGGGCCGCGAAGGGCCCTGCGCTGCAGGGGGTTCGCGCCGTAATCGCAGAGAGCTATGAGCGGATCCACCGGTCTAACCTGGTGGGTATGGGGATACTACCACTCCAATTTGCCAGCGGGGACTCGGCCGAACGCCTGCATCTCACCGGGCGCGAGATCTACGAGGTAGAGGGACTGTCCGATGCCATTCGCTCCCGATTTGCCGCCGGGCGCACGCTCCAGGTTCGGGCCCGGGGGGAGGATGGTACGGAGACCCGTTTTCCGGTCACGATCCGGATCGATACTCCCCAGGAGGTTCTCTATTATCAGCATGGTGGAATTTTGCCCTATGTCCTGCGGCAGCTATTGAGTGGGCGACAGAAACCCCAGGCTCTGGGTGGCGGCCCTGCGACGGTGGCCCCACCCAAGCCCAGCAGCGCCACCACAATAGACCAGGGCTCGATCGAGTCGTTCCCAGCCAGTGACCCACCGGCGTTTTAGCAGATCAGGAAGGAAGGCAAGGGTGGAAGGAGATATATTTTCTTCTCCACCTACCAGGTGACCCCCTAAAACAGCACTATCTCCCAAGCCGAGTGCCTCGGCGAGGAGAGGACATGCCAGGCGTAGAAGCGCGGCTCCGAGAGGAATACAAGCGGATGTATCACGACATCGATCCGTCCATGTGGTATCAAGTCGTGCCGATCTTCCCGGGAGTGACTCAGCGGATGGTGAACATGGCGGGGGAGCGTCTGGCTCGTCTGGCAACCCCCCGCGGGTTTCTCACCCTTCGGGCTGACCACCTCGAGTTCCGATCCGCGACAGAGTCGAAGACCCAGGCCGTCTGATCCCTGAGGTGCTCGAGGACGTGCTCCGCTTATGGCCCGCTGCGTACCGGGACGGGTATAGGTGCAAAAAGGGCGCTGCATTCATGCCGGCGCCCCTCAAGCTTCCAGCGGGTTACTGCTGGAGAGTTACTGCTTACCGACGGTAGTGCTGTCGTTTGGCTTCCTGATCGTATCACCCTTGGATGTGACCGGCTGGTTCTGGTCCGGCCGGACCGTAGTGGCACCGGGACCTAAGGTCGACTGTCCAGTCTTGGTGTTGGTGACGCCTGACTTGGTCTGATTGCTCTTCTTGGAGCCACCTGGGGTTCCACCCGTCGCCGAGGCTCGGGCGGTATCCGCGCTTTCCCCGCCAGTTTGTGCTGATACGGCCCCAGTTCCCGACTGCCCGGTTGCAGAGGTGTCACTGGAGGTACCGCTTTGCATCCGCGCTGTATCCCCAGTGCTTCTCATACCGGTATCGGTGGTGCTTCCTGTGCCGGTACCGCTCATGCTGGTGTCGCTTCCGGTACCGTAGGCGCCACCGCCCTGGGCAGCGCCGCTCTCCGTGTTAGTTCCTGCGGCACCCGAATTGTTGTTGTCTCCCTTATTCCCGTTGCATCCAGCCAGTACGGCTGCGCAAAGGGATCCGACGATCCATGCAGTTCGTTTCATACCGTCCACCTCAAAATGTTGTTGCCGATCCTGTCTACAGCACGTGGTGCTAGGGCAGACACACTACGTGAGGGGGTCGGCGGGAGAGGTGATGGCGGTCACTCCCCAGGCTCAGCTTCACGTTCACGGCGGTCCTCGAGTCGGGAGCGTCGCTGATCATCAAGCGCGCCGGCAGACAGCCGACCGCGGAACTCGAAATGGCGGGGATCGAGAATTCGATTGCGCGCGGTGGGTGAGGCTGAGCTCCCCGTCATGCGCAGGGCAATTACCTGATCGACCATAACAGCCGCCGGCTGCCATTCACCGGGTGGTATACCGGGGTAGAGGTGGGCAAAGCTCGAGTTGAGGAGCGCCTGACGGACGTCAGCTCGAAGGCGGCGTCCGCGTTGTAGTCCCGCACGGGCTTCTTCGCTCATGAATTGCGTCCTCCCATTCCTCCCTCCGGTTCGGCTCCCTTCTCGCTCACTGGTCCCGGGGCCGCCTCCAGTTCGCTGGGTTCCAGACCTGAGTCGCTGATGCGAGTTGCGCCGGATGGAAGTCCATCCGGCCGGGATGATGAACCTCGGAAATCGAAGTGTCCCTGATGGAGCAATCGAGTGCCGGTGATGACCTTGGCCTTGGTACGGTCCTGGTGAATCAACTCGGTGATATGATGCAGGAGATCCTCGACCGGTATCCAGGCACCGGGGTCGAGCCCAGGGTAGAGGTGGGCATGCTCACGTTTGAGCCGGGCCTCACGGCCCCGTTTCTTCACTGGCTTATCGTTTCGGCGGACGGACATGAATGGACCACCCCGAAGACAGGATATGCACCGCGTAATTGGATCAGGAGCCGACGGGGGAACGCTCTAGTATACCCGAGTGCACGCCGGGCTAGAAGCGGCCGGTCTGAGCAACAGGACGCCCCCGCTCTTTCCGAACGGGGGCGTCAGTATTAGTGCTGGCTCTAGAGATTCTAGCGCTCGCGACCGCCTCCGCCTCCACCGGAGCCACCCTGGCCTCCGCCCCAGCCACCCCCGCCGCCACCTTGACCGCCTCGCTGCCCGCCACCACCGCCCTGCCCGCCGCCGCCCTGGCCACCGCCGCCCTGGCCACCGCCGCCACCACCGCCCGGTCCACCGGGGCGACCACCGCCACCACCACCCCCTGGACCACCGCCACCACCCGGACCACTCGGACGGCCGCCGCCACCTCCGCCGCCGCCCTTCTGACCACCGCCACCGCCTTGACCGCCACCGCCTTGACCGCCGCCACCACCCGGCCCACTGGGCCGGCCACCGCCACCACCGCCACCTCCAGGACCCCGCTGTCCGCCGCCACCACCTCCGCCCTGCCCGCCTTTCTGCCCACCACCGCCTCCGCCACCCTGGCCTCCGCCTCCAGGTCTCCCGCCTTCGCGATTGGCCATGCTGTACTCCCTTGAAGATGGCCGCCGCACCGCGACGGCCTGAGTTCGGGGATAGACGCTGGTCCGGCAGCCACGCCCGCCCGGTGTGTCCTGCCCCGGCCCGTGTGGGCGCCACAATATATGCAAATGACGCGATACCGAGGGAGTGAGGTTCCTCACAGAAAAAAGCAAAATCGTCGCTGGCCCAGCCGTGGGTGGGCGTGCTATCGTCTCATCACTTCCACGTCACCAAACCAAAGAACCGCTCGTAAAGCGGTGAACAGGACGAGAGCCCCAAGATCGCGCATGGACCACGAACGAGGCGACCGGCGGTTTCCGCCGACCAGCCACACCTTGATCGAGGCCATAACCAGCCCCCACGGCGAGGAGCGATCGCGCGCCCTCGATTTGCTGGTCACGGCCTACTGGCGTCCGGTGTACACCTATCTGAGACTCCGTTGGCATCTCGAACCGGCGGATGCGGAAGACCTGACTCAGGAGTTCTTTGCCAGTCTCATGGAGAAAGAAATGTTTGCGGGTTACGACCCCAAGCGAGCCAGATTCCGCACCTATCTCAGAGTCTGTCTCGACGGATTCGCCAGCAATCGCCATAAGGCTGCCAACCGGCTCAAACGAGGGGGAGGTGTGTCCATCCTATCGTTGGATTTTGTGGACGCCGAGGGTGACCTCCAGACTCTTGAGGTGGCGGATGTCTCGGATCCTGAGGCCCAGTTCCGGCTGACATGGATCCGTTCGCTTTTGGCCGAGTCGGTGAAGCAACTGGAAGGCGAATTCAAGGAGAAGGGCAAGGATCGCAGTTTTGAAGTCTTCGAACGCTATGATCTGAGCGACCTCTCCACCGGTGACCATCCAACGTATGCCGAGTTGGGCCAAGCGCTCGGTCTTCCCGCTACCCAGGTGAACAACTATCTCGCTGCCGCCCGACGCCGGTTCCGGTCAATTGTGCTGGACCGGTTGCGTGCCGTGTGTGTCAGCGACGCGGAGTTTCAAGCCGAAGCGCGCGACCTGTTCGGACGAGCGGACCTGTGAGGCCGATCTCGGAGACGGTGGTCGGCCGGCTTCGTGAGGTGGTCACGTTCCCCGACCTCGCTGGAACCAAGTACGAGCTGCTGGGTTCGCTGGGCCGCGGCGGAATGGGCACGGTGTATCGGGCTCGCGATCGGGAGCTCGATCGCGAAGTGGCGCTCAAGGTCCTGCATGGTCCCCTGGTCGAGATCTCGGCTCGTGAACGGATGCTGCGAGAGGCCAGAGTGTTAGCCAGCCTGGAGCATCCTGGCGTGGTCCCAGTGCATGATGTCGGGACCACCGCCGACGGCCGGCTTTTTTATGCCATGAAGCTGGTGCGGGGGAGCGCTCTGCATCAAGCGATCGAAGGGAAAAGTTTGAACGAGCTGCTTCAGTTATTCCTCCGGATTTGCGAGCCGGTGGCCTTCGCTCATGCGCGGGGGATCATACACCGGGATCTCAAACCCATGAACATCATGCTCGGCCCTTTTGGGGAGGTGCTGGTCATGGACTGGGGAATCGCCAAGCTCCTGGCAATCGAGGAGGGGACAACGTGTCCCGGCACCCAGCCTCCGCAGGGTTCCCCCCACCAAGCCGACCAGACCAGCCCCGGCACCATTCTGGGGACGCCGGGGTACATGTCCCCGGAGCAGGCGCGCGGTGATCAAACTCAAATCGATGCGAGGACGGACATCTATTCGCTCGGAGCGGTGCTCCAGTTCCTGGTTTCCGGGTCCGAGCTATCCAGATACTACACTCCCCGCATAAGCGGCATCTGCCGTAAGGCCATGGCTCCGGATCCGGCGCATCGCTACGCCACTGTGTCGGATCTCATGACCGATGTAATTCGTCTCCTCGAGGGTCTCCCCATAGCCGCCTATCCGGAGCGCCTCACGCGGCGAGCCGAGCGAGTGCTGCGCAAGTATCGCCTCCCGATTGGCTTGGTCATGGCCTACGTGATCACTCGAGCGCTGATCGCGCTCCTCGGCAGGACTTAAATGTTCTTCAGGTGACGAGTAATAGGATTGCATCAGGTATCCGTTCACCCTTCATCTGGAGGCCCACGTGACCAAGCCCATTTTCGGTCTCTTGCTGGGAGGCTTTCTCGGCATCTTCGATGGACTCTCCGCGTTGGTATCGGCACCGGAGACCGCGCCGCAGATCGTCGGAATCGTGATTGGCTCAACCATCAAAGGAATCGTTGCCGGAGCGGCAATCGGCTGGTTTGCGCGCAAAGTCAATTCGCTGCCCCTCGGCATTGTCTTTGGTCTGAGCGTGGGCCTTCTGCTTGCGTTTTTCGTCGCTGCGATGGGCGACCAGAGCGGGAAGCATTACTATTGGGAGATCATGCTGCCCGGCGGTATACTAGGCATCCTCGTTGGCTATGCCACTCAGCGGTATGGCAGGTCTCGCGCCGGAGCTCCGGTAGCAGCAAGACCTCACAGCTAGAGCCCGCCTCATGAGCCGTTATACCATGACGGTGCGATGGGCCCAGGAGAATGCCCGGTTTGTCGACGGCCGCTACAGCCGGGCTCACGTCTGGGAATTCGATGGCGGTACGGTGGTGCCGGCCTCCAGCTCCCCGCACGTGGTGCCGATTCCTCAATCAGATCCCACAGCGGTAGACCCGGAGGAGGCCTTCGTCGCGGCGCTGGCCAGCTGTCACATGCTCTGGTTCCTGTCGATCGCGGCCAAGCAAGGCTTCTGTGTCCGCGCCTACCGGGACCAGGCGGAAGGCACCATGGCTGCGGGTCGGGACGGGAGGCTTCGGATGACCACGGTCACCCTGCGGCCTCACGTCACCTTTACACCGGCGAAGCTCCCGACGGCGGATGTGGTTCGAGAGATGCACGAGGCGGCCCATCACGAGTGCTTCCTCGCCAGTTCGGTGAACACCGAGCTTACCACCGTTCCTACCTTCGAGGTTTTGCCCTAGTCATGCGACTTCCCCGGTACTCGTCCTTCTGGTGGGCGGCAGCTCTGCTCCTGGTACCTGGGCTCCTCCTGGCTCAGAACGCCGATGCCCGCTCACTCGAACGAGACATTCTCAAGCAGCTTATCGAGATCAACACCAGTGATTCGGCCCGTCACACCGACTTGGCGGCGAAGGGAATGGCGGCGCGACTCGAGGCCGCGGGTATTCCGCGTTCGGATCTCACCATCATCGAGACAACCCCGGGGATCTTCAATCTCGTGGCCCGTTATCGGGGCCGGCCTACCGCTGCAAAACCGATTCTCCTGATGGCGCACCTGGACGTGGTCGACGCCCGGCGGGAAGACTGGTCCTTTGATCCATTCGTCTTCCGGGAGGCAGACGGCTACTACTATGGCCGGGGGTCCAGTGACAACAAAGCAGGGGCCGCGATGCTGGTGGCCTCGCTGATCCGGTACAAGCAAGAGGGCTTCGTGCCCGAGCGCGACATTATCGTCTCGCTCACCGGGGACGAGGAGACTACCGGTAAGGGCATTGAGACGCTCGTTTCGAAGCACCGGGAAATAGTCGATGCGGAGTACGCCCTCAATACGGATGCAGGTGGGGGCGAGCTGCGGGAGGGAAAACCGGTGGCCTTCGCGGTGGAGACCGCGGAGAAAGTCTATCTCACGTTTCATCTCGAAGTGCGGAACAAGGGTGGCCATAGCTCCATCCCCGAGCCCGACAATGCCATTTACCGGCTGAGCAACGGGTTGATCCGGCTGTCTCGTTTCGCGTTCCCGATCCGCTTGAACCAGATTACCCGGGCCACCTTTTCCCAGAGTGCCGCGACCTATCCGCGGCAGCTCGCCGCCGACATGCGCGCGGTGGCCCGGAATGGGGATTCCGCCGCCGCCCGGCGGCTCTCGGCGGCCGCGCCGTACTACAACGCCCAGCTTCGGACCACCTGCGTGGCCACGCGTCTGTTCGGCGGCCACGCCGACAACGCCCTCCCCCAATTGGCGCGGGCCACCATCAACTGTCGCATACTCCCGGACCATCCCCCGGATTCGGTGGAGGTGGCTCTGCGGAAGGTCCTGGCCGACTCGGCGATCCACCTTACCCGCGACGGCCAACCGACGATGAGTCCAACGTCTCCCTTGCGTCCGGACGTCATGCAGCCGGTCGAGCGGCTGGTCCAGCGAATCTGGCCCGGAGCGGTCGTGGTGCCCGAAATGTCGACCGGCGCGAGCGATGGGCTCTACGTCCGGAATGCCGGGATACCGGTTTACGGTGTATCAGCGGTGTTCGAGCGGATCGATGATATTCGGGCTCACGGGCGGGATGAGCGGATAGGCGTCAAGGCATACCACGATGCCGCTCGCTTCTGGTACGAGCTGGTGAAGGAGTTGGCAGGCGGGAAACCCAGCTCGCCTTAGGCGGAGCCGCCACGGCTCCGCCGCGTACGGCGCACCCGCTGCATCAACTTCAGGAATTCTTCCGGATCGGGCAACTCGATCTTGCGTATCTTGGCGGCGGAGCGGATGCGGCCGATGATGATACGGCGTTCGCCGGCGGAGTACTTGGTGGCGTTGCTGGGCTGATGGATATAGGACCATGCAGCCTTGATCCGGCCGGGTGTATCGATGGGGTATTTCTTGTTGGTGGGGTCCGCATAGACGGTATTACCGTATCGCTCGAGACCCTTGGAGGGGTCAGTGTCCGATCTGCGGTGTATCCGTTTCATGCGAGTATTTGGAATGGGCCCGGCGCGATTCGAACGCGCGACCTCTTGCTCCGGAGGCAAGCGCTCTATCCAACTGAGCTACGGACCCGAGTTATCGCTTCTAATCGCTAACATAGTCGTTTCGTCTGACTCCTGGTAGCAGCGAACCAGGGATGCGACCGCCATTGGAACCAAATCGCCTCTCAACCATGCGATCGCGCTGTATCATTGTTGCTGGGTTCGCTCGGAGCGGCACCAGCTGGCTCGGCAAGGGATTGTCATTTGCTCCGGGCTTTACCTACTATCGCGAGCCCGATAACGACCATCGGATTGCTGACACCGATGAGAAGGAGCGGTTCGCCTGGCTGTACCTCACGCCAAGCCAGGATGATCCAGAATATCTCCGGCTCATGACCCGAGCTTGTAGCGGGCAGATCGCCACTGCCTTGACCATGGCTGATGATCCCGGCCCGATCCTGAAGCACTTGGGCGCGCGCGGCCTACGGCTGGGGGAGCGATTTCCAGTGCTGTTTTGCCGCCAGCCGCACGCGCTGCTGAAGCTGACATATGCCAACCTGAATCTGACTTGGTTGCGTGCCCGGCCGGTTCCCCCAGGTGCAACAGGTGTACATCCTGCGTCATCCATGCGGCCAGTTCGAAAGTTGGCAGCGACGGGGCTGGAAGCTGGAACCCGCCAAGCTGCTGCAGAACCGGCGATTGATGGAGGACCATCTACACCCATTCGAGTCGCTCCTGAGCCGGGCAAGCAGCTTTTGGGAGCGGGCCGGGGCTCTGTGGGCAGCGGTGACCTACGTCATTCACCGCCAAACCGAAGCCGATAAGGGTCGATTCATCGTCGCGTACGAGTGGCTTTGCGATGAGCCGGTCGCTCGGTTCCGGGAGCTGTATCGCCGACTCGGGTTAGCGTGGAGCCGAAAGGCCGAGCACTTCTTACACATCTCCGATCGTCCGGGAGATACCCGCACCTACTCGCTGGTACGTTCGAGTAAGATGCAGGTTGACGTGTGGAAAGGGCGGCTCAGAGACGACGACATCGCCGCGTGCCGTGGATTCGTTGAGCCATTCGAGCTGCCTTACTACCCTGCGTTTGAGCCCAGGGTGGCGAGCATGTGCGGCGACCAGGCGTACGACAACGCTGGGCCAGTGCTGCCCCCCTAACGTGCACCCCTCGGGACCGAGCCTCCCGTCTCTCCCATGATGCCATGCGGATTGAGGACCGATGGTATGAGTTACCACGGAAAGCTGATCCAGGGTCTGCAGCGTGGCCGAGGTGATGCCAGACCCTAAGAGCATACGACAGGGTGCGTTGCCGAGGTGAGCGGTGACCCGTAAGATTGCCGGACACCATGCTGCTCAAGCACCTGCAGTATCTCACCGCCCTCGCCCGGGAGCGGCACTTCGTCCGGGCGGCGGCCGCCTGCGGCGTGACTCAGCCTACCCTCTCCGCCGGAATCAAGCAGCTCGAGGAACAACTCGGCTTGCTGGTGGTGCAGCGGGCCCAACGCTTCGAGGGGTTTACCGCCGAAGGGGAGCGGGTGCTGGCCTGGGCTCAGCGGATCACTGCCGACGCAGAGGGCCTGGAGCAGGAAGCCAGCCGCTTAAGGGGGGTTCTCCAAGGCAGGCTTCGGATCGGTGTTGTTCCTACTGCACTTCCGGCGATACCCACTTTGGCGTTGCCCCTGACGCGGAAGTACCCGGGCGTCACGCTCACGGTGATCTCCGACCCTTCGGTCGATATCCAGGCCGGGTTGGATGAGTTCCGATTCGAGGCAGGTATCACGTACTTGGACAACGAGCCTCTCTCCCGGGTTCGGGCCATCCCACTGTACCGCGAGCAATACCTTCTGATCACACCAGCGGGTGGTCCCTTGGCCAGACGGGACCGGGTGACCTGGAGCGACGCCGCATCGCTTCCCCTTTGTCTGCTGACTCCCGACATGCAGAATCGGCGGATCGTCAACTCCCACTTTGCCGACGCAGGCGCCGTCGTAAACCCCGCCTTCGAGACCAACTCGGTGTTCACCTTGTGTGCACTGGTGCGCTCGGGCTATTGGTCGAGTGTGCTCCCCCACGGTTTTCTGCCAATGCTGTCCGGCGCGGAAAAAGTCGCCATCCTGCCGCTTGAAGGCCCCACTGCCGCCCATATGGTGGGTGTGGTGGTGTCGGATCGGGACCCGCTTCAGCCCACCGCAACAGCCCTCCTCGATGTTCTGGCCGGTCTAGATTGGTCCTCTGTTGAGGGTTCCGTAGCCGCGAGATTTTGATAGATACCGTCTATTATCCCATATAAGTTACAAATTGGCGATAAGTTGCACAGGCGGTCAGCTTCCACATGAAATGATGAATAGGCCCCCCGTCCTTGGATTCGTAGGCTCGAGCGGCAGCGGCAAGACGACGCTGTTGGAGCAGGTCATTGGGCACTTGACCGACGCGGGCGTGCGGGTCGCAGTGGTGAAGCATGCCAAGCCGGGTTTCGATCTCGATACCGATACTCGTAAGGACAGCTACCGGTTGAGATCAGCTGGGGCAGATCAGCTGTTGATAGCCTCGCGCGATCGTTGGGCACTCATGGCGCAGCAGGCAGACCCACTGGAGGAGCCCTCGCTGGCCGTGATGCTTCGGCATCTCGATCCCTCGACTCTCGACGCCGTCCTGGTCGAAGGGTTCAAGCACGAGAGCTATCCCAAGATCGAGGTGTTTCGGCCATCGCGCGGCCGCCCTCTGCAATGCTGGCTCCAGGATCCCTCGGTGATCGCAGTTGCGAGCGACGTTCGGATTGAGACCGCACCGGCAACGTGGCTGGATCTCAACGACTCCCTGGCGGTCGCCCGATTCGTTGCCCTTCGCCTAGGCCTGTCCCAGCTTCCTTCGGGTCCAACCGGCTTACACTCGGCAGTCCCCAACGAGAACACGCATAATGTCCCGCGGTAGCGTTCAACGGAGAATTGTCTTATGGCCATGAAGTACACCCGTCTCACCGAGCCCTTAGTCCGAGAGCGGGGAGAACTGCGTCTCGCCACCTGGGACGAGGCACTGGACCGCGCAGCTGAAGGCTTCGAGCGTACCAAGAAGCGCTATGGCGCCGACGCCATCGGCACGTTCAGCTGCTCCAAGGCCACCAACGAGGTCAATTACCTCGCCCAGAAGCTGGCCCGGGTCGGCTTCGGCACTCACAACATCGATAGCTGCAACCGAACGTGACACGCGCCTAGCGTCGTCGGTCTGGCGACGGTGTTCGGGGCCGGTGGGGGCACCACCTCCTACCGAGAGGTGGAAGAGACGGACGTCATCTTCCTCTGGGGGGCGAACGCTCGGGAAAACCACCCGATCTTCTTCCATCACGTCCTGAAGGCCATCCACAACGGGGCCCGGCTTTACGCCATGGACCCCCGCCGCACGGCATCGGCCCAGTGGGCCGACCAGTGGCTCGGCCTCAACATCGGGAGTGACATCGCCCTGGCCAACGCGATGGCCCGGGAGATCATCCACGCGGGCCTGACCAACCAGGCGTTCATCGAGCGTGCCACGACCGGCTTCGAGGAGTATCGCCGGTGCGTCGAGCCGTACACGCTCGAGGTCGGGGAACGGGAGACGGGCGTGCCCGCCGATGTCATTCGCGACACCGCTCACACCTACGCCCGGGCCGGTCGGGCGGTGATCTGCTGGACCCTCGGCATCACCGAGCATCACAATGCGGTCGACAACGTGCTCGCGCTCATCAACCTGGCGCTGCTCACCGGACATGTCGGCAGGTACGGCTCGGGCCTGAATCCCCTTCGGGGCCAGAACAACGTTCAGGGCGGCGGTGACATGGGTGCCATACCGAACCGCCTGGTCGGATTCCAGGATTGGACCAAGGACCCGGCCGTCCGAGCCAAGTTCGAGCGCGCCTGGGGAGTGTCACTCAAGCCCCAGTATGGCTTGAACGTGACCGAGATGTTCAACGCTATGGAGCGCGGCGAGCTGCACGCTCTCTATGCCGTCGGAGAAAATCCCGCTCAGGCCGAAGCCGATCAGCACCGCACCGAGAAACTGCTGACCGGCCTGGACCACTTCGTGGTTCAGGACATCTTCCTGACAGCGACGGCTCGGCTGGCGCACGTCGTGCTCCCCGCTTCGTCCAGCTGGTGCGAGGGGGAGGGCACCGTCACCAACAGTGAGCGGAGGGTGCAACGGGTGCGCAAGGCGCTGGACCCGCCGGGGAATGCGCGCGACGACCTCTGGATCATCGCGGAGCTGGCCCGGCGCCTGGGATACGAGTGGGGTCATCCCAGTGCCGAAGACGTGTGGAATGAGGTAAGGCGGATGGCGCCGATCTTTGCAGGCATGAGCTACGAGCGGCTGGAGCGCGAAAATGGACGGCACTGGCCGTGCTATGACGAGCGTCATCCCGGGGAGCTCTACCTGCACAGCCGGCTCTGGAGTGGCGAGGGTGCGCTTGCGCCGTTCTCGGTGGTCGAGCACGATCCGCCGGTGGAGCGCCCCGACGCGGACTATCCCTTCACGCTCACCACCGGCCGAAGACTCGACTCCTACAACACCGGCGTGCAGACCGGCGGCTATACCTCGCCGCTCCGAAGGGGGGAATCGCTGGATATCTCTCCCGAGGATGCTGAGCAGCATGGTATCCTCGACGGCGATCCAGTACGGGTCACGTCGCGGCGCGGGAGCGTAGTCGCGCCGGCTCGCATCGACCGCTCGCTCCGAGCCGGACTCGTGTTCATGACGCTGCACTTCCAGGACGAAGTACGAACCAACCTGCTGACGATCGACGAGACCGATCCCAAGTCAGGCACCGCGGAGTTCAAGGCGTGTGCCGTCAGGGTCGAGCGGATTCGGTCGGCCGACCCGGTG
>DASSED010000192.1:0-19872 GCA_035695405.1 Gemmatimonadales bacterium
AAGAAGGAAACCGCCGGCACCGGTCGCCCCGGCAACCGTGCCCTTCTGGCCGCGCGTTCCAAGGTTGACTCGCTGAATGGTTGGCGGGCCGATTCGGTCGTCCTCACAGCCTCGGAAGTGGCCTCCATGATCGGCGTGGGACTCGATCCTTCAGTTCGAAGCCAACTCGATTCGATGGAGGTGCGGTTGGGCGAGGGCTCTATTGGCGTGCGGGCGGTCCTCGCAACGGCGCGACTCCCCAAAGAGCTGATCGGACCACTGGCGATGGCGCTCCGTTCCCACGAGCCGGTGCAGGCCGCTGGGCCTCTCAGGGTGGTAGGACCCCGCCAAGCGGAATGGGCCGTCCGCTCCTTCAGCATCCGAGATTTTCCCATTCCCCGCGACGTAGTACCCAAGCTCGTCTCCCGGGCATTGGGAGACACCACCAGGAGCACGGTTCCAGTCCGGATCCCGGCCGGGGTGAGGGACATTAAGATCCACCCCTCCGGAGCCGTTCTGTACGGTATCCCCAAGCAATGAGTCATCGAATTCTCATCGTTGATGACGAGGCCGGAATCCGTCAGGCACTCAAGCAGGTTCTCGAGTATGAAAAGCTGGTGGTCCGGGTGGCCTCATCCGGCGGAGAAGCGATCACCCTGTACCCCGAGTTCAAGCCTCATCTAGTCTTCCTCGACGTGAAGATGGCCGGCCTCGACGGGCTGGAGACCCTGACCCGGCTGCGCTCGCTCGATCCCAAGGCGCAGGTGGTGATGATTTCGGGGCACGGAACCATCGCGACTGCTGTCGAGGCCACTCAGCGGGGCGCGTTCGATTTTCTGGAGAAGCCGCTCGATTCCGACCGCCTGCTCGTGACCGTCCGGAATGCGCTGGCGCACGCGGAGCTGGTGGACGAGAACACCCGGCTCCGCGAAGTGGCGGAGAGCCGCTTTGCCATGGTGGGCACGAGTCCGGCGCTCGGGCGCGTGCGCGACCTGATCACCAAAGTAGGTCCCACCGCCGCGCGTGTGCTGATCACCGGCGAAAACGGAACCGGCAAAGAGCTGGTCGCTCGCGCGCTGCACGAAGCCTCACCCCGGCGCGACGGTCCCTTTGTCGAGGTAAACTGTGCCGCCATCCCCTCGGAGCTGATTGAGAGCGAGCTGTTCGGCCACATGAAGGGCTCCTTCACCGGCGCCTTTGCCGATCGCACCGGCAAATTCGAGCAGGCCGACGGCGGCACGCTTTTTCTCGATGAAGTGGGCGATATGTCCCTGCCGGCTCAGGCCAAGCTGCTGCGGGTATTGCAGGAGGGCGTGGTCACCCGAATCGGCGGCTCCAAGTCGATCCAGGTGGACGTTCGAGTGCTCGCCGCCACCAACAAAAATCTGGATCTGGAGATCGCTGATGGCCATTTTCGGGAAGACCTGCTCTATCGTTTGAACGTGGTCCCGATTGAGGTGCCGCCACTGCGGGAGCGCGTCGAGGACATTCCAGGGCTGGTGGCCTACTTCGCCGAGCAGCTGGCGGCCGGAGCCGGGATATCCATCCGAAAGTTCAGCGCCGAGGCGCTCCGCCGGTTGCAATCCCGTTCCTGGCCCGGCAACATCAGGGAGCTCCGCAACGCCGTGGAGCGGGTGCTGATTCTTGCATCGGGGAAGACCGTCTCGGCAACCGATATCGATACCCTGGTGCCAGAACCGCCGGAGGACGAAGATGATCCAGACGGCGATGCACTCCGTCAGTTCCGACTCGACGCTGAGAAGAGCTATTTGACGCAGAAGCTGCGAGAGCATAATTGGAACGTCTCGGAGACCGCCCGAGCCTTGAAGATGCCTCGGTCCAATCTCTACAAAAGAATCGAGCGCTTCCGCATCTCCCGGGAGACCGAATGACCGAACCACCCCGCGATTGGGATCGAGAGTTGGCCAAGGTGGACCGGGTCATTGCCCAGCAGCAGTCCGCCGCACCGCCGTCCGTAGCCGACAGGCCGGGACATCCGGTCCAGCGTCGTTTCGTAGCGCTGACCTGGTTCTGGAGTGGGCTGGCCGTCCTCCTGGCAATTGCCCTGTTGGTGTGGCCTTACGACAAGAACTGCGGCATTCGCCTGATCTTCTTTCTTGGTGCCGCCGGTCTCACCTTGCTGGTCGGCGTGCTGGGTGCGCTTGCGGCCTGGTCCCACCGGCGGGGGCTGGCCCACCTTATCTCGCTTCTGGTCGTCGCCTGGGCAGCGGTGATGATTCTGCGCGAGATTCTTCCCCGGGCGGGTTATGCCAGGGAGGCTCGCGAATGGACCTGCCCGGCACCTCCACCGGCTCCTACACCGGCGCCGCAACCTTCAGGGCAGTAGACCCTATGACCAAGACACTCAAAGCTCACGAGCCACGCGCCGGCGCCATGATCGAGGCCACCACCTTCAAGAACTTCATCGCGGGCGCCTGGGTTACACCCAGCACGGATCGGTATTTCGAGAACCGAAATCCAGCCGACCCAAGTGATCTGATCGGCCGGTTCCCCGATTCCGACCAGCAGGACATCGACGACGCGGTACGCTCGGCCCAGCGCGGCTTCCAGGTCTGGTCCCGCACTCCGGCTCCAGGCCGGGGCGATGTCCTGCGGCGCGTGGGCGATCTGCTGGTAGAGCGAAAGGAAGCAATCGCCGAGGCAATGACGCGGGAGATGGGAAAGGTTCTGGCTGAAACTCGCGGCGACGTGCAGGAGGGGATCGACACGGCCTTCTATGCCGCCACCGAGGGACGCCGGCTGTTCGGCCACGTGGTGCCGTCTGAGCTGCGCTCCAAGTGGGCCATGAGTTACCGGCGCCCCATCGGAGTGGTCGGTCTGATCACGCCGTTCAATTTTCCGCTTGCGATCCCGACCTGGAAGATGTTCCCGGCCTTGCTCTGCGGGAACTCGGTGATCATCAAGCCCTCGGAAGATGTGCCACACACGGTTCATCTCCTGGTGGAGATCCTGCTGGAGGCGGGGCTTCCGCCAGAGGTAATTCAGCTGGTGCACGGCCGGGGCGAGACGGTGGGCAAGGCGCTGGTGGAGCACCCCGACGTGCCGGTGATCTCCTTCACCGGCTCGACCGAGACCGGCGCGATCATCGGCGAGACTTGCGGTCGGATGCACAAGCGGCTCTCGCTCGAGATGGGCGGCAAGAACGCCATGATCGTCATGGACGACGCCAATCTCGAGCTGGCTCTCGAAGGGGTGCTCTGGGGTGCGTTCGGGACTACCGGGCAGCGTTGCACCGCCACCAGCCGGCTGGTGCTGCACCAGAAGGTTCACGATCGATTCCTCCAGCGCCTGGCCGATGCGGCCAGGGCGCTCCGGCTGGGCGACGGGCGGCAAACGGATACCGACGTCGGACCGCTGATTCACGAGGCCTCGCGAAAGAAGGTGGAGGACTACGTGGAGATCGGCCAACGGGAGGGAGCGGAGCTGATAACCGGCGGAGAACGGCCATCGGGCGGTCGGTTGAGCGAGGGCTATTTCTACGAGCCCACCGTGTTCGCCGGCGTGAAGCCCAGAAGTCGCCTGGAACAGGAGGAGATTTTCGGCCCGGTCCTGAGTGTGGTGCGGGTGGCCTCGTTCGACGAGGCGGTCCGGGTGAACAACGATGTGCGCTACGGACTCTCCAGCTCGATCTATACCTCCGACGTCGATCTGGCCTTCCGCGCCATGCAGGAGCTGGACAACGGCATCACCTATGTCAATGCACCGACCATCGGCGCCGAAGCCCACCTGCCGTTCGGAGGCGTGAAGGCCACCGGCAACGGGCATCGGGAGGGAGGCTGGGAGGTTTATGAGTTCTACTCCGAGACCAAGGTGTGTTACGTGGATTTCTCGGGGAAGCTGCAGCGGGCGCAGATCGATACCTACGATGTGTAGTCGGGAGTCACGAGTGAGTCATAGCGAGTCCTGCGGCATGAGTCGATGGGCTTAACCAGCGGAAAAAGTGACTCAGGTCACGATCCGAGCTTGACAGTCAACACCACGGATCCTGCATGACGCTCGACTCTCGATTACCTCCATTGCGCCTCATCCAATCCGGAAGTAAGGTTCCCAACATGCGTCCAATGCAGGTCGGCTCCGGCAAGCGCGGTCCCTCGTTCGACGAAGGCTCGCTCGACCAGTATCTCAGAGAGATCAGCAAGTACCCCCTCATTCCTCAGGAGGAAGAGGTCAACCTGGCGCAGCGGATTCGCGTCGGGGAGGAGGAAGCGCTCGACAAGCTGGTCCGCAGTAACCTCCGATTTGTGGTCTCGGTTGCCAAGAAATATCAAAACCAGGGTGTCTCGCTCGCGGATCTCATCAACGAGGGCAACCTCGGTCTGATCCGCGCTGCCCACAAATTCGATGAGACCAAGGGGATCAAGTTCATCTCCTACGCGGTGTGGTGGATCCGCCAGGCTATCCTGCAGGCCCTGGCGGAGCAGAGCCGGATCGTTCGGGTGCCGCTCAATCGGGCGGGGACGCTGCACCGCATCGGTAAACGCTCGTCGGCGCTGCTCCAGGAGCTGGGCCGCGAACCCACACCCTCCGAGATCGCCGAAGGTATGGATATCTCGATGGAAGAGGTGCAGAAAACTCTCTCCATCTCCCAGAACCACCTCTCGCTCGACGCCCCCCTCACGCCGGGCGAAGACAACAAGCTCCTCGACTACCTACCCGATACTCAGAACCCCGGTCCCGATTCGGAGACCTTCGAGCACGCGCTCACCGAATCCATCGAGGAGGTCTTGTCCACGCTCAAGGAGCGTGAGGCCAAGATCCTCAGGCTCTACTTCGGGCTGGATGGCCCGGAGCCGATGACCCTGGAAGAGATTGGAAGTCTGTTGGGAATCACCCGCGAGCGAGTGCGGCAGATTAAGGAAAAGGCGTTGAGCCGGCTCCGGCACGTGAGCCGGGCGAGAGCGCTGGAGAGTTTTTTGGCTTAGCTCCGAAGAATCCCCTCCACCTGGTCCCACTCGATTAAAAATGCGTCGTGGCCGTAGAGCGAGGCGATCTCGCGGTACTCCGCGTTGGCGCCGGCGGCCCGATACGCCGCAACCCAGTCCCGCACCTCGGTCGGCAAGTAGAGAATGTCCGAGTCGATTCCCACGCCGATTACCCGCCTCACGCGCTGGGCGGTTTCCTGCGCCGCCCGCACAAGGTCGCCCACGTCCTGCAGGTCCATCGCTCGCATCAGCGCGACATAGCTTGCGGCATCGAACCTCGCGACCAGCTTGTCGCCCTGGCGTCGGAGGTATGACTCGACATCAAACATGTTCCGGGAACGTGAGGACTGGCGCCCGAATCGGGCCTGGAACTCCGCGCCCGAGCGGTAGGTGATCATGGCCAGGGCCCGGGCGGCGGCGAGTCCTGCTTCCGGACCTTTCCCAGCCGGGTATTCGCCCTGCTTCCAGGCGGGGTCGGCCTCGATAGCCATGCGTTGGACTGCGTTCCATCCGATGGCCTGGGGCGATGCGGCCGCGGGGGCTGCGAAAACCACCAGCCGTTCGGTAGGGACACTGGTGATACGGCCCCACTGAAGCGCGACCATACCCCCCAGCGACCCCCCGGTGGCCAAGGCGAGGCTTCGCACGCCGAGATGCTCAAGCAGGGGAATGTGGGCTCGCGCGAGATCGACCGGCGTGAGCTCGGGGAAACGATCCCCCGTGCGCGAGAGCCACTCGGCAGGTCCGGTCGACCCGTAACACCCGCCCAAGAGATTGGCGGACACGATGGCGTGCCGGGACGTGTCGAGTGCCCGGCCCGGGCCCACCAGAGGTCCCCACCAGGCTTCCACGTCGGCGCTCCCGGTGAGGGCGTGAAAGACCAGGATCCAACCGTTCTGCGCCGCGGCTGCCACATTACCGATGACCCGGTAGCGCAGCTGTAATCCGGTGAGGACTCGGCCCTTCTCGGTAGTGAGATCACTCAGGGCGAAATCCCGAGTGGGCCACCCGACGTTGACCGTCGCCGTCATTTGCGCTCGACTGCCGGCTCGAAGGTGACCTCCTTCAGTCTTCCGGTCTGCACGTCATAGATGAAACCGCGAACCAGGACGCTCGGGGGAATGAGCGGAGATGAGAGCAGGAACGCGACGTCCTCACGGACGCTCTCCTCCAGGTCGATGAACGGCAGGAAATCGATATGGCTGGAGTCCGCGCCGAGATCCTGCTTGATCTTGGCGTGAATGTCCTGGTTGGTGAACCGGAGCGAGCCGCAGTCAGTGTGATGGATGATCGCCACCTCGCTGGTGCCCATGAAGCGCTGGGAGATCACCAGTGACCGGAGCGCCTCGCGAGCCCGCCCACCAGCATTGCGAATGATATGGGCGTCGCCGGCCTTTAACCCGAACGCCCGCGAGGGAAAAATTCTTGAATCCATACAGGTGACGATCGCCAGCTTTCGGGCCGGCGGGATCGGGAGGCTTCCCAGATCAAAGGTCCTGGCGTATTCCCGGTTGGCCTGTACCAGTGCATCAATTGCTGACATATGCTCTCCGACTGACCGGTGACTCGATGGGAGTGATGTGTGCTTTGGGCCCGGAGCCAGGACGTCGCCGTGGAGCGCGAATGCTGAGAGCGATGCGCTCCGAAGCCGTGAGCGCATCACTCCCGACTTTGACGGCGTGCAGCCAGCTCACCGGCCGGCGCCCACTTTCTCCGCCGTTACGGTGGCTGCGGCCGCGGGGCGCTGACCCAATGCCTGATCGAGGTCGTCAATCAGGTCCCGTGCGTTCTCAATGCCGACCGACAGCCGCACCAGCTCTGGCGTGACTCCTGTGGCGCGCTGCTGCTCGGGACTGAGTTGCTCGTGCGTCGTGGAGGCCGGGTGGATGATCAGTGACTTGGCGTCGCCCACGTTGGCGAGCAGGGAGAAAAGCTTGACCCGATCGATGAGGGCCTTTGCCACGGCGTGGCCGCCCTTGACCCCGAAGGTGAGAACCCCACCAAAGCCGCCCTGCAGATACTTGGCCGCGTTCTTGTGTTCGGGATGGTTCTCGAGTCCCGGATAGGACACCCACTCGACCCGGGAATCCTGCGCCAGCCAGCGCGCCACGGCCAGCGCATTGCTCGAATGCCGCTGGATCCGGAGGGGCAGGGTCTCCAGCCCCTGGAGAAACAGGAACGAATTGAAGGGCGAGAGCGCCGGCCCCAGATCCCGCAGCAGCTGTACCCTCAGCTTGATGATGAAGGCAGCAGGGCCGAACGCTTCGGTATACACGAGTCCGTGGTAAGAGGGATCCGGGGTGGTGAACTCCGGGAAGCGTCGCCGGGAGCTCGGGCTGGCCCAGTCGAACTTGCCGGCGTCCACCACGACTCCACCGATTGCCGTACCGTGACCACCGATCCACTTGGTGGCGGAATGGACGATGATGTCCGCCCCGTAATCGATTGGCCGGCTCAGGGTGCCGGCGGCCCCGAAGGTGTTGTCCACCACCAAAGGAATCCCCGCGGCGTGAGCGATGTCGGCCAGGGCCTCGAAGTTGGGGACGTCTAGTCTCGGATTGCCGATGGTCTCCACAAAGAGGAGCCGGGTCCGCTCGTCAATCGCTGCCCGCACCTGATCGAGGTTGTGAATGTCGACGAACCTGGTCTTTATCCCCCACTTGGGCAGGGTGTATTCGAACAGGTTATAGGTTCCGCCGTACAGCGTTTGGGACGAGACCAGGTTATCACCGGCAAGGGCGAGGTTGAGGATGCTGAGAGTCGTCGCCGCTTGTCCGCTGGCGACAGCCAGCGCCGCCACGCCGCCCTCGAGCTCTGCGATGCGCTTCTCGAACACATCGCTGGTCGGGTTCATGATCCGGGTATAAATGTTCCCGAACACCCGGAGCCCGAAGAGGTCTGCCGCATGTTGGGTGTCGTTGAAGACGTAGCTCGTGGTCGAGTAGATCGGGACCGCCCGCGCATTGGTCGCGGGATCTACTACTTGTCCCGCGTGAACCGCCAGCGTGTCAGGATGGTACGTCATGGACGCGCTCCTCGGATCGAGTGAGAAATCAAGAGGCCCGGCCAGTGTTGGTGGCCGGGCCTCGGATCGTTGGTTCGAACGGAGACTGCTGGCTCTATGTCTCCCATCGCGCGTACGCCGAATGCTCGGTCCACCCCGTGCCGGGGCGGCACATGCAGCAAATTCGGCAACGCATGGGGATCAGATAGCCCACCGGTGAACCTTTCGTTCTGGGGAGCAAAATGCCCCCCGGGCTGGAAGCGCGGAGGGCAGTGTCCGGCGCTTTAGCTCTTTGGTTGGTGCGCTAGCACCCGGCGGGAGCAAGTGGCCCTAAATCCACCGCCGTGGTCTTCACTTTATAGTCCCTCGGGAAAGCTGTCAAGCTGCGGCATCGCGCTTGCTGGAGCCCTATCGCCGGGGTAATTCTTCCGACGTCTTCGCCACATCAGTCTGTTGTCCCCTCGATCCGAGTGCTATGGCCAGCAACGCTTCCTTCGACGTGTCCACCGGCGCTGACCTCCAGGAGGTCGATAACGCCGTGAATCAAACCCTGAAAGAGATCGCCCAGCGGTACGACTTTAAGGGCACCCATTGCGACGTGAACTTCGACCGTGCCAAGGCCGAGATTCGCTTGAGCGCGGACGATGAGTTCCGGATGGAAGCCTTGGTGGATGTGCTCCAAACCAAGATGATCAAGCGGGGAGTACCGGTGAAGAATCTCAAGCTGGGTGAGCTCGAGGCGGCCACTGGTCAAAGCGTCCGCCGCACCATCGGTCTCACTCAGGGTATTCCGCAGGACGTCTCCAAGAAGATCGTCAAGGCGGTCAAAGACCAAGGCTTCAAGAAGGTTCAGGCGGCAATCCAGGGAGACGAGATCCGGATTACCGCCCCCTCGCGCGACGAACTCCAGGCAGTGATCGCCTATCTGAGAGGCGAAGATTTCGGTATCGAGCTCAAGTTTGGTAACTATCGCGGCTAATGGATCGCTGGCCCGTCGGCTCGGGCTCGGACTCCTGGCGCTCTGGCTCGCGAGCTGCGTCTCGGGAGGGCGGCCGACCACCGAGCCGGGTGCTCCGCCGGCACCTGCAGGACGTGATCCCGAGATCCGCGTCGGTCTCGTCAATGCGGCATCCTCAGCGAGTATCGGTGGTGGGCAAGCGCTCTCGGTGTCGCTCCCGGATGGATCGCACCTGTGGATGGTCCCTCGAGGTGAGACCTGGCAGGTAAGCCGGAGTGGACCGGCCTTCGTGCTCGCAAGCCGTGGCTGGAGCTCCTCCCCCTTGGAGTCCATCACCCTCGCACCGGCCGAGCCGAATGGGTTGGTTCGGGTGAATGGCCGCTCGTACTGGGGCACCATCACGGTGCTGGCGGGAGACAGTGGCATCACCGTGGTGAATCGACTCGGCATCGAGGCCTACCTGCAGGGTGTGGTATCGGCCGAGATGGGCCGCCGCGATCCCAGCGAATCGGCGGCCCTGAAGGCGCAGGCCGTGGTGTCCCGCACCTTCGCGTTGCGCCATCTGGGTCCCTGGAGATCGAGGGGCTACGACGTCTCCGCATCGGTGGCCGATCAGGTGTACGGCGGGCAAGGCAGCGAGACACCCGAGGGCCGGAGTGCGGTCGCGGCCACACGGGGCCGGGTGCTCACGTACAATGGAGCACCGATCGAGGCATTCTTCTATTCCACCTGTGGCGGACGCACCGCTGATGGTGCAGAAGTCTTTCGGGGAGCGGCGAGACCATATCTCCATTCCGTCTCCGACCAGTCGGAGACCGGAAGCGTCTATTGCAGCATCTCGCCCAGATACCGGTGGCACGAAGAGTGGACCGGCGATGCCCTGCGAGCCACGCTGCAGCGGAACCTTCCATTGGTCTCCCTCCAGCGGGAGGACGTGCGGGAGATCAGCGACGTACGGGTCACTCGTCGCACCGCGTCTGGGCGAGTGGGCCAGCTGGCGATTGGCTTGGGTGGTCCGGAAGTTCGGATTGATGGCCCAGCCATCCGCCAGGTCATGCGGCTGACCAGCGGCGAGCCCCTTCGCAGTACAGCGTTTACCGTCGTGGCAACCAGCGCGGGCCAGCGGGTGACGCACCTAACCATCGACGGCATGGGTTCAGGCCATGGGGTGGGGCTATGCCAGTGGGGTGCGGTTGGTCGCGCCAGAGCAGGGCAGGGATATGAGCAGATCCTGGCAGCCTACTTTCCGGGAACCAGACTGGAGCGCCGCTATTGATGAGTAAATACTCGTGACCTCCGGTCGCACGGTTGCCACTGAGCGTCTCAACGTCGCCGTCGTCGGAGGCGGCGCGATCGCCCAGGTGGCGCATCTGCCGGTTCTCAAGAAGATGCGGAGCGTCGAGGTGCAAGCCATCTGCGACACGGACCTGCCCAAGGCCCGCGCCTTGGCCGATCGGTTCGGGGTCAAAGACGCCTACGACGATATCGAAGAGCTCTTGCGGTACGCGGCGCTCGATGCGGTTGTCATCTGCTCCCCCAACCATTTACACGAATCCCACCTCCTGGCGGCACTCTCCGCCAAGCTCCACGTCCTGGTTGAGAAGCCGCTCGGGATGTCGGCTATGAGCGTGCAGCGCATCATCCGCGCAGCGGAGAAGTACGATCGCGTGGTCATGGTCGGGATGAATCACCGCTACCGCCCCGATGTGCAGATCGTCAGGAGCTTCGTTCAGAGCGGAGAGTTGGGAAACATCCAGAGCGTGCGAGGGAGCTGGCACGTGTTCCGGCCCAGCCGGTCGCAGCTCGGTTGGCGTCAACGCCGGGACGAAGCCGGTGGCGGGGCCATGCTGGATTTGGGACTCTCGATCCTGGATTTGGGATTATGGCTCGGGGGAAGCTCTCCTCCGTCCCGGGTCAGCGCCAGCCTGGACCCAGCGGGTAAGGATCGAACCGTGGAGCAATCAGGAAGCGCCTTCGTCGTCTGCGAGAACGGCATGTCGGTGTTCGTAGATGTCACCTGGCGCCATCTGGGTGAGGGCGAGCGATTCGGGGTGGGTGTCCGAGGAAGCAAAGGCTCAGCCGGCATCAATCCCCTCAACGTCTGGAAGGAGCTCCACGGCGTCGCGGTGGATGTGAGTCCTACCGGATCGGTAGGTCGTGAGAACGCCTTCACCGCATCATATCGAGCCGAGTGGGCCCACTTTCAAGCGGCTATCGCAGGACAGGCTCGGATTCCCTCGCTTCAGGAGCATCTCACCCTGCACAAGGTGCTGGACGCGATCTACCGCTCTGCCTTCGATGGACGAGACGTGAGTCTGTGAACGGCGGGGAGGGGGGGACGCGGGGAAGCTGGGCGGCCCGAAATATCGGCAGATCGCTGTACTGTCTGGTTCTCACAGGCTGTGTCTGCCTGTGCCCATCGTCGGCTCTCACGGGGCAAGTTTCTCCTTTCCCGCCTCCCCGCCTCCCCGCTTCTCCGCACGACAGCCTCACCGTCTATCTCATGACCATGGGACCTGGGAAGCGGGTGTGGGAACGATTCGGCCACAACGCCATCTGGATTCACGATCCTATCAACGGCACCGACCAGGCTTATAACTACGGGCTGTTCGACTTTCGGCAACACAATTTCCTGCTGCGCTTTGCTCAGGGGCGGATGTGGTACTGGATGCAAGGATTCTCCGCCCAGTCATATCTCGAGCTGTATCGCCGGGCTAATCGGTCCGTCTGGGTACAGGAGCTCGACATCCCGCCTCGGTCCCGGCGCGAGCTACAGCAATTTCTGGAGTGGAACGAACGGCCGGAGAATCGGTTCTACCATTACGACTACTACCGGGACAACTGCTCCACCCGGGTGCGCGACGCGCTCGATCGGGCGCTCGGGGGGCAAATCGAAAACCAGACGGCTGGCCGATCAACCGGCCACACCTATCGGTTTCACACCCTCCGGCTCACTTCGAATGATCCCCCGATCTATACCGCGCTGCTTCTAGCGCTGGGTCACCCAACGGATCGGCCAATCTCCCAGTGGCAAGAGATGTTTTTGCCGTTGGCCATGCGGAAGCATCTGAGAGCGGTGACAATCAGGGGCGAAAACGGCGTGGCCCACCCGCTGGTCCGTTCTGAGCGAACCCTGTTTGAGTCGACCGATCGAGCCCCACCGGAGTCTCCACCCAACTGGGTTCCAGGATACCTGCTACTCGGCGTCGCCATCGGGGCTGCAGTGTTCGCCCTGGCCCGCAGCTCCACTCGTACCGCGAGGATCGGCTTCTACGTCCTTGCTCTGGGATGGGTGTTGCTCAGTGGTCTCGGTGGGCTGGTGTTGGCGGGCCTCTGGGGACTGACCGATCATACCGCTGCCTACTACAACGAGAACCTACTCCAGCTCAATCTCCTGGCCCTGCCACTCCTTTGGTTGGTCCCGAGCGCTGCGGGGGAACGGATCGGAAGAGCTCGGACTGCGAGTACGCTCGCCTTGCTGGTCGCGGGGATGTCGCTGCTGGGACTGGTCTTAAAGGTGCTCCCGGCCTTCTATCAGATAAATGGCCAGGTCATCGCGCTGGCGCTCCCCGCTCAGCTTGGCCTAGCGGCTGGCCTGGTGAAGCGAGCCCGCCCCTAGGAGCCCCGTACCCGGCGTATGCCTGCTTCCGCGTCGCGATAATTGGGATAGCGGGCCAGGGCCCGCTGATAATGTTCGCCGGCTCTGATCCTGTCGCCCTGGGTTTCATAGAGCAGCCCCAGACTGAATTGACTGATCGCCTCGGTGGGAATCACCATTCGCTCGGATTCACTCGCCGCGGAAACCAGTGCATCCGGGCTGGCGACCTCCAGAACCCGATGGGCCACCCCCTGGATAATCCGATAAAGATCGGCGCGCTCCTGGAGCTTGGGATCATCGTTGGACACCACCTTGAGGATCTGCCCGCTCTCGGTGTCCACCACTCTCGCGTCCAGGTGGAACCTGCCGTAGAAATCCGCGAAGTTGCCGGTCACGGCATAACGAGCTCCCACCTGCTTTCCGACTCGGGCGGCTGTTGCGGCATCGATTCTCGAATTGGAACTCTGCTCGTTTTGGAGTGCCCGAAGAATCCGGCTTGTCTCTGCCAGGCGGAGCGTCGGATGCCCGCTGAGCTCGCTCACCAGCGTGGCGGGAATGCCTAGCGTGAGTGCCCTAAAAACCTCTTTGTCCTGACCGTATGA
The DNA here is from genome assembly GCA_035695405.1 of Gemmatimonadales bacterium. Lineage (GTDB taxonomy): Bacteria > Gemmatimonadota > Gemmatimonadetes > Gemmatimonadales > GWC2-71-9 > CAVVWJ01. The sequence continues at coordinate 13,085 of DASSED010000192.1, forward strand.
TCCCCGGTCTCCGAAGGGAAGAACGGCGATAGTGACCGAGCCCCCCTGAGCGATGAGACGGTCCGGAGACGTAAAGGCGAAGAGCGTCAGAACACCGGCTATAGCTGATCTCATACCGCTCCCTCTTACAGCAGGAACTCCATGCCCTCCGTCGCTGCCAGAACCTCCAGCTTGGGGGCAACTTGCCCGGCATAGCGGCGAGTGTCGGCCACCAGCCGGTCCAGGTCATCGTCGGTGTGCTCCGGCTCGTGATGGAAGAGGATCAGCCGTCCGCAACGGCCTTCCCGGGCCAGATCCACCGCCTGCCGGGGCGTCGAATGACCCCAACCAGCCCGCGCTTGAATGATCTGGTCCGAGTACATCGCGTCGTGAATTAGGGTGTCCACTCCCCCGACGAATTGGACCAGCAGCTCGCGCCAGTTGTCCGCCACTTCGTAGGAGCCCCCGGGTCCCAGTTCATTATCGGTGACGTAGGCGATCTCCCGACCACCGCCTCGACGAGCCAGGCGGTAGCCCAGAGTCGTTCCAGGGTGCCGCAGCCGCAGGGCGCAGATTCGAAAATCATCGATCTCGAATTCTCCCTCCTCGATCTGCACCACAGTGAGTGCGGCGGCAAGAGCGTTGAGCGGCACCGGGAAGACCATCGGGTCCATCTGTCGCCCCAGGATCTCCTTCAGCGGAACACCCTCTTGCTCCGCCCCATAGATGCACACGGACGTACCGCTGGAGCTCAGCGGTTTAAAGAAGGGCAAGCCCTGGATGTGATCCCAATGGGTATGCGAAAGAAGTATGTCGGCGGAGAGCGCGCTGCCGCGCTGCTTCATGAGTTCATGCCCGAGAGGACGAAGACCACTCCCGGCGTCCAGAATAACTAACCGCCCTCCATTTCCATCCAAGCTGATACATGCGGTGTTCCCGCCATAGCGTGCAGTATCGGGCCCGGGAGTGGGGATGGAGCCCCGAGTTCCCCAGAATTTCAGCGAGTGTGCCACGAGTTATCGCTGGCGGCGGGTGAAGCCATGCCGCAACCTCTTTTCCCATTGGGGAAGGGGCAGCGGCCAGAATCACGAGGGCCGGGTGACGGTAATCACGCCCCCCGTCGAGCAGCCAACATCAACGAGCGCCGGTCTTTGAGCGTTATATCCTTGCGCGTCACCTGGATGATGCCGCGCTCAACCAGATTACGCATCGTTCGGGACACCGTCTCTCGGCTCGATCCGATCATTTGAGCGATAGTGTGATGCGTGAGCTTGCGCGTAATGCGGTCTCCACCTTCATCCTCCGCCATACGGAGCAGGAGGTGGGCCACTCGGCCGTTGACGTCGAGCAGAACCAGACTGCCGATCTTTTCGTCGGCCCGCCGGAGGCGGCGCGAAATTTCCTTGAGCAGCGAGATGGCTACCTCGGGCGAGCTTCTGAGGCGAGCGTGAAAGTCCTCGCGGCGGAGCACCAACAAACTAGAATCATCCATGGCGATGACGTGGGCCGAGCGGGGCTCTTCATCGATGACGGCCATTTCTCCGAAGAAGCTCCCTTCGCCCAGCACGGAGAGGATGACCTCGCGCCCATCCTCCGCGATGAGCACCACCTTGACCTGTCCAGCCGCAACCAGAAAGAGGGCATCACCCGGATCGTCCTCGAATACGATGACGCTGCCTTTGGGGTAACTCCGCTCTCGGGTCAGATCGGCAAACGCCGCGAGGTCGGCCTCTCCCAGACCGGAGAAGAGGGGAACCTTCCTGAGGACCTCCATCGGGGACAAGGGCACTCGCGCCTCGGGTTTGTGGAAGTGTTTGGGGGTAGCATACTTGCGAGCGGTAGGAGTGTCAATCAGGAGCTAGAGACTGGACAGGTCGGCATGAGATGCGGAGGCAGGAGCTTCAGATAAGGAAATCGGAACCATGAACTGAGAGCGACCTTCCCATCCTTCCAGTCTTGCTCAAAGCCGGCTAAATTGAACGGCTTAGCGCGAACATTCTGAGGAGCACCCATGAAGGCCGATCTGCATCCCCATTACCGCAAGCTCATGGTCCAATGCGCCTGCGGCAACCAGTTCGAAACCCGCTCGACCGCCGCATCGATTCACGTCGAAGTGTGCGCCCAATGCCACCCCTTCTTTACGGGTAAGCAGCGCCTGGTTGATACCGCCGGCCGGGTTGACCGGTTCCGCCGGAAGTACCAGTCGGAGCCCGCGGCTGCAGCGCCCAAGGCCTAACCCATGGAGTCCCGACTCCGCCAGGCTCTTGCGCGGGCGGAGGAGGTTGGGCAGGCCCTAGCCGACCCCAGTGTCGCCAAAGATCCCGAGAAATTGCGCTCTCTCGGCCGAGAGCATACCCGGCTCGCTCCAGTCGTCAGACTGGCTGAGCGGCTCGCCCGGCTTCAGGACGAGCTGGACCAGGCCCGGGAGCTGACGGATGAAACCGATCTCGAGCTCGCCGCCCTGGCCAAGGCGGATCTGAACCGACTCGCACCCGAGATCTCGGCTATCACCTCCCAGTTGCATGAGCTGCTCCTGCCTCGAGATCCCCACGACGATCGCGATGCCATCATTGAAATCCGGGCAGGGACCGGCGGAGACGAGGCCGCATTGTTCGCGGCTGATCTATATCGCATGTACCAGCGCTACAGCGAGCGCCACAATCTTTTCTGGGAGCCGATCAGCATCAGCGAAGGGCTTCTCGGGGGCATCAAGGAGGCAATCGTAGCGGTGCGGGGGCAGGAGGCCTACGGCCTGCTGCGGCGAGAGTCAGGAGTTCACCGGGTCCAGCGCGTTCCTGCTACCGAGACCCAGGGGCGAATCCACACCTCTGCCGCCACGGTGGCGGTCCTCCCCGAAGCGGAGGAGGTGGATATCAAAATAGAGCCTCAGGATCTCAAGATCGACGTGTTCCGCTCTTCGGGACCCGGAGGCCAAAGCGTCAACACGACGGACAGCGCAGTTCGGATCACCCATCTCCCGAGCGGTGTGGTCGTGAGCCAGCAGGACCAGAAGTCCCAACTCCAGAACAAGCTCAAGGCGATGGAAGTGCTGCGCGCCCGTCTGCTGGACCGGATGCTGGCGGAACAAGAGTCGGCGCGCGCCAAGGAACGGCGGTCCATGGTGGGCACCGGAGACCGTTCCGCCAAAATCCGGACATACAACTATCCCCAGAGCCGCATCACCGATCACCGGATCAACCTGTCGGTCCATAACCTGGCCGAGGTACTCAACGGGGATCTCGACGAGTTCATCGATGCCCTTCGGATGGCGGGCCGGCAGGAGCTGATCGATGCCTGAGGTGGGGGTCTCCCTGAACACAATGCTGAAACAGGGAGCCGTGGACCTACAGCGAGCGGGATTGTCCGAGCCCCGCCGGGAGGCCCTCCGCCTCTGGAGTGAGCTGAGTCAATCCAGCGCGGTGGACGCTTTGCTCGCGGATCGGATGGTGATCGAGCCCTCGGCTGTGCACCGCTATCGGCAGCTGGTCGAGCGCCGCTCCGGTGGAGAGCCGCTGGCCCATGTGACCGGCTGGGCCGGTTTCCGGCACCTAGTGCTCAAGAGCGATCGTCGTGCCTTGATACCGCGACCTGAATCCGAGGGTCTGGTCGATTTACTGCTCGAGCGGCAGAGGACCGGCCGGGTAGCGGATATCGGGACCGGCTCGGGCTGCCTTGCCTTGAGCCTGGCAATGGAGGGAGGCTTTGATCTCATCCTGGGATTGGATCGCTCGGCGGAAGCCCTGGCACTGGCCCAGATCAATCGGCAACTGGTCAACGCAAGGATCACCCTGATCCAAGCCGACCTCTGTAGTGCCCTGGCCGATCAGTCCCTCGACGCGCTGATCTCCAATCCGCCGTATCTTACCAACGAAGAGTATCGCGAGCTTGACCCCGGGGTGCGGACATGGGAGCCCGAGGTGGCTCTGGTCAGCGGAGAAGATGGACTCGAAGCCACCGCCCGGTTGCTTCAGGACGGCCGCAGGGTTCTCCGTTCCGGCGGCTGGTTGATGCTGGAAGTGGACTGCACCCGGGCTCACGCAGCGGCACAGGCGGCGGCGGCGCTAGGTTGGGAAGATGCGTCAATTCACCTAGACCTATTTGGTCGTGAGCGATACTTGCTCGCGAGGAGGAGCCGGACATCGTGATCTGGGACAAGGCACAGGACCTGGGCCGCCTGATCGGCCAATCGGCGGAATATCAGGCACTCAAGCGAGCCGAGACCTCGCTCCGAGAAGATAAGGACACGGTCGCGAAGCTCGACCAGATCCAAACCCTGGCGCGCCGGGTGGACCAGGCGGTCTCGACCGGTCAGATGCCCGACCAGGCCACCGCCGAAGCCTATGAAACTGCCGTGCGTGACCTGGAGATGAGTCCCACCGGTCAGGCGTACGTCGTAGCCCGGTCGAACTTCGAGAAGCTGATGTCTCGGGTAAATCAGCAGATCAGCGAAGGGATGGAAAAGGGAGCCGCCAGCAGCATCATCACGCTGGGATGAGTCGGCGCGGGTTCTTTCTCGTACTCGAGGGTCCCGAAGGCTCGGGCAAGTCGTCCTTGGTGGGCCCGCTCGCCAACAGGATGCGGCGGGCTGGGGTGGACCCGGTCGTGGTGCGCGAGCCCGGCAGTACCAGGGCGGCGGAAATCGCCCGTGATGCTCTGCTCAATCCGGATCACCCAATCGGCCCATTGGCGGAACTCTTCCTTTATCTCGCAGCCAGAGCGGATCTGGTGCAATCCACCATAGGGCCGGCCCTCGCCTCCGGGCGCGTCATACTCTCCGACCGGTATGCTCTGTCCACAGAGGCGTATCAGATGGCGGGACGGGGATTGGACCCTGACTTGGTCCGGGCCGGAAATCGGGCTGCCACCGGCGGCATTTGGCCCGACCTCACGCTTATCCTGGATCTTGCGCCGGAGCTGGGGTTGGCCCGTCAGGTAGCTGCGGGAAAGCGCCAGGATCGGCTGGACCGGGAGAGCGCCGAGTTTCATCGTCGGGTGGTGGACTTCTACCTAGCGGTCCAGGGCAAAGGGGTGCGACATTTAGATGGAAGGTTACCGCCGGACCAGCTCTTGCAGGCGGCGTGGTCTGCGATCTGCGAGGCTGCCCCCGAAGTTTTTTCGGCACCAGTAGGGTAACCTTATACCAAGCCGTGAGCTAGCCGTCGGGGCCGAGCCTGTCTCCCGCCTCGGCCATACCTGACGCAACAGCATGAGTTGCGCATTGTAACCGAAATGTTCAGCTATTCTGCGGGAGCGGAGGCCAATATGAAGCAGCGCTGGGGCGTGATCGTTCTGGTGGCGGTAATCTCATTCTTAAGCGGTGGCTGGCTCCTTCAGCGAGGAGTGGCCAGCGAAGGCAACGTCTACCAGCAGGCGCGCCTGTTCGACGATGTCCTAAGCCATGTGAGCACCTATTACGTGGACTCTGTCGGCGAAACCGATCTCTACCAGAAGGCCACCCGCGGCATGCTGGAGCAGTTGAAGGACCCCTACTCGGTTCTCCTTACCGGTGACGATTACAAGGCGCTGACCGAGCAGACCTCCGGCAACTACGCCGGTCTGGGTATTCAGATCGACGTGCGCGACGGCTGGATTACCGTCGTGGCGCCGTTGCCGGAAACTCCGGCAGAACGAGCGGGGATCGAGACTGGGGACCAGATCATCGAGGTCGATGGGAAATCCACCGAGGGCTGGAAGAACGACGAGGCGGTCAAAGCGCTTCGCGGTGAGGCGGGTTCCAAGGTGGTTATTACCATTCGTCGCGCGGGGATCACCGATCCTATCAAGTACCGGCTGACCCGGGCTCAGATCCATATGCGCTCGGTTCCGCCTGGCACCATGTTCGGTGGTGGGGTGGGGTACATCTCCCTCAACCCCGTGAGTGAAACATCGGCCGAAGAGCTCCGGCAGGAGATCGCGTCGATGAAGGCCAAGGGGATGAAGTCCCTCATCATGGATCTGCGGGGCAATCCCGGTGGCTTGCTCGATCAGGGGGTCAAAGTGGCCGACCTGTTCCTCGATGCGCGCCAGGAGATCGTTTCCACCCGGGGCCGGGCTCGCGGATCAACCAAGGAGTTTTACGACGAGGCCCGGCAGACCTGGCCCGACCTCCCGATCGTTGTGCTGGTGAACGATGGCACGGCCAGCGCCGCCGAGATCATCGCCGGCGCGCTTCAGGATCACGACCGTGCCGTAGTGGTCGGCGCTCCCACTTTCGGCAAGGGGTTAGTCCAGACGCTGTTTCCGCTGGGAGATGGTGTGGCCCTCAAGTTGACGACGGCACGGTGGTATACCCCGAGCGGGCGGACGATTCAGCGCATCGCCAAGGATGAGGAAGATCAGGCGGCGCAAGCCGCGATGGCGGTCGTCTCCGACACGGTTCTGGGAGCCCCCGACAAGGCGTCCACCGATTCAGCTCTGAAGGAGCGCCCGATCTTCCACACCGACGCGGGACGGGTGGTGCGCGGTGGCGGTGGTATCGTCCCCGATCTGGTGATCCGTCCCGACACGCTCACCAGCTCGGAACGTGACTTCGCCAAGGCGCTGGGGAATGCCCTGCCGCAATACCGTGATGCATTGACGTCCATTGCGCTCGAGGCCAAGAAGGCCCACGGTATCAAGTCGGAGTCCTTCAAGGTCACCCCCCAAATGCGTCGCGAGGTGTATGACCGGCTTCGGGCCCATGATGTCCAGGTCAGCGACTCGGTCTTCAATGGCGCCGGTGCCCTGATCGACGAGCAGCTGGGCTACGAAGTGGCGCGGTACGTGTTCGGCCGGCCGGCCGAATTCCGCCGGCGAGCCGGAGATGACCA
>DASSED010000193.1:0-14439 GCA_035695405.1 Gemmatimonadales bacterium
AGCGGGCACGGACAGGGGTACCGACTCCGGCTCGACAGCCGGGTGCAGGCCGTGGCCTACCGGGGAGTGCAAGCCGACAGCGTACCCGTCGGCGACGTCGTGCTGGCTCCCACTGGTGGCTTCCAGACGGTAGACGGTTTCTTCGTGCGCTGTCCTCCCGGGGCCACCCACTGCTTCTTCTTCCGGACCGGGCCCTATCGGCAAGGCGGTCCCCTCGTCAGCAGTGCCGATCTCACCATGTGGGGGCTGGGCGTGAGCGGGCTGAGCCTTCACTTGAACGGACGAGTGGGCGTGGATCTGGGAGAGACCGACTGGCCCGGAACCGACCCGGCCGCCCAGCTCATCGAGGCCTATGCCGACTACGCCACGCCTGGTTGGACCATCCGAGGAGGCCGCCAGCTGATTGTCAACCGACTCGGCTTTGGGGGCATAGATGGGGGACGGGGAATGCTCCGGCTCTCAGGGCTGGGCGTCGATGCTGAGGTCTATGGAGGCTTGGGTCTGGCGCGCGCCACCGCCCTCCCGCTCTCGAGCGCGGCGCTGAATCCACTCGATGACTTTCAGCCGAGGCAACGCTCCCTGATGGTGGGGGGAGCCGTGGGTTGGTCCAGCCGCTACGGCGACCTGCGGCTGGATTACCAGCGTGAGGTGGACCGGGAGTCCGACCAGTTGGCCTCCGAGCGGGCGGCGCTCTCGGGTGAGCTGCGGCTGGTGCGGCACTGGAGCCTGACTGCCGGAGCGGAATACGATCTGGCGAACACCTGGTTCGGCAACGCCGATGCTACGCTCCGCTATCTCACACCGCGCATCACCGCAACGCTCGGCGTCCGGCAGTACCGGCCGCACTTCGATCTCTGGACCATTTGGGGTGCATTCAGCCCAGTGCCGTATCACGCGCTCGATGCCGCAGTCTGGATCCGGCCGCTGCGGGGAGTCGAGCTCAGATCCAACTGGGAACGATACGGGTTTTCGGGCACGGAAACCGAGACGCCGCTGGTCAACGTGGACACTGACGGCTGGCGGTTCGGCATCGGCGGGTCGTACAGCCCGAACGGCATCTGGACCATCGATGCCGGCTATCGCGAGGAGTATGGGCCCGGGGCCTCGTCCCACGGCTTCGAGGGGACCATTACCGCTGCGCTTCGGCCCGATCTCACGCTGACTGTCTACGGCACCACCCTGGATCGCCCGCTGGAGTTCCGCTTCGAGGAGGCGGGAGTGGATGTCCTCGGATTGGATGCGGAATGGCGCGCGACGTCCCGCATCAGGATCGCGGTCGGCGGAGCGCACTACCGGGAGGATCGCCGCCGGCCGGATGTCAGTGGGCTGGACTGGAACCAGACCCGCCTCAACGCCCGGGTCACCCTGCTGTTTGGCAGTGGCGCTGATGCCACTCCATTGCCCCGAGCCATCCGAACCCGCCCCCGAGCCGGCTCATGAGATGGGTCTCACGAGTTGGGGGGAGTGTCGTCGTGATGCTGATGGTGACCTATCAGCAGGCCACCGCCCAGGGCAGTGACGGGTTCGATCATTGGCAGCATCGAAAGCTGTTCCCCAGCTGTACCAGCTGCCACGCCGGTGTGTATCAAACGGAGCAGCCACTCTGGCCTCGAGCGAGCGGTTGCGCCACCTGTCACGATGGGAAGATCGAACGCGCGGTTGACTGGCGCGCACCCAGTCAGCTCCCTCGCACCAACCTGAAGTTTACCCACCAGAGACACGCGGAGGCCGTCCGGGCCAAGGGCGATTCCAGCGTCAGCTGCGGTTCGTGTCACTCGGTGGGTCGCGACCGGATGCGAGTCCGCCTGGCCGTGGTGGAGCGCTGTCTCGACTGTCACGGAATTCGGACGGCGCACTTGGCTGCTCCCGATACAGCGTGCGCCAGCTGCCACGTCACCCTGGCCCGCGCATCGCGCCTCACCCGCGACGACGTGTCGCGGTTTCCGGTTCCGGAATCACATCAGAGTCCGGAGTTCGCCGGAGCCGAGCACGGCCGTGAGGCTCGAGCCACCGCCGGTACGGGCGGCATATCGGCGGCATGCGCCACCTGTCATGCCCGGGATTTCTGCAGCGAGTGTCACGTGAATGCGCCCGAGGTGCCCGTGATTCAGGCCTTGGCTCCGGATCCACGCTCGCTCGCACGCCGGCCCGAGCTGAAGGCTCCCCCCAGCCATGCCGACCCGGCGTTTCTCACCCATCACGGCTCCGCGATGCGGAAGTCCGCCGCCGCATGTGCCACCTGCCATACCCAGGAGAGCTGTCTCACCTGTCATATCGGCCCCCCGGCCAGAGTCCAGGCTTTGCCGGTGTCCGGGCCCGGACGGGGCAGGGGAGCGGTCGTGCAGCGCGAGCGACCGGCGTCTCATGGAGCCGATTTTTCCGAGATCCATGGCCCTCCGGCCAATGCCAGACCCGCGAGCTGTAACGGGTGCCACGTCCGGCCGCAGTGCCTCGACTGTCATCGCCCGAATCCCGCAGACCCCACTCCGGGATATCACCCGGCGGGCTTCCTCTCACGCCATCCGGCCGCGGCCTACTCCCGCGAAACGAGCTGCGGCGATTGCCATAATACCGGGCAATTTTGCGCCGACTGTCACGTGAAGGCCGGCGTGACGGCGGCGCGGGCCCCGCTCGGCCGCGGCTACCATGACGCCAAACAGTTCTTCCTGCTGGGTCACGGCCAGGCTGCCCGCCAGAACCTGGAAAGCTGTGTTGCCTGCCATGCCGAGCGCGACTGTCTCACCTGCCATTCGGCTCTGGGCGGCCGGCGGTTCAACCCCCATGGTCCCGGATTCGATCCGGCCACCCTTCAGCGCAAGAACTCTCAGGTATGCACGGCGTGTCACGGCGCCGCCATCCCGAGCCCGGCCGCGCCGTAGAAGTTTCACCGGCGATTCATTCGGGCTTCATCCACCGAATGCTATCTTCACGTCGCAACTTGAACTCACACTTGGAGGTGATATGAAAGTTGCGAAGCTGGCCCCCGTAACGGGGAAGTTTGGTGAGGAAGTCGAGCGAATTTTCGATCGCTTCCTGACCCCAGGGTTCCTGCCGGAGCCGTTCATTCCGCCATTCCCGTATGAGGCTGCGGGTGCGGAGTGGTACCCGATGCTGGATGTGACCGAGACCGCGGAAGAGTTCATCGTGCGGGTCGAGGCGCCCGGCGTCCACAAGGAGAACATGGACATCAACCTGACCGGCACCCTGCTGATCATCACGGGCCGCCGGGAGCTGGTGACCGAGGCCTCGGGTGAGACCTACCTGCGTCGCGAGCGGGAAGTCGGGAAATTCATCCGGACTCTCCGCCTCCCTGCGCCGGTCATGGAGAAAGAGGTCAAGGCCGCCTATGAGGATGGGTTGCTCGTCATCCATCTCAGGAAGGTGGCTCCCGCTGTGGCCAACCGGATTCTGATCAAGTAAGCCGGTTGCCTCCGTGACCTCTTATCCCCGGGCTTCCCGCCCGGGGTTTTTGTTGCCTGCCGGTCGCGTGAAGAGACCTTCACTCGGGCTTCAGCCGGGGTTGTGCCCCGTATGACCAGATTGAGTTCGAGGTTCAGCGTGCCAACCACAGCAGGGGAGATCGGTATATGCGAGTCCGCGAGCTGATGCAGAAGGATGTGAAGACGGTGGGGCTGGACGCCGCGGTCACTGAGGCCATCGTCACCCTCACCGACTGCCACATCTCCGCGCTCCCGGTAGTGGACGGCGGGGGGCGCATGATCGGGGTGATCTCCAGTACCGACATTCTGACGTCGGAGGCCGAGGCCACGGACAGCGTCGCTCGTGAAGCTCTGTTCGACGACACTCCGATACGCGAGCTCATGACGGCCCACCCGCTCACCGTTGGGCCCGACGCCGACGTCAAAGAGGCGGCCCAGGCGATGCTGTACGCCGATGTTCACCGCCTGTTCGTGACCGATGGCGATCGCGTCGTTGGGGTGATCTCCACGACCGACATCGTTCGTGGGATTGCCACCGGGCAGCTCTAGCGGATGAAGAAAGAGAGACCACCATGTGCGCAATGATGCTGGAACCCGAGCCGATCGCGGCCGAGCTGATGCTGGAGCCGACGCTGGCGGCGACTCATGACAAGTGGATGGCCGAGGCACACCGGGTATTGATCCCGATCACCAATCCCGGCGCCACCTTCTGGGAGCGGTGGGACGCGGTGCGCTACCTGGTGGACCGGCTCCCGGCTCGCATCAGGTTGGAGCGAGAGCTCAGTGTTCAGCTGCGGCTCTTCCTGGGGGATGAACATGCGCGGCGGCTCCGGCTGCAGGGCGAGAGGCTGAGCCAACTGCAGAGGGAGTGCAACCAGCTGGCTCAGGAGTCGGGATCGGCTCGTCAGTTGGCCGCGAGGACCAAGGAGCTGCTCGAGGCGGTCCGGCTCTGGTGCGCCGAGTTCGAGCTGGCAACCGCTCACGTGCCGGAGACGGCGGCCAACGATGATGTGATGCGGACGCTGGGCCGGATGAACGGGACCTGCATTCCGGACTGGGTCCTGACCGGACCCTGAGGCTCAAAGTAGTAGACCGGGTGGCCCAATGCGGCAGACGCTGGCAGTGGCTCTCGCGCTCCTTGCTCCGGCGGTTTCGTGCCGGGTGACCCCGCAAGCCTCTCCTGTCCCAGTGCAGGGTGCGCGGGAGGCGGTTCAGACGCTATCGGGCGACTGGACCGGGCGTTACTGGAGTCAGGAGACCGGGCGACACGGTATCATCCGGTTTGCCCTGCCGGAGCAGGCCGACACCGGCTACGGCGAGGTCGAGATCACCTTCTCGCCTTCGCTCCACCTGTTGCGGGCAACGGCCGACACGGACGAGATCGCCCAGCCCAAGCCCAGCACCACAATCGACATTCGTGTGGTCAGAGTGGAGAACGATCGGGTACAGGGCACCATTGCGCCCTACTGGGACCCGGACTGTGACTGCCGAGCACGGACCGTCTTCGAAGGGAAGCTCTCGGGTAATCGCATTACCGGAAGCTTCAGCACTCGCCGTGAATCCGCCGACCGGCGGACCCTGGCCGGGAAGTGGCAGGCCGAGCGGTCCGCACTGGAACGCTGAAGGGTCTCAGGAGGAACCGTGGTCTATCGATCAGTGCGAGCGCGTCGAGGAGAAGGCTGGCGCCGGTTGCCGGGCGATGATCTCATCGCTGAGGAAACCGACTCGCTCACCCACGCCATCACGATCCGCCGTCCGCGCCACGAGGTCTGGCCCTGGCTGGTGCAGATGGGTGCGGACCGGGCTGGTTGGTACAGCTACGATGCGATTGACAATGGCGGCCGGCCCAGCGCTGAGCAGATCATGCCCGAGCTGCAGCAGGTCAGGGTAGGGGACGTCTTTCCCGCTGCGCCCGGCGTGAAAGAGGGATTCGTGCTCCTGCAGCTCGAGACCGAGCGCTTCCTGGTTCTCGGCTGGCTCTTGCCTGACGGAACCCCGATGATGACCTGGGCCTTCGTGCTGGAGGACGCCGGCGAGAACCAGACCCGTCTCCTCGTCCGGGCTCGCGCCGGTAAGAGTTATCGCCCGCCGTTCGGACTTCCGGCCTGGACGGCTCGGAGCCTGCTCCCGCTGGGGCACTTCATCATGCAGCGCAAACAGTTGCTCGGTATCGCGCGCCGGGTCGAGGAGAGTCCCCAGCCGGTGTGGGAATACCATCCGATCATGCCTACGCTATCACCCCTACTGCTCGAATAACGGGAGTGAAAGGTCGATTCTTTCCCGTTCAGTGAAGAGGCGGGAGCGCGTCAGGAACCGCACGCCCCGGGGAGCTTCCAGGGAGAACCCGCTGCCTCGCCCGCCTACCACGTCGATCGTGAGATGGGTGTGCCGCCAGTACTCGAACTGGGCGGAGCCCATGTAGAAGGGGCAGCCCTCGATCTCACCCAGCAGCACGTCGCCGCTGCCGACCTGGAACTCCCCGGCCGGATAGCACATCGGCGCACTCCCATCGCAGCAGCCACCGGACTGATGAAACAGGAGCTCGCCATGCTCCTCCTGGAGCGACTGGATGAGCCGGCCGGCTTCGGGTGTCACATCTACGCGGGTCGTCATAAGTCACATAATCAGAGAAAAGAGGTGGAGCGCGGCCGGTGAAGGCCGCGCTCCTCTCCAGGCTCAGAAGAAGCCGAGCGCCTTGGGGCTGTAGCTCACCAGCAGGTTCTTGGTCTGCTGGTAGTGGTCCAGCATCATGCGATGGGTCTCTCGGCCGATCCCGGACTGTTTATACCCACCGAACGCCGCGTGCGCTGGATAGAGGTGATAGCAGTTGGTCCACACCCGGCCGGCTTTGATGCCGCGGCCCATGCGGTACGCGGTCGCACCGTCCCGGGCCCAGACACCGGCGCCGAGTCCGTACAGGGTATCGTTGGCGATGGCCAGCGCCTCGTCTTCGGTCTTGAAGGAGGTGACCGCGAGCACCGGTCCGAAGATCTCCTCCTGGAAGATCCGCATCCGATTGTTTCCCTCGAACACCGTCGGCTCGACGTAGAAGCCGCCGCTCAGCTCGCCTTCCTCGATGCGTCGTCCGCCGCCGATCAGCAGCCGAGCCCCTTCCTGTTTCCCTATATCGATGTAGGAGAGGATCTTCTCCAGCTGATCGTTGGAGGCCTGGGCGCCGATCATCGTCTTCGGATCCAGCGGATGGCCACCCCTGACCGCCTTGACTCGGGCGATGGCGCGCTCCATGAAGCGATCGTAGATCGATTCCTGCACCAGGGCCCGGGACGGGCAGGTGCAGACCTCACCCTGGTTGAGGGCGAACATGGTGAAACCTTCCAGCGCCTTATCGAAGTAGTCGTCATCCTCCTTCAGCACGTCGGCGAAAAAGATGTTGGGCGACTTGCCCCCCAGCTCGAGCGTCACCGGGATGATGTTCTGGGACGCGTACTGCATGATGAGCCGGCCGGTAGTCGTCTCACCCGTGAAGGCCACTTTGGCGATACGGGGGCTCGAGGCGAGCGGCTTGCCGGCTTCCACCCCGAACCCGTTCACGATGTTGAGCACGCCCGGGGGAAGCAGATCCGCGATCAACTCGGCGAAGACGAGGATCGAGAGCGGAGTCTGTTCTGCCGGTTTGAGCACCACCGCGTTCCCGGCGCCGATGGCCGGCGCCAGCTTCCACGCGGCCATGAGCAGCGGAAAGTTCCAGGGGATGATCTGGCCCACCACACCGAGGGGCTCGTGGAAGTGATAGGCGACGGTGGTGTCGTCCAACTCTCCCAGGGTGCCTTCCTGCGCGCGAATACAGCCCGCGAAATAGCGGAAGTGATCGATCGCGAGCGGCAGATCCGCCGCCCTGGTCTCCCGGATGGGCTTGCCGTTGTCGAGGGTCTCGACCGTGGCAAGCAGCTCCAGATTCTCTTCCATTCGGTCGGCAATGCGGCTGAGGATCCGGGCACGCTCCGCGGCCGGCGTCCGGCCCCAGGCGGGTGCCGCCGCGTGGGCGGCGTCCAGGGCCAGATTGATGTCCTCCGCCCCCGACCGGGGAATGTCGCACAACGGCTGCCCGGTGAGTGGAGTGGTATTGCTGAAGTAGAGTCCCTTCACTGGGGATACGAACTTGCCGCCGATGAAGTTGCCGTACGTTGCCTTGATGTTGGAGCGCGTCGCGGCCGCCTGAGTGCTGAATGCCGCTGGCCGCGGGCTGGTGAGTACTGAGGTCGCCATGGTGGTCTCCTTCTCCTGAACCGGATGGGCGGATACACGCAGTCGCCCGTGGGCTGTCACGGATGGACCAAAGTGGCGAGCTCGTACCGTGAGAACCGTGAAGCGGAGGTGAAGATCTCTTCAATAGTGGGGTGGGAGCTGGACCGTGGCGTCCATTCCGTGAATCACGGCCGCGGCATGCATCAGGACATGAGCGATGAGTGGTGCGAGTGGGTTCCCGGCCAGGAGATACGTGCCGGTAATAATGGTATTGCCAACCAGGGGCTGCAGCAGCGCAGGCCCCCGGAACTCGGTGAAACCAAGATGATAGAGCGCGGTGGTGAGGAGACTGCCCGCAACTGCGGCGAGCCCCCAGCACAGCCGTCTCCTGGGCCGGCGTAACTCGTCGCGGGAGCGCATGCCGTAGAGGCTCAGAACCGGGATGACGTTGAGGAGCAGAGCATCGACGCTTCCATAGACGAGGCCGAGCCAGACCAGCGCTCCCACCAGCCCCGCGCCACTCGGCCGAGCCGATCCGGGCTGACCGAAGACATTCCGGGCCAACACCAGGCCGGTCAGTGTGCCTACCACTGCGCCGCTCACCCAGCGGCGACGGATCTGGGTGAGGGGATCGATGCGGTTGAGCCGCAAGTAGGCAATCAGGAACGCCGCCACGAGCACACTATAGGCCAGGACGAACGCCGCCCGGCTCCAATGGAGCCGGGCGGAGAAGATGGCCGAACAGCCCAAGCCCAGCACTCCCGCTCCTGAGACCCAGAGCAGCTGATCACGTGAAGAAATGTTCATGCTCCTCTCCGGATCCTTTCGCGAAGAAGGTGTAGTCTATTATGAGAAATGAGGAGACCATGTTGATCGACCGCTGTCTGCCCGACTTCGATGTGACTGAGGTCCATGATATCGAAGTGGACGCCCCCCCGGCGGTGGCCTATGCCGCCATTCGGAAAGCCGACCTCCGCGACCCTGTCATCAGCGCGCTCTTTGCCGTCCGGGAACTGCCGAATCGGGTTGCCCGCCGGCTCAGGGGCGACCCGCCGCCTGCGGCACCAAAGTCTTTCACCTTTCAGGATGTCGACGCCGCTGCGCTGGGTTGGGTGCTGCTGGGCGAGAGTCTTGATAAGGAAAAGGAATTGGAATTCGTCGTGGGCTCGGTAGGCCGGTTCTGGAAACGGGATTACGGCTGGAGACCAATCCCGCCCAACGAATTTGCCACCTTTAGTGAACCCGGCTTTGCCAAGATCGGGCTCAGCTTTTCAGTGCGGCCGCTGGGGTTCGACCGTTCGATACTCCGATATGAGGCGCGTACGGCAACGACGGATGACACCGCCAGAAAGCGGTTTCGCCGGTATTGGATGATCATCCGCCCGGGGGTCTCCATCGTCATGCGCCGCGCACTGGCCCGGATCAAGGCGGAAGCCGAGCGGCGGCAGCGGGCCCCATCGAGGCGCTCGTGATCTGGCGGGCGCTGGCGGTCTGGCTCGTCATCTTGATCCTGGCCAACATCAACGGAGCGGTTCGAGAGGCTCTGCTCATCCGGTCTCTTGGCCCAGTCACCGGCCGGGCGTTCAGTACGACCCTCCTGTCCGGAATCGTGTTCCTTCTCACCTGGCTGACCATCAGATGGATTGGCCCGACGCGGCCGGGGGAAGCATTCCAGATCGGCGTATTCTGGTTGGCTCTCACCCTGGCCTTCGAGTTTCTGGTGGGACACTATGTGTTCCGGCAGCCCTGGCCGGCCCTGCTCGAGGATTACGACCTGAAGCGGGGGCGGATTTGGATCCTGACGTTGGTGGTCGTGCTGTTCGCTCCCCTGGTGGCGGCTCATCTGAAAGGACTCTTCCGCTCCGTATCATGATTGTTGCGCTCGCGGGCTGAGCCCGAACCGCAACACCGCGGCGGATGCACCGTCCACCCGCCGCGATGGGCTCACCGGATCAGCCGTGGGTATCAACGGAAATGATACGCAACCCCCGCGGTGAGTCTGACGTCGTTCCGGGTCTTGGAGTCCTCGCCCGGAACCGGCGACCGGAAGCAGAAGACGTTGTCACGTCCCTCTACCCGCAAGGCGGTGCGGCCGAGCTGGAACTCCGTGCCTAGCGCACCGTAGCCGGCGGCGCAGGTCTTGTCGCCCAGCTGGTCGGCCTGGTACGCATAGGTGCGTGCCCCGCCGCCGACACCGACATACGGCCGGAACTGCCAGTTCCCACCGAGTGGCCGAACCATGCTCAACTCGAGACCTACGTCATACTCGAACACGTTCACATTGTCCCGAGTGAACACGAAGTCGTTATGCCCGGGTGTCCAGGCAAAGGTGCCCACCAGGTGCAGCGTCGGCTTGAGTTCCACCGCGCCCTGCAGGCCGAAGACGGGAGCGTCGTTGAAGAAGTCCCGCTGGCCACCGGTCGGGATGGAGGCACCCACAAACGGCCGAATCTCCGGTTTGGCCCTTGGCGCCTGCGCCGAAAGCACTGTAGCTCCGGCGATGAGTGCCGTGGTCGCCAGCAACATCGTTCTCATACTTCCTCCTTTGCTTTGTCCGGCGCAGAGCTGCATTCCTGCGCCGCACACAATGTGGCGCCGTGCCCTCCTGCACAGGCTGAAAGCCGGGTGAAGGTCACTTCATCCCTCGTGGGATAATTCCAGGAGCATTTCTCAGAATTCTTTCAGACTGGCTTCAGAGTCGGCCAGGTACAATCAGAGGGGTCGCTGCAGCGCTGTATCGCCTCAGGGAGGATTGGTATGACTTGGACTCATCTACATCTGGCGCTGAACCACGTCCCGGTGATCGGCATTCTCCTGGTGGTGCTGCTGCTCGGGGCGGGCGTAGTTCGGCGGAATAGCGAGCTCGAGCGGACCTCGTACTGGCTGCTCGCCGGGCTGGCCCTCATCGCGGTCGTCGTTTATTTCACCGGCGAGCCGGCGGAGGAGCTGGTAGAAGGGTTGCCGGGATATTCGGAAGCAATGATCGAGCACCATGAGGAAGTCGCCTTGATCGCGACGGTGGGAATTGTGGTTCTGGGGTTGGCCGCAGTGGTCGGCTTGATTCGCGCCCGCCGACAGCGGGAAGCTCCATCCGGCAGCTACTCGAAGATCCTGTTGCTGCTGAGCCTGGTCGTCGGGGGAGTCATGATGTGGACGGCGAATCTCGGCGGGCAAATCCGCCATACGGAGATCCGGCCAAGTGCGCAAGCTCCTGCGCAGGTATCGGGGGACAAGGATTGAGATGACGCGGCGGGCTCGAGCAATTGGCCTCTATGCCTTGGTCGCCTATGGTGTAACCTGGGCGGTATGGCTGCCCTATGTTCTGGCCGCGCGAGAGGGCCGTGAACTGCCATCGCCGTACCTGTACTATCTGGCCTCATTCGGGCCGCTGGCAGGGGCCATGGTTGCAGAGGCGTACGAGCGCGGAACGCCCGGAATCCAGGATCTCCTTAACCGCCTGCTGGACCCTACCCGCGAGCCGCGGTGGATCCTGGTGGGGCTCTTCTCACCACTCGTGCTACCCCTAGTCGCGGCGCTCGTCCTATTCTCGGCCGGGCAGGGGTGGCCGGAGTGGTCGGAGGTGGGGATCACATCCCGCGCGCCCGGTATGGGGCCCTTCGCCACATGGCTGCTCATGATTCTCTCCTTCGGGATCGGCGAAGAGGTCGGCTGGCGGGGGTTTCTGCTGCCTCGACTGCAACATGGTCGGTCCGCCTTGGCCGCGACCGCCCGGCTTACGCTGATTTGGGCTGGCTGGCATACTCCCGCGTTTCTGTTTCGGGAGGGGTATGTCGGTCTGGGAATCAGCGGGATCACTGGATTTCTGCTCGGTCTGGCCGCGGGGGCCGTGGTACTTACCGCACTGTACAACGCGTCGAACGGGAGTGTCCTCGCCGTGGCCCTGTGGCACGGCAGCTGGAACTGGGTCGCGACCTCTGATGGTCTCCAAGGCCCGTGGGTAGCCGTCATGACCGCCGTTGTGATGCTTGCTGCGCCGGTTCTGATAGGGCGCTGGGGTGCCCGCGATCTTGCGCCGCGCCCCCGCACCATCATTCCTCCGTTGTCCGATCCATCCGCGGCTCAGTGGTTCGCCGTCATTGGTTGAGCCATCCGCCGCAGGCTTCTCGGAGCGCCGCTATGTATCCCTCGATGTGGTTCGGAGCCGGCGCCGGCGCATCCACAAACGGATCCATCACGGTGGATCGCAGCACCACCAGCCCTTCGGACCCGCTGGCCTTCCAGTCCTCGAGCGAGCAAATGCCGAGCTTTCGGAGAATCGGATCGATCGCGCCGTCGTACATCGGGCTCCGTAGCCTGGTACGGGTGATGATGTATTCAGGCGGGCCGTCCCTTCGGGCCAGACTCATCTCCTGGAACACGCGCTCATTCAACGCGTTCACGGCAGTCAGCGAACTGTGCGCAGAATGGGTGACCAGGTAGCAGACGATGTTGATGTCGGGTACCGGCAGCAGGACGACTCGAAAAGGCGAGAGGTCGGCCTGGGCCAGTGCCGCATACAGCGAGCGGGCGCCCGCCATCGTGCGCTCGATGAGGTAGCCATACCCGGAACCATCCAGTGGGATCACCTTGTGGCTCAGCCACACCGCGGCGGCGGCGGCGCCCGGCTTCGAGCCCTCCAGGATGTAGCGTCCCAGGAACTGCTCGACTGTGGGATTCGCGGCCTCCGAGGGTGAGAGATAGGGCGGCTCGGTGGCTACCAGGTGCCGGGTACGCCCGTCTCGGACCAGAATGGCGCCGGCGGAATAGGGGACGTATCCCATCTTGTGGGGGTCGATACTGACGGAGTCGGCGCCGTCAAGCGCGGTGATCGCTCGGAGCCAGTCATCGTCGGGCCAGTCCGAGCCGGTGTCGTGCCGGATGGCCCCGCCGCTCCGGCGGGCGCCTCCAGGGGCACGGGTGAGCGCCGCGGCGTATCCCCCATAGCAGGCATCCGAGTGGACATGAAAGGTGGCGCCCAGCTCCTGTGCGGCCTGGTCCCGCACCGCGAGCACCTGATCGAGCCGGTCCACCGCGCTCTCCTCAGTGGTGCCGCACACGCTGACGCAGGCCAGGATCGGTTGGCGGTGCTGGACCAGCGCACGCACCTGCTGCCATAAAGCATCCGGATCCATCCGGAAGCATCTATCCAACGGGACATACACCAGCTGGTTGGAGCCGATGCCCAGGGCTCGGACGATCTTTTCCCAGGAGTAGTGTGCGGTCGCGGCGACCAGCACAACGCCGGCAGGCAGTGGATCGCCATAGTCCAGCGCCAAACGCCGGCTGTACTCCTGGTAGCCGATCGTGGCGAGAGAGTGGTTGGCCAGGGCACGCTGGGCCGCATCGGCACCCGCGGATGATCTCAGCAGCTCCCAGAGATCGAGACTCGCGTCATTCGGGATATTGAGGAGGTCCCAAAGGCGCAGACTCCCGAGTGGCGCCATCGAGCCGTCAGGCAGCTTCACCTCGAGCTCGAGGCCCAGGTCACCGGCCGCACCGGCAGCGGCAACCGGAAGGTAGCGGACGCTCCGCGCCAGCCAGAGCGCCTCGAAGTTGGCGACCGTGCCCCCGGAGGTGAGGTGTCCCCAGCTCGAAGCCGGGTCGTACCCAATCATGCGGGCGAGGTCTCTCGCCACCTCGATTTCGAGCCGAGTGGTGACTGGGGAAATCTCCGCTGCGATGTTGTTGGGGTTGTACAGCATGGTGGCGAAGTAGCCGATCTGCGAGGCAATCGTCTGCTCCGCGATCATGTGACCTTTGTACCGGCCGCTGAAAAAGGGAACGTCCTGCTTGAGTTCTGCCAGCAACCCCAGCAGCTCCTGGGTGAGGACGGCGACGCTGCTTTCATATCCCTGCCGCCGTTTGTCCTGCTCCCTGATGGTGAACCCGTCCTCCGGGTGGTAATTGCGCCGCCAGAAGACGTGATCCCTCAGCGCCTCGACTACCAGGCGCTCCAGCACCTCGGCGTTCTCGGCACGGGGCCCGAGGAACCAGGCGTGTAAGGCCTCCTTCGGGTCGAGGTGCACGGGTGCCTCCAGGCGTGTGGGTGCAGTCCTAGGATCGGCGGAACCGACCCCGGACGTCTTCCAGCTCCTGCGCTTGCCGCATCGGGCTCCACCCCAGATCTCCAGCCATCAGCTCAGCGCATCGCCGGAGCGCTGTCTCCCCGGGATGACCCGAGCTCCCGATGTCGGTGCGGCGGAAGACGCAGTCGGAGAGTCTGGTGGCCAGCTCATGGCGGGTCGCATACACCACCTCCGCCGCAAGCGTCCCTGACGGTCCCAATCGCTCGGCTAAGGCCGGGGCCTCCCGGAGCGAACAGAGGACGTTGGTGCCGTTCGAGCCATGGTTACGGGCCAGCCGTTCGCCGGTCTTGCTCTCCAGGGCAACTGGGGAACTCCGGACCAGCTCATTACCGAGCTCGGTGACGCTCCCGCGGGGAGCGCCGAACAGCGGGGTCACCGCCGTGCGACAGGGGGGGAGGTCTCGGTCCAGCTTCCGAGCCGCAAGATCGACGACTCGTTCTGCGACTCCCCGCGCGGTCGTGAAGCGGTTGGTGACCGCTGCGACCAGCCCTTCGACATGGCGGGTCGATGCGTAGTCAATGATATGCGACCGATGACCGAACCTGACGTTGGTCCCCACCATACTGCCGGAACCGGCTGGTAACAGCCCTGCATACACCAGAACGATGTCCTCAGATCTCAGATCGAGCCACGGAGCCGCTTCGTTGACCTCGTCCAGGAAGCGACTGACCTCTTCCTCGCTCACCGACAGCGAGTCAGGTTCGCCG
>DASSED010000194.1:0-2592 GCA_035695405.1 Gemmatimonadales bacterium
ATTCTGCGACGTCTCTGCCAACCTGCTCGGAGTACTCTTCCCAGCTCTTCTTGATCTCTTCCTCGAATAGATCCTTGAGATTGCCGTCGCGAAGACCATCCTGCCGCTTCCCGGGATGATAGACCACCATGTCGGAGATGAGGGCACGTGCCAGCCGTCGGGCCTTGAGAGCTGGATCCTGGGAAAGGAATGGGTTCACCGGCCTGCCGCCCGGAGTCGGCGGCCGGACACTGGGTGATGTGGCTGGGGCAGCCGGAGGCTTGGGCACCGAAGCTGGAGGCACCACCGGAGCCGCCGGGCGCGCTACACCAATGGGTGCGGCCGCCGCGGACGCCGGCGTTGGGGCTGTAGGATTGGCCGGACGAGGTGGCGTGACCGGACGAGCGGGCGGGGCGCCCGCGGCGGCGGCGGCGGGTCGGGGCGCAACGCTCGGCGCTGTCTTGGGTGGCTCAGAGTGACTGGGCTCGGGTCTCGCAGTCGACGCAGCTACCGGTTCCGCTTGCGGCGGCGGCATGCGCAGCGGTTCGACTTTCGCTGGTTGCGCGCGAGCCGGCTCCAGGGGCTTTGTCGGCTCCACCTTGGGCATTTCCACCTTCACGGGCTCGGCCTTAGGAGGCTCGGGCCTGGGCGGTGCAGCTCGAGGGGGCTCAACCTTGGGCGGCTCCGGTTTGGGCGGTGCAGCCCTGAGGGGCTCAACCTTGAGCGGCTCCAGCCTGGGCGGCTGGTCCCGAGTTGGTTCTATCTTGTGCGGTTCCGCCTTGTGCGGCTCCGCGCGAGCCGGTTCAAGCCGTGGCGGAAGCGGGCGCGTAGCGGATTCGGGCTCACGGCGGACCGCGAACACGGCGCTGCAGACGGCGCAGCGAGCTCGTACGCCGGTCTCCGGAACCTTTGCGGGATCGACCCGGTACACGGTGGAGCAGTTCGGACAGCTGACGTTCATCTCATGATCCTCTGGGCTGCTCTCTGGACCCCGGCCCGGGTCGCTCGCCGCCATCTGTCCCATGACGCCGATCGACCACGTAGACGGAGCCAGGCAAGGTTTTGGCGTAGCTCTTCATCTCGGTGGCAAGCTCGCTGACCTGTGCCGGATGGGCAAACTGACGGTGCCGGTTGGTGACAATACCGATGGACAGTGTCATAAGAGGCACCCGATGGAGCTGGCCCCGGCGGTCCTTCCCGAAAAAGTACCCGGCCCGACGGTCCTGATCGTTGTACTGCAAAGGAATGAGTGAGTCGAAGACTTCCAGAATCTCGCTGCACACTGGGCTGATGTCACCCGAGGGAATAATGAAGATGAAGTCGTCGCCGCCGATGTGGCCCACAAATCCGTGCGCCCCCAAAACCCCCCGGACCACATCATGCAGGATCCGGGAGAGGATATAAATGACTCGGTCACCTTCGTAGTAGCTGTAGCGGTCGTTGAACTCTTTGAAATGATCGAGATCGGCGTAACACACCGCAAACTCCTGGCTCGATTCCAGCCGCCGGCGGATCTCTCGCTCGATTTCAGTGGTACCCGGCAAGCGGGTCGATGGATGGACCGACACATCCCGCTCGGTGCGGACCAGCATTGAATCGAGTCTGGCCCGCTGCTCCGCCGGAGTAAACAGCGCCGTGATGACCTCGTCCGATCCGGATGTGAACCAGGCCTGGACCTGCTCTGCGTGATGGTTGCTCGCAAGGGTCGTGACCGGCACGATGGCGGTAAAGGCATCACTCTTGAGTCGGCGGACCAGCCCCATCCCTTCGGGCCCCGAGTTGTCCCCATCCACAAACAGGATGCAAGGGTGGCCTCGGAGCACGATCGATTCGACCTCATCCGCCTGGCTGAATACCAGCAGCGGAAAGGCATGCACGGCCGACCACTGGCGGACCAGGGCCGGCACCGGACAACCGTCCGGCGAAAAGAAGAGAATCGTCGGGCGAGTCCGCACCCATTGCCTCTCGTAAGGAGTTACGTCCAACTAACTTAGGAAGCTGACACCGACAAGTCAAACCAGGAAAAAAGCCCCCACCGCCACCATGCCATACACTGCCAGAAGTTGCACCCCTTCGAACCAATGGGATTCGCCATCCAGGGTAATGATGGCCGTCACCAGAGTCGCGAGGCTCAGAGCCATGACCTCAAAGGTGGTAAAGACCAGATTCATCTCCCGGCCGAGCGCCACCCCGATGAAGACCAACAAAGGGGCCACCAGCAGCGCAACCTGAGTACTTGAACCCAGCGCGATCTGAAGCGCGAGGTCAATCTGGCCCTTCCGGGCTACCAGCACCGCGGTCGCGTGTTCCGCTGCATTCCCTATTATCGGAATGATGATCAATCCCAGAAACGTCTCGGTGAGACCGACCGTGCGGGTCGCCTCGCCGGCGGCGTGCACCAGGATCTCCGATTGAACCGCCACACCCGCCGTGGCGAGGGCGAGTATGAGGGTCGCCTTGCGGGGGCTCCAGGGAGGGCCCGCCAGTGGATGGCTCTCGGACCAAAAGAGGCAGCGATGCGTGCGCAAGGTGAACAGCAGGGAAAGGCCGTAGGTGAGCAACAGGATCACGGCCACTGCCTCGGACATGCGCAACTCGCTCAGCCTGGCCGAC
>DASSED010000195.1:0-12639 GCA_035695405.1 Gemmatimonadales bacterium
TCGTGTTCAAAGCAGTGGAGGGGGTGCGAGGACACTCTATCCTGGTATTTACCGGCCAGTCGGCCGACGACCCGAATCGGTTCGTAACGCTATCGGGAGATCATTACGATGCCGCCGCATTGCTGGCCTTCGCCAGCGATACCGAAGACCTGAAGCGGCACCGGCCCGAAGTCAATCGAACGTCCTTTCTCATAGAGGAGCGCATCCGTCCTCATCCGAAGCTCGCGGAGTTTGTGGGACCTACGCTCTGCACGGCAAGGGTGCAGACGATTATTGGAGTAGATGGCACGGCCAGAATCCTGGCGGCAGTGTTCAAGCTGCAACCGAAGCCGATCGGGGTAGACCAGCTGATTTATGGTGCGGTGGGGTGCTGGGTAGACCTCGAGACCGGTGTGCTGGTCCGGGGTCGGACCCGGGAGAGTCTGCAGGACACGGCAGTCATACCGGGAACCGCGACGCCGTTTGTCGGCTTCCAACTTCCCGACTGGCCCGAGTTGAAAGCATTGGCCCTCCGTGCTGCTGAAGCGTTTCCCTGGGCTCGGAGTATCGGATGGGATATTGCGCCTTCAGACCATGGCCCGGTGCTCATCGAAGGCAACGAGGAGTGGTCGCCGTCGCTGATCCAGATTCCCGCACCTTCCGGCTTAATGACTGGTGAGTTCGAGCGAGTGTACCGATCACTCAGATAGTGACGCAACAAGCTACTTGACCAGCTCCTGAATTCGCGATGCGATGTCCTCCCGTTGTTTTTGGCTGCGGGTGATCACCAGTACGGTGTCATCGCCCGCGATGGTTCCGATGATCTCCGACCATCCCGCTTGATCGAGAGCCTCCGTAACAGCTCCGGCTGAGCCACTCGCGGTCTTGAGCACCAGAAAGGGACCGACTCCATCCACGCTGACCAATAGCGTGGGGAGAACATGAGCCAACTCCGGCCGGACGGTTCCCCGGTGGGGATGGGTGTAGTATGCGCCACCATGAGGATCCGCCAGCTTGGCGAGCCCCAGCTCGCGGATGTCTCGGGACAGTGTCGCCTGGGTCACGACAAAGCCATCATCGGCGAGGGCCTCGCGGAGCTCGTCCTGGCTCTCGATCCGGCGCTCTCGCACCACCCGAAGAATGGCGGCATGGCGTTGCGTCTTCATGGCGCTCGGTAAACTTCCTTTCCTCCCAGATAGGTTCGCACCACGTCGGATGACCGGCTGGCCAGCACGGCTTCAGCCGGATCGAGTACCACGGCGGACTGCAACCGCACCACCGCGCAGTCTCCCCACTTTCCCGACTCGAGACTTCCCAGCTGTGAATCCAATTCGAGGGCGCGAGCCCCGCCCAGGGTGCAGAGCTCGAGCACTGCATGAGCATCCAGCAGCGGTGAGAGCTCTCTCGCAGCTCGTGCCTCCGCCATCATGTCGAGCCGCCCGACGCTGACAACCGAGTCGGTGCCGACGCCGACCCGGATGCCGGCCTGGAGCAGCTGCTGCAAAGGGGCCTCACCATGACCATGGACCCGGTTGGACAACGGACAGTGTGCCACCGACGCACCCGTGTCTGCCAGAAGCGTGATGTCATCGTCGTTCAGCTGAACTGCGTGGATACACAGGGTCGTGGGCGACAACACCCCATGAGCCCCCAGCCAGCTCACGGGCGAGTGCCCGGCTGACCGGGGCAGCGGAATACCTCGCGCGCGCCAAGCTTCCGCAAATGGTCCGGTGGCGTGGCGAAGAAACTCGGTTTCGGCGACCGATTCGGCGACATGAACGGCGAGGGGCAAGCGCTCGGCCCGGGCCCACCCAGCCACCTCGCGATACAGTCGGCCGCTAACGGTGTAGGGCGCATGAGGCGACACGCCGATCCGCAATCGATCACCCGACAACGCTGCACGCTGCTCCACCCTTCCACGCAGATCCGCAAGACTTGCGTCGGCTTGCTCCGGATCCGGTCCAAACACTTCCTGGTAGGCCACCCCGGAGCCCCCGGACTCAGCCAGGGCCTGTATCGCGGCGCCGGAATCGCCGGTATCGGCGACCGTGGTAATCCCGGCGGCGTAACACGCCTCCAAACCTCGGCGCGCAGCTTGGAGAAAATCGATACTGCTTCGGGTAGCCTTCAACTGTCGCAGCCGTCGAATCCAGGTAGCGAAGTCCGGCTCCACCACCATGCCTTCGAAACCGCTAAGCTCGAGGTGAGTATGAGTGTTGACCAGGCCCGGAATAATGACACACTCGTCGAACGTCAGGGCCTGAGCATCTTCTGGCGTGGGAACAACCGCATCGGCTCCAACCATGTCGATCCGACCCGACGAGCCGATTAGAAGGGCGCCGTCTCGAATCGGCGGCCTCCCTACCGGGAGGATCCAGCGCGCGGCCAGCCGCCGCCCTGCCATTCAGTGTGGCTGCTGATTGGGCGTCGGCCCGTTACCTCCCATCACTCCGGCTGTACCGCCGCTGGTGGCTGTGCCGCCACTTGCGGGAGGCGCGGGGACCGGCTGACCTGCTCCGGGAACCACCGGTGCGGTGCCTGGGGCCTGGACGGCATCAGGACCATTGCCGCCCATGACGCCACCCATCGATCCAAAGGGTGAATGCACCGGACAGAATGCGGTGGGCTCGGTCCCAGGAATGAACGATTCGATGTAGTGCACGTCCTTAGGACAGAATGGCGTCGCCTTGTAGCCGGTGGTTTTGTCCACGTCCAGCGCGGTGAGACCCGCCGGTCGGGGCCACGCCGCGGGAATGGTTCTTCGCTCGTACACTTCCCGCATCATGGCGGTCCATGCCGGCGCGGCCAACACGCCTCCCTGGGCGTTGGCTTTGATCTTCTTCGGCTGATCGAAGCCGATCCAGAAGCCCGTCACCATGTCAGGAGTGAATCCGATAAACCACACATCATTGCCGTCGTTGGTGGTGCCGGTCTTCCCTCCGGCCGGGAAATTGATCCGGGTGCCAACCGAGCCGACTGCCGTCCCATGCCGAACCACGTCACGCAACACATCGGTCATCAACCAGGCGTGCAGCGTATCCATGACCTCGACTGTTCTCGTGGGGGGCTGCCAGATGATTTTCCCGCTCCGATCCTCGACCCGAAGAATTCCCTGGGGCAAGGTGCGGGTGCCTAGGTTGGCAAACGTGGTATACGCCGCAATCATCTCCAGTGGGATGACGTCAGCCGAGCCGATATGGATCGAGGGAAAGGCCGGCACCCGCGTGGTCAGACCAAACTTGGTTGCCTCACTGATGACGGACTGCTCTCCGATCTCCATGCCCAGTTTGATAGCGATAATGTTGCGCGAGAGGTAGAGCGCGCGCCGCAACGTCATCGGGCCGTCGAATTCAAGATCGTAGTTCTGCGGGGCCCAGGGCGGCTGAGCCGGGTCCAGCTCGACGCTGAGCGGATCATCCACCATGACATGCGACAGGGGATACCCCGCCTCGACCGCGGCGGCGTACACGATAGGCTTGAAGGTCGATCCCGGCTGCCGCAACGCCTGGGTGGCCCGATTGAATTTGCTGTCCTCGAAGTCGCGACCGCCCACCATGGCCCGGATGTAACCGGTTTTGGCTTCCAGGGTGACGACCAGCCCCTGGAGATAGGGGGTCGTGGTCCGGTTGTTATCCTCGTTGTCGGTCCTGGTTTCCAGGTATTGGCGATAGGTATCGTGGGGGAACTTTCCGTCGGCCCCACTCTCGATCGCTTCGAGCCGAGCCTCGAGAGCGCGCTCTGCGGCCTGCTGGATGTCCAGATCGAGGCTGGTGTAGATCCGATATCCCGAGGTATACAGCTCACGACCGAAACGGGCCTCGAGCTGCTGCCGTACATACTCGACGAAATACTCGGCTACCCCGCTGAAGTCGGAGTGAGACGACAAAAGCAGCGGGTACGCCTTCCAGCGTTCGGCTTCCTCCGCATTCAGCATTCCGTTGTCGCGCAGCAGATTCACGACCGTGTTGCGCCGCTGGACGTTGAGGTTGGGATTCCGCCGGGGGTTGTAGCGCGACGGTGCCTTGGGGATGGCGGCCAGGGTGGACGCCTCGGCCACATTCAGCTCGCGAACCGATTTTCCGAAATACCGTTGAGAGGCTGCCTCGACCCCGTAGGCTCCGTTACCCAAAGGGATCTGATTGAGATAGATCTCGAGGATCTTGTCCTTGGGATACTTACGCTCGATCTCCAGAGCCACGTGGGCTTCGCGCAGCTTGCGCTTGAGAGATTTATCGCGGCCGCTGATGTCCTCATCCCAGATGTTGCGGGCCAACTGCATCGTGATGGTCGAGAATCCCTCGGCAAAGCGGAGCGCAAAGATGTTGGTGCGGATGGCGCCAAAGACCCGGTACCAGTCGATGCCGTGATGGCTGTAGAATCGTTTGTCCTCGGTGGCCAGAAATGCGGCCTTCACAAATGGCGACATCTCCGCCAGTGGGATGACCGTTCGGCGCTCCAGGCCCAGGTCCGTGATGAGGCGGCCGTCCGCAGCGTATACCTTGGACGCCTGATTGGGATCGTATCCACCCAGCTCGTCGATTGACGGACAGGTGTTTCCGGCACAGGCCCGACTCCAGGCAGCCGCCAGAAACGCCAGTCCGAACGCAACCAGGGCCAGAAATCCGACCAGGAGATTTCTGCGAGCTCTTGGCGAGAGCCGGAAACCGTTCAGGGCTGCCCGACGTAGCCGATTGGCCGGCCGCCCACGCTCGAATGGATGTTCATGGCGATTCAAAGGATCCATCGGATCCTGAGGGTGGGTCATGTGCGCAAACTAGCCGATTGCAATGGATGATTCCAGCGGGTAGCATTGGCCGCTATGAATGACCTGCTCAAAACTTTGACGGCTCGTGGCCTGCTCCAGGACGTTACCTCTGGTTTGGACGAACGGCTGGAACGTGGCCCACTTACCGCCTATGTCGGCCTGGACCCAACGGCCGACTCGCTCCACGTCGGAAGTCTGGTTCCTATTATCGGCGCGGCCTGGCTGCAGCAATACGGCCACACCCCCATCGTGCTGATGGGTGGTGGTACCGGCATGGTGGGAGACCCGAGCGGAAAGCGAGCCGAACGACCAGTCATGCCGGTGGCTGAGATCGATCGCAACGTGCAGGCCATCGCCCGCCAGGTCGAGCGGTTCCTCGACTTCCGGAGCTCCCCACCCAATGCGGCACGGCTCCGCAACAACGCCGATTGGCTGCGCCACTTGCCCTTGATGGAATTCTTGCGGGACACCGGGAAGCACCTCACGCTGGGGTTCATGCTTCAGAAGGAGAGCGTTCGCAGCAGGCTTGAGACCGGCATCAGCTTTACCGAGTTCAGCTACATGGTGATTCAGGCGCATGACTTCTGGCACCTGTTTCGGACCGAGCAGTGCGAGCTCCAGATCGGTGGCAGCGATCAATGGGGAAACATTACGGCGGGGATCGAGCTCATCGGCAAACGGGAAGGTCAGCAGACCTACGGTCTGGTGTTTCCGCTGGTGACCAATACCGCGGGCACGAAGTTCGGGAAGAGTGAGACGGGGAACGTCTGGCTGGATCCGGCAAAGACCAGCCCGTACCAGTTCTATCAGTTCTGGATCAACACCGACGATCGCGACGTCGAGCGCTATCTCAAGCTCTTTACATTCATCCCGCTCGAGGAGGTTCAACGCACCATGAGCGCACATGCGATCGATCCGGGAAAGCGCGTCGCTCAGAGGCTCCTGGCCCGGGATGTGACCGGCCGGGTACATGGCGAGAGTGCGGCAGAAGACGCGATCCGGGCCAGCGCCGCACTTTTCGGGCGGGGCCGGGGTGATCGGCCGGACACGATGTTTTCCGACATGCCCACCAGACAGCTGCCCAGCTCCGAGCTGAGTGGTGGCATGTCGGTGGTGAAGCTGTTGGTAGCGAGCGGACTGGCGACTTCAAATGCCGACGCACGCCGCGGCATCCAGGGCCGCGGGTTCTACCTCAACGATCAACCGATCGAGACCGTGGATCTCCAGCTGGGGGACGATCAGCTCCAGGGGCCGCCAGAGCAGCGCTTTGTGATCCTGCGAAAGGGCAAGAAGAACTACGTCCGCGTGGTGTTCCAGCCGTAACTACCAACGGCTCCGCCGGCTGGTGGACCTCGGCGGCTTGGCACCCAGCAATCCGAAGATCCCCCGCACAACCTCACGCCCTACGGTGCGTCCGATCGACGACGACAAGGCGCCCAGTACCGCCGCACCGGCCACCTGAGCAGCGGTTCGGGCCTTACTCTTGGGCTCCTCGGCCGGTGGGCTGCCGGCAGGCACGGAAGTCTTGGCCATCCTCGCCGCGAGAATCTCGCGGGCGCTCTCCCGATCCACCGCCTTGCCGTATTCACCCAAGAGATCCGATTGGCGGATGTCGGCCTGCAACTCCTCCGGTGTCAACGGCGCCATTCGAGAGCTGGGCGGAACCAGGCGGGTGGCAACGACTGGGGTTGGCTCGCCTCGGGCGTTCAGGAGAGTCACCACAGCCTCGCCGATCCCCAGGGACGTAAGGGTCTCCTCCAGGTCATAGAACTGGGTCTTGGGAAAGGTCCTGACCGTAGCCTTGAGGGCAGTGTCATCGTCCGGCGTGTGCGCCCGAAGCGCATGCTGGATTCGATTGCCCAGCTGCCCCAGCACGCTTTCGGGCACGTCCTTGGGGGTCTGGGTCACGAAGTACACCCCGACACCTTTCGAGCGGATCAGTCTGACCACCTGTTGCACTTGATCCAGGAACGCTCGGGGTGCGTCGTCGAAGAGCAGGTGCGCCTCATCGAAGAAAAAGACCAGCTTCGGCTTGGGCAGGTCTCCCACCTCGGGAAGATTGTGGTAGAGCTCCGCCAGCATCCACATCATGAATGTCGAGAAGAGCTTGGGCTTGTCAGCCACGTCGGGCAGCTCGAGGCAGGTCACGACTCCTCGACCGTCGGATGTGGTTCGCAGCATGTCTTTGACATCGAACTCCGGCTCACCGAAGAAGCGCTCGGCGCCTTGGGCTTCGAGCTCGATCATCTGGCGAAGCAGCACCCCGACCGACGCGGACGACATCCCTCCGTATTGCTCCAGTGCGGGCTTGCCTGTATCGGAGCCGAGGTATTGCAGCACGGCCCGGAGATCGGCCAGGTCGAGCAAAGGGAGCTGGTTGTCATCGGCGTACTTGAAGACCATCGTGAGCACGCTGGCCTGGGTCTCGTTCAAGGAAAGCACCTTGGCCAACAGCAGCGGTCCAAACGAGCTGACGGTGGCCCTGAGCTGCACCCCAAGCGACCCAGTCAAGCTCACGAACTCGACGGGCACACCCAGCGGCTTCCATTCCCAACCCACGTCGGTAGCGCGAGAGGTGACCCGCTCGTTCGGCTCACCCGGCATCGCCAATCCGGAAAGGTCCCCTTTCATGTCGCCCACGAAGACCGGAACTCCTTGGGCCGAGAGCTGCTCGGTGAGGAGCTGCAAGGTCCTAGTCTTACCGGTGCCGGTTGCGCCCGCTATGAGCCCGTGGCGATTGGCGGTGGACAGAGCCATTCGAATTTTCGGCTCCTGATGGATCCGGGTGCCCTCCATGGCCGCCCCTAACGTGAGCGAGGGCTCGTTGGAGCCATATCCCTTGGTGAGCATGTCGGCAAAGGCGGATGCCGGGGTCTTGATCGAGGTCATGCCGGTGAACCCTCCAATATCTCGACGACCCGCATCACTTCGTCGAGGGTGTTATAGGCGTGGGGACTCAACCGAATCGCCCCTTCGCGTAAGCTGCAAATCACCCGGGCGGCTTTGAGCGCCCGGTATGCCTCGCCCACGTTGGGGGGAGCGAGACACAGAATGCCCGACGCACAGTCTCCCGTGGGCGATACCAGCCGAGTTCCCGAGCGTTCGGCATAGGCCAACAAGGGCGCACGAAGCTCTTGAAGATGGGCCTGAATCCGTTCGACGCCCAGCTCCAGCAACAGTCCAACCGAGGAGTTCATGCCGGCAAAATCCTGATACGGCAGTGTAATCAGCTCAAAACGCCGAGCATCACCTCGCAGGGTGTCATTGTACTGCGTGAGTCGTGTGAAGTCGTCGGTCCCTTCGAACGCCATCCAGCCGGTGACCGAAGGCCGCAGCTCCTTGATGAGCTCCCGGCGCACATAGACAAAACCCGAGCCCCAGGGAGAGAGCAACCACTTCTGGGCTCCACAGGCCAGGATATCCACTGGCGTCTTTTTCACGTCGAGTGGGATGTGACCAATACCCTGGATGGCGTCCACTACCAGAAAAGCTCCCGAGGCGCGTGTGGCCGCCGACAGGCGAGCCATGTCCACCATGTATCCATTGCTGAACTGAACCAGGGACACCGCCAGCACCCGAACCCTGGGGTCCCCGAGGCGCTGAACCAGATACGCCTCGTCGGGCCAGCCCTCGCTGGTCGTGGGCGCGAGCTCCAAGGTAATTCCGCTGTCTTTGAGCAGCATCCAGGGATAGACGTTGGCGGGAAATTCCCGATCACTGGCCAACACGATATCGCCGGGCTCCAGCGGCAGCGCCCGCGCGGCGAGGCTTACCCCGAAGCCGGTGTTGATGGTGAGCGCGATCTCCTCGGGCACGGCCCCGATCAGCTCGGAGGCAAGCCGCCGGGCCTGTTGGAGCGTGGCAACCACCTCGCGGTCCGGTAGGAGGAAGGGGGCGCTACGCCTTCGATTGAAATCCTCGAGGGTCAACCGGGTTCGCTCCGGCAGCGGCCCGACGCTGGCGTGGTTCAGGTAAATGGTGTCTGTGGACCAGGGAAATTCAGCGCGACGGAGGGCGTCGACGTCATACCGCGGTGAAGGGTCGGCGTTCAGCGGCGGGCGCGTGTCGGCCAATGGCTCCGTGAGCGGGAAGGCATTGTCGCGCTTACTGCTCACGCCTTATCGCTCACTGTTGAGTCTGGGATCGTACGTTTCCCGCAAGGCATCACCCACCAGATTGAACCCCAGGACTGCCAGGCCTATGGCCAGGCCGGGTGCGAACGATACCCAGGGAGCTACGCGGAGCAGATCCCGCCCGTCGGCCACCATGGCCCCCCAACTTGGAGTTGGGGGCTGGGCACCAAGGCCCACGAACGACAGAGCCGCCTCGGCCATGATAGCACCCGCGATACCCAGCGTGGCCGCTATGATCACCTGGGCTCTGACGTTCGGCAGCAGGTGCCGGAGCAAAACCCGGCGATCCCGGGCCCCGAGGGCACGGGCCGCGACTACGAACTCCGACTGTCGCAGCAAAAGCACCTGACTCCGGACCAGCCGAGCCATGCCGGCCCATCCGACAATCCCGATGACCACGAACACGACGACCAGCGATGGCTTCACGGCGGCGGCGACGGCGATGAGGAGCAGCAAGGTAGGAAAGGCCAGGGTTATGTCGGCCAAGCGCATCACCAGAGCATCGACCCATCGGCCGTAATATCCCGCTATCAGGCCCAAAGCCAGCCCGAGTGTGACTGACACGGACTGAGAGATGAGACCCACCGACAGCGAGAGTCGGGCGCCGTACAGGACCCGGCTCAGCACATCCCGACCCTGGGTGTCGGTTCCCAGGAGAAAGCGCGAGCTGGGGTGTGTCAGGTAGGCTCCCTTGAGGTCGCCCGTAATGGGGCTATACGGGGCCAGCCAAGGGGCCAGAAGCGCCGCCAATACCATGACTGCGACTACCACCAGACCGAATTGAAAAAAATGGTCCTGCCGCAAACGCCGGCGCAGGATGCTCTCCGCCATCTTTAATCCGTGATATGGGTTACTACGCCGACCCGGGAGCCGAGCACAGTTTTTTCCTGGGTCCTCTCACGGCGCCGCGGCGCACGATTCTTGCAAATTATGTCCAGACCGTGGTCACGAAGTATGCAACCTTTGTCAGGTCGCGCGCGTGATACCAGCCAGTCCGTTCACCCTCGTCCTCAGCGGCGGCGGCCTCAAAGGCCTCGCTCACATCGGTGTGCTCCGGGCCCTCGAAGAGCGGGAGCTGGTGCCCAATCTGGTGGTGGGATCCAGTATCGGATCGCTGATTGGGGCAGCGTGGGCAGCCGGGGTACCCACCCGCCAGATGGAGGCCCGAGCCCGGCTCATCAAGCGGCGTGACGTCTTCCAGGTGGCGCGGGCCGATGTGGCCTTCCGTCGCCTGCTGGCCCCGGCCCTCTATCGCCGGGAGCCGCTGGAAGTTCTGATCGAGCAACTGGTCGGCCGAGTCACCTTCAACGATCTGGACCGGCGGCTGTTGGTCAACACGGTCGATCTCCACACCGGCATGCAGGTCATGTGGGGCTTGCCCGGCCTCAGAGGCGTCCGGGTGGCCGAGGCGGTCGCGGCGTCTTGCGCCTTGCCGGGTATTTTCCCACCCCGCGAAATCGACGGCCGAGCCTACGTAGACGGGGCCGTGGTCGAGAATCTCCCCGTGAAAATGGCATCGTCACTGGGCGAAGGCCCGATTCTGGCCATCAACGTCGCCGCCACCAGTGTCAGGCGCTCGGAAACCGAGACCCAGGGCTTTGCTGCGACCTACATCCGGGGCCTCGAAATCGTGATGCAGACCCAGATCGAGGCCCAGTTGCGAAATTGGAAGGGCCCGCCGCTGGTCCTGGTCCAGCCCAAAGTCGAGCACATCTCGATGTTTTCCTTCGATCGAAACGAGGAGCTGATCGAGGCCGGTTACCGTGCCACCTCGAACACCCTCGACCAACTGGGTACCCGACTCGACGGGGTGGCCAGAGGGATGCACCCGACTCGTAAGCTACGAGTGCTGGTCGATGAGAGCCGTTGCGTGGGGTGCGGCTCCTGCGTCATCCAGGCGCCTCAGGTGTTCCGGTTGGATGCCCGTGGCAAAGCTGAGGTGCTGACCCCAGTCCAGACCTGGTCTCCCATCGATGGCGCCTACGTGCTCAATTGTCCTACCTACGCGATCAGCGCGCGTCCCGAAGACACGGCGGCCTGACCTCAAAAATGAAAACCGCCGACCCGGACTGGCGGAACGGCAGCAGATTTCTCATTGGAGTCTTATAGAAGCGACGGATCTTGACACTACCCCAGGAACCCAGAACCCACGTCAGGGTAGCTCGGTCATAGGACCGCTTATGGTCAGGGTCCCAGAAAAACCGTCCCACCGGCGTGGTACCAACCAGCACTCCGCCTGGAGCCAGGAAGGCCACCAGCTCACCGACAAAATTGAAGTCGTCCTGGACGTGCTCCAACACCTCATTGCAGTACACCAGATCGAACTGACCGGGACCTGGAGCCACGCTGGTAAAGCTGGGCTGGCCGGCGTTGCCCCGGAACTTTTCCGCCTGGGCAATGGCAGCCGGTGACAAATCGAAGCCCACAGCCTCCGCGCCGAGCTGCTGCAAGCGGATGGTGAACACGCCGTCCATGCACCCCACGTCGAGCACCCGCTTCCCCTCGGGACGATAGCGGCGCAAGAGCACTCGCTGGCGCCAGAGCAAATGATTGAGCCGCCAGTCGAGATCCTGCGCTCGAGGGCCCTGCCGCGCCAGCCAGGCATAGTAGCGAGCGTCATAGTCCGAACCGACCACAGGCTGAGAGAGGATCCCGATCATAGCGGCGTGACCTCCGTTCGCTTGGAGCCAAGCTCACGTCCAATGCCGACCAGCTCGGACGTTACTCGCTTCCAATTGTAATAGCTCTCCACCGCGCGTCTGCCCCCCATCCCAAGATCTCGAGCCAGCTCGCGGTTGTCGAGCAAGCCGGCTACGGCGTCCGCGATCATCCGAGGATCTTCGGGGTTAACCAGAACGCCCGTCTCGCCTTCGCGAACCGCGTCGGGGATCCCGCCGGTGCGAGCCGCAACGACCGGCAGGCCGCAGGCAGAGGCTTCGACCAGTGAGATGCCGAAGCCCTCTACATCCAGCTCAGTGGCCCGAGTAAGCCCCAGATAGATCTCCGCGAGATTGTACAGCGCCGGGAGTTCCTGATCCGACACTGCAGTGAGAAAGTACACCCGATCCTGGAGGCCGAGCCGGGCCGCCATGGTTCGCAAATCCCCCAACTGTTCGCCCGAGCCTACGATCAAGTAGCCGAGATCGGGATAGCGCCGGCCCAGCTCGGCGAGCACCAGGAGGCCGGTGTCGAGTCCCTTATAGGGGACTAACCGTGCCACGGAAAGCATCCAGCGCCCCCGACGTATACCGTACCGAGCTCGCACTGCGGCAGAGTCCAGTCCCGGGCGAAAGAATGCCGGGTCGGTCCCTAAGGGGACGACTCGTACCCGATCTAGGGACGTTCCAATACCCAGCTGCTTCAGTAATCCACGGCATAGATCAGCGGTGTAGCGGCTGATGGCAACGATGACCGAGGCCGATCCCAGCAGCGCGAGAGCCGCACGGCGCTTGAGCGATGAGCGCCGGATCTGACGACGCAAGATCAGCAGATCCGACCCGACCACCATCACGCCGTAAGGCGTTCCTGATCGGCTGGCTGCCCATCGAGCGGGATAGGCAGCGGGCTTGAGGTTCCCGCACCAGATGAACTCGGTCCCCAGGCTCCGAGTGAGTCCGACCACCCGGCGCGACCAGCGGAGCAGCCCTTGAACAGTTCGAAGACGCCGTGCCGGAATGCCCAACCGGTCGATTCGATTGGGAAAGGATCGATCCACGGCATCATGGCCGGGGTGGTCTCCAGTCGAGACCACCAGCGAGCCCG
>DASSED010000196.1:0-5165 GCA_035695405.1 Gemmatimonadales bacterium
GCCGCGCCGGCAGGAACACCTTGACCGTGGTTCCCCGCCCCACCTCCGAATAGATCACTACTTCTCCGCCGCTCTGCCGCACGATCCCGTACACCGTGGCCAGGCCGAGGCCGGTGCCCTGCCCCACAGGCTTGGTGGTGTAGAACGGCTCGAAGATGCGGCCCAACGTCTCGCGGCTCATACCATGGCCGGTATCACTGATGGAGATCCGCGCGTAGAGGCCGGGTCGCACCTGAACACCGGCTTTTTGCCGCACATAGTCGGGAGTCAGCGTGGCACTGGAGGTCTCCACCGTCAGCGTTCCGCCTTGGGGCATGGCATCACAGGCGTTAAGGGCCAGGTTCAAGAGAATCTGCTCCAGTTGGCCAGGATCAGCCTTCACCGGTCCCAAATCGGCGGCGCACCGCAGCACCAGCTCGCACTCGGCCGACATCGCTCTCCGGAGTACCGGCTCGAACTCGCTGATGATGTCGTTGACGTTGAGTACTCGGGGATGGGCCCGCTGGCGGCGGCTGAAGGCCAGCAACTGACTGGTGATACCTGCCGTTCGCTCCGCGGCCTTTCGGATCTGCTCCACATCGTCTCGCACCCGTTCGGGTAGGTCAGAACGCCCCAGCACGAAGTCGGCGAACCCCAGAACGACCGCCATCTGATTATTGGTCTCATGGGCCATGCCGCCCGCGAGCCGTCCCACCGCCTCCATTCGCTGAACCTGGCGTAACTGGTCCTCGACCTGACGGTGGTGGGTGACGTCCACGCAGGCTCCGGCCATGTACAGTGGCCGGCCATCGTCATCGCGGAACACCTCGCCCTGATCAGCGAGCCAATGCACCGTCCCGTCGGGAGCCAGCAGGCGATACTCTTCGCGGTAGCTTTCAGAGCCCTCCGCTGCTGCACGGATTGCGCCGGAGACTCGGGCGCGATCGTCGGGATGAACCCGGTCCAAAAACGACCATCGTTGACCGCTTCGCTCCTGCCCGTCCCAAGGCGTGGGGAGCTCGGCATCCCATACCCGCGAGTCGGATTGGAGGTCCCATCGCCAGGTGACCATCCGCGCGGCTTGCAGGGCGACGCGGAGCTGTTCTCGGCTCTGGCGCAGCGCTTCGTCGGCCCACTTGCGTTGAGTGACGTCGCGCTGGGTGCCCCAGGCTCGCAGGATGGCGCCGTGCTCCACAATGCCTATGAGATTGTTGGTGAAGTAGCGATCGCTTCCGTCACGCGCACGCTCGTGGGTTTCCGCCTCGACCAAACGGTACCCGCTAAGGACGAACGCCTGCAGAAACTCGAGGTTGTGGGGATCCGATGGATCAAGCAGGTCAGTCAGCCGCGCCCCGAGGATTTCCCTCGCCTCCTCGAACCCATACATGCGGGCCATCGCGTCGTTGCACTCGGCCAGGTAGGCAGTGGCCAGAAAGCGCTGGACCTGCTCCTCGACTGGCAGGTCGATCGAGACGGGCTGCTCCAGCTCCACCCGCCAGACAGCTTCGGCCGTTTGCTCGATGAAGGCGCGATAGCGCTCTTCGCTCTGCCGGAGAGCACGCTCCGCCCGTCTCGATGCGGTGAGCTCGACGATCACGCATCCGACTCCATCGATGGTTCCATCCATCCGATGGACCGGGTAGCAGCTCACTCTCCAAAAGCGCTGCTGGTCAGACGACTCGGCGCCATTGGTCACCTCCATATCGGTCACCGGCTCACCGCCGGCCAGCACCTGTCGGAACAGCGGCTCGACCGGAGCGGCAATGGCAGGGATCATGTCGTGGAAGGTCTTGCCTATGTGGTCATCCGCGGCGCAGCCGCTGATAGCGGCGAGTGCCTGGTTGACCCGGCGAAACCGGAGCCCCCGGTCACAGAGACCGAGGCCGTTCGGCGTCAACTCGAACAGCTGATCGATCGCCTTGAGCGCATGATCGTCCCAGAAGGTTCCCCTGGACGAGAGAGGTCCACCGAAGCGCCGGCGAGCTCGCTCAAAGACCGCCATTGTAGTGAGGCCGAGCAGGAACGCAGCAATGGCAAGTATGGCCATAGGCTAGGACGAGCGCTCGGTGGGAGGCGTGTTGGGCCGCCAGGCTCTACGTCGCAGGTAACTGGACGGACAGGGTGGGATTCGAACCCACGATACCCGTGAGGGTATACCGGTTTTCGAGACCGGCTCCTTCAGCCACTCGGACACCTGTCCAGACTGGGGGAAAAGATAAAAGGTTTATCGCCGGCTCAAGAAGAACCGCTTCAGCAGCTCCCCGCACTCTTCCGCCATCAGCCCGCCGACGACTTCGGGCCGATGGTTGGTCCTGGGATTACGAAGGAGATCGTAGACCGATCCCGCCATCCCACAGCGGGAATCATAGGCCCCGAACACCACCCGTCCCACTTTGGCCAGCACAATGGAACCGGCGCACTGGGCGCACGGCTCCAGCGTGACATACAGGGTGGCCATGGGCAGACGATCTTCGCCTACCCGCTGCAGAGCCTGGTGCAGCGCGATGATCTCCGCGTGCGCGGTAGGATCCCGCCGCTGCACCGTCTCATTGTGGGCCTCCCCCAGGATCTCTCCGTCGGCTACGACCACGGCACCGACAGGCACCTCTTCCCGTACCGACGCCGCCCGGGCGAGCCGGAGCGCGGCTTGCATGCCGGTGAGATCGCTGGGAGACGGGGTACCCCTACGCACTGACCATCTCGGGCTCCCTGGCGCCCCGCTCGACTCGTTCGAACCTGAGCTCATCGCCCTGCCGTCGGACCCGGATGGTATCACCGTCCTGGAAATTGCCCTCCAGCAGCTCGAGAGCGATGGGATTTTGCAGCCGGCGCTGGATCACTCGCTTGAGTGGGCGGGCTCCATACACTGGATCGTAGCCCTCCGCGGCCAGTAGTGCCTTGGCCTCTGGTGTAACCTCAAGCCTGAGATGACGCTGTTCAACCATGTGCTCCAGTCGCTCCAGCTGCAGGTCGACTATGTGCACCAGATCTTCCCGACTGAGCTGCCGGAACACGATGATATCATCGACCCGGTTGAGAAACTCGGGGCGGAAATGGTTACGCAGCTCATCGCGGACCCGCTCCTCCACCCGTTCCCATCCTTTGGGATCCGGCTGCGCTCCGGCATCGACGATGTACTGGCTGCCGATGTTGGACGTCATGATGATGACCGCGTTTCGAAAATCGACCAGCCTCCCTTGACTATCGGTCAGCCGGCCATCATCCAGGATCTGGAGCAGAACGTTGAACACGTCTGGATGCGCCTTCTCGATCTCATCAAATAGGATAACGCTGTAGGGACGGC
The DNA here is from genome assembly GCA_035695405.1 of Gemmatimonadales bacterium. Taxonomy (GTDB): domain Bacteria; phylum Gemmatimonadota; class Gemmatimonadetes; order Gemmatimonadales; family GWC2-71-9; genus CAVVWJ01. The sequence continues at coordinate 3,284 of DASSED010000196.1, forward strand.
GGCGGATGGCTTCGGTAAGCTGGCCGCCTTCCTCATAGCCCACGTAGCCCGGAGGGGCTCCGATCATCCGGGCCACCGAATGTTTCTCCATGTATTCCGACATGTCCAGCCGGACCAGGGCCCGCTCATCATCGAACAGGAACTCGGCCAAGGCTCGTGCGGTCTCGGTCTTTCCCACGCCGGTCGGGCCCAGGAAAATGAACGAACCCAGGGGCCGATTCTGGTCCTGCAGGCCGGCACGGCTTCGGCGGACCGCGTTGGCGACGGCGGTTACGGCGGCGCGCTGCCCTATCACTCGCTGGCTCAGCTCGTCCTCCAGCTTGGTGAGCCGCTCGCGTTCGGATTCCAGCATCTTCGAGACCGGGATGCCAGTCCACTTGGAGACGATCTCGGCGATGTCCTCCGCATCCACGGCCTCCTTGAGATACATGGTGCCGGCCTGGACCTCGTGAAGGCGGGTTTCGTCTTCCGCCAGCCTGCGTTCCAGCTCGGGCAGCCTACCGTATCGCAGCTCCGCTGCCTTTTGGAGATCGCCCCGGCGAGTCACTTGATCGATTTCAGCCCTGACGTTCTCGATCTCGACCTTCAGTTGTTGTATTTCCTGGAGGGCGCCCTTTTCCGCCTGCCACTGTGCTTTCATGGCGGAGCTCTTCTCCCGAAGGGTGGCGATCTCCCGCTCCAACCCCTCGCGCCGCTCCACCGCCGCCCGGTCCTTTTCCTTGATGAGGGCCTGACGCTCGATTTCCAGTTGAACGATCCGGCGCTCCACCTCGTCGATCTCCTGGGGAAGGCTGTCGATCTCGATCCTGAGGCGGCTGGCGGCCTCATCGATCAGATCGATTGCCTTGTCGGGAAGAAATCGGTCTCCGATGTAACGGTCGGAGAGTGTCGCCGCGGCGATGATGGCGTTGTCGGTGATTTTGACGCCGTGATGGATCTCGTACTTCTCCTTGAGTCCCCGGAGGATCGCGATCGTGTCGGCCACAGTCGGCTCACCCACCATAACCGGCTGGAAGCGCCGCTCCAGAGCCGGATCTTTCTCGATATGTTTGCGATACTCATCGAGGGTCGTGGCACCGATAACGTGGAGCTCGCCCCGGGCCAGCGGCGGTTTGAGCATGTTGCTCGCGTCCACCGCACCTTCCGCGGCGCCGGCACCCACGATGGTGTGCAGCTCGTCGATGAAGGTGATGTACTTCCCTTCGCTTTCGGTCAGCTCCTTCACCACTGACTTGAGCCGTTCCTCGAACTCACCCCGGAACTTGGCTCCCGCCAGCAGGGCGCCGATATCAAGAGACACCAGCTCGCGATTGCGCAACGACTCCGGAACGTCACCGTGCACGATCCGCTGAGCCAATCCTTCCACGATGGCTGTCTTTCCCACCCCAGGCTCACCGATCAACACCGGGTTGTTCTTGGTGCGGCGCGACAGCACCTGCATGACCCGCCGGATCTCCTCGTCGCGGCCGATCACCGGGTCGAGCTTGCCCTGGCGGGCCGATTCGGTGAGGTCGTGAGCGTAGCGCTCGAGCGCCTGATACTTCTCCTCAGGCGTTTGATCAGTGACTCGATGCGATCCGCGCACCTCCTGCAACGCGGTCCGAAGCTCATCGGCCGAGACGCCGTTGGCACTCAGGACGGCGCGGGCAGTGGTTCCTTTTTCCTCCGCCATGGCCAGGAGGAGGTGCTCGGTGCTGACGAAGGCGTCACCCAGCTTCTGGGCCTCCCCATCCGCGCGGTCAAAGACGCGCTGGATCTCCCGGCTGAAGCTTGGCTCGGCCCCGCCCCCGGCCTGAGTAGGAAATCGGCTGAGTTCCCGCTCGACTTCCTGCCGTACTGCGGTGACGTTCAGGCCCGCCTTCTGCAGCAGCGGCTGGACCAC
>DASSED010000197.1:0-9810 GCA_035695405.1 Gemmatimonadales bacterium
TCGTGTGTGGGCTCATTGGGAAACCGCGATGGCCTGGCTGCGAAGCCGGCTGTAGGATCGGGGATCGCATCGCTGGCGCCCCAAGCCCTCACGGCCAGCGCGGCTGGACTTTCCTGTTCATCCCACGCCATCGAGAACACGGGCGATACCGAGCTTCATGCCCGACTCTCACTTGATAATCAACTCCCGCAACTGCCGCCCACCGACGACTTCCCGCATTTCCCCGCGCTTCACCATGGCCGCGCTGGATTTCTCCATGGATCCAAACACCTGGCTCTGAATCGGATCCACCCGATCCCGCAGGTTGTCGAGTGCGGCCATGTTCTTGTAGGTGGTTGTGAGGGCTAGGTTCCAGTCCTCCTCGTCGCGGTTGTCCGAGGCGTACACTGCCCAGCCGGTGATCACTCCCGCCTTCTTCTGCGCTTCCATCGTCTGTTTGTAGGGACCCGCCAGATACGCCATATACTCATCGAAGTGCCCAGGCTTCACTCGGATGTACTGCACCTCGACAACGGACCCTTCGGTGTAGGGGCGGGATGCCTGCTGTGCCGCGGCCGGTGTGGCCAGGATGAAGGCGAAGCCAGCTGAACCAAGTGCTCGACAGCGCATGCGAACCTCCGGATAGCGTGGGAGCCTGTGGATGGGATCAGGTGAAGATGCAGGTTGGCGCGTGAGGGTGTAAGAGGGGCAAGAGCAGTGAGAGGCGGGCGGTGCTCCTCGCTGCTAATCATTGGGGGCCTTAAGGGTCCAAGGGACCGCTAACAAAGTAAAATGGCCACTGAATGGCCATTTAGAGGGCAGCGATGGCACTTGCGGCCGGTGGCAGTTTTCTGCGGATGTTTATGATGAAAGACTTGCAGAAAGTGGAGCGGACCGGGATCGAACCGGCGACCCCCTGCTTGCAAAGCAGGTGCTCTCCCAGCTGAGCTACCGCCCCAAGTAATTAGCTGATCTTAATTTCTACTCTACCGCCTTGCTACGCCACCGCAATGGTGCGGGCAATGGTGCAGATACCTTTTCCCGGCCCTCGTCACCACCCGATCACCCCGCCGCTCGAAGTGCTGGTTAAACCGGTATTCCAACAACTCCGACCGGTGCCGGACCTCCCCCCAGCCTGCCGTACCCCGCCTCGAGCATGTAGCCAGACCCGTGCCCAATTCCTTTTTCGACCGTCCACCGTGCCACCGGTGCGCCGTGGTCGAGCGTCTGAAGCCGTGCCGTCGCGTACGTGACGCGGAGCATCCTAGCCCGAATGCGGCCCTTGGGGAAGCCAGCCCGGAGCGCTACGAGTAGGTCCCTCAGATCGCCCAGCGGCGCCTCGAGGGTCATGTAGGGAGACGGGAAAGCAAACGCCCGCCGGCCTGAGCCGCTGCCACACGTGCGGTCGGAGCAGCTCTTCCAACTGCGGGACTAAGGGCACCACGAGTTCCGATCGCTCCGTCTTGAGTCGAATCGACCGGGGCCGCACCCAGGGCCCGCGAGCTGAATCGCGCTCAGGAGGAGACCGTGCCGAACAGTGCCCCGATGGCCGCCGTCAGGCCCATGGCGAGCGCGCCCCAGAACACCACTCGCAGGGCACCCACCCACGACCGCGCCCCGCCAGTGCGGGCTGCCACCCCGCCCAGCGCGCCGAGGCAGACGAGTGAGGCCGCAGCGACCAGCGGCACGAGCCAGTGGGGCGGGCTGAAGCTTGCCACGAGCAGGGGCAGGGCTGCTCCAACGGCGAAGGTCAAGGCCGAGGTCAGCGCGGCCTGTACCGGCCGCGCTTGCAACGCAGCCGAGATGCCCAGTTCGTCGCGCGCATGGGCACCGAGCGCATCGTGGGCCATCAGCTGCGCGGCCACCTCGGCTGCGAGCGTGGGCGTGAGACCGCGGTGTTCATATATCGCGGCCAGCTCCGCGTGCTCCGCCACGGGACTTCCGGCCAACTCGCCCCGCTCGCGCGCCAGATCCGCCCGCTCGGTATCCGCTTGGGAGCTCACTGAGACGTATTCCCCCGCCGCCATCGACATCGCGCCCCCGACGAGGCCGGCCACTCCGGCGACGAGCACAGCTGACCGGGACGCTTCGGCCGTGGCGACCCCGAGCACCAGACTCGCGGTGGACACGATGCCGTCGTTGGCCCCCAGCACGGCGGCGCGCAGCCAGCCGATGCGTTCCGTCCGATGCAGCTCAGGATGAACCGTGCGCATGCCAAAACGCTCCGTAGTAAGTCCGATACGTTGCTCGATTCCGGTGTCCTGTCCTGGACCCGGAGAGCTGACCGCAAAGGGGAGGGCCACTCTTGAGAGTAGCCCTGTGCGTTGGGATCAAGAAATCGTCTGAAGCAAAGTCACGTTGCGCTCGGTTCCCGTTCATGGGATGTACTGCAGATTGTTCCCGGGACGGTATCCACCGATCACCTCGACCCGGGGTTGCCCATTCACAAACACGCGGGCTGCCGTAAGTCTGCTATCGTCCCAGTAGCCGAAGGTGGTGATCAGAGGCTTGCTTTCCCAGGAATCGCTGGCCGGGTCATAGATGAAGATGCCTGGGCCGCCGGAAAAACCAGTCGAATAACTACCGAACACGTACAGGTGAGCCAGCATGACCACCGCCGGACCCCCGATGCTACATTCAAAATTCGGTACACAGGACTGGCTACTCCACGATTGTCGCTTCGTCCATTGGTTGGTGTTAGGGTTGTACTCCAGTACCCGATATTCCTTGAACCCGTCGGATGCACCCATCAGATACAGCTTGTTGTTGATGACGCCCCCGCCCACGTAGTATTTGGGGTAATCGGCAGGGCTCGGGAGCGTGGTCCACGAATCCTTCGTCGGATCATACCGGAAGAAGCGGACCACCTGGTTCACAGAATAATTCAACGTGATCACGTAGAGTTGGCCCCTGATGACACCCGTCACCCCATTGCCACCACCTGCCGGCATATCGCGCTTCCGGGTCCAGGTATCGGACGCGGGGTTATAGACGAAGAGCGACGCGGTCGACCCCCAGTATTCACCCGCTTTGGTATACCCTCCGGTGACATAAATCTTCCCGCCGATGACCCCGGCCCCGTTCATCCCCCAACGGGCAGCGGGCATATCCCGCTTGCTGGTCCAGGTGTTGGTCGCAACGTTGTACGCCCGCACCTCGCCCAACGGGATTAGTGCGCCGGGTTTCGGGCTGTCTGCCAGGCCGCCGCCAATGGCGTAGAGAATGGACTGGCCTGCCGCGTTGGGCACCACGGCAGCAACCTGTTCAATCAGCTCAAGAGGCATGTCGCGCCGGGTAAGCCAGGTGTTCGAGGCGAGCGCGAAGTCCGGGCCAGCGGAAGGAGCAGCGGTATTCGGCGCTGTGGTTTCCTCAGCGCACGAGACTATTGTAAGCCAGCTCAGCGCCAGGAGGATGTGTGGTAGTCGACGATTTTTCATAAGCACTCGGAGGCTAAGCCTGACGGTTCAGGCGTAATGGCCCGAGTAACGAAGCTCGGTGCAACAGTATGCCTTCGGAGGCTGGAAACGGGTGTGAACCAACCTTGAAGAAATCCTCACGCTTGGGAGGCGAAGCGCTCACCACCCGGACGCCCGTATGGGGGGTAGCGGGATCTGGACAAGCACCAGTCAAGGATCGTGCAGCGCGGCTGTTTGTCTGGTCAGAATCGAGTTCTTGGGACGTCGCGCATGACTATCCTGCCGGATGGACACTGCTCTTCGATGAGGAGCCTGTCAGACTGACGACGATTTGATGTCGGGCGGCCATTCACAAGCGGGAAGTGACGGGCTGGCTTCCGGGCCTTCGTGGGCACTCCGCGATACCCGACGCCAGCCACCGGGCCTCAGTCATTGACGACTGTCGGAAATGGTGCAGAAAAATGGTGCAGGATGATGGGCGATTGCGAGCGCGCTAACTGGCGCTAGACCCCCAGGATAACGAGCCAGAGTGCCGACTGCCGCTCTGGCCCGTTATTTCTCCCTCTTGCAAAGCAGGTGCTCTCCCAGCTGAGCTACCGCCCCGTCAGCCTACGAGAGCCCAGAACTAGCCGCCTCAGGTGCACCGCCCAAGGGCGCTTCCTAAGGGCGCTTTGCCGAGGCCTGGTCGAGTAGGGCCCGCACCTTGGCAGCCAGAAGTTCGGGGGTGAACGGCTTGCTCATGAACGGCTTATTGGGCTCGATCAGTCCCCGCCGCACCATCTCATCGTCGGTGTAGCCCGAAATGAACAGCACGGGGAGACCGGGGCGTCTGCGTCCCACCCATTCGGCCAGCTCACGACCATTCAGTTGCGGCATAGCCAGGTCCGTGATGATGAGATCTACTGTGTCCTCCCGTCCCTCCAGGAGCTCGACCGCCTCCTGTCCATCACTTGCTTCCCGGATCTGGTAGCCTTCGAGCTCGAGGGTACGGGCCATCATCGTGCGGACCGACTCCTCATCCTCCACGATCAGCAGTACCTCGCTGGCCCTTCCGCCCGTCGGCAACTGGATTCGAGTGGGGGTCTGGACCTCCCCCTCGATCTCGGGGAGATACACCTTCACCGTAGTTCCCTTCCCTTGTTCGCTGAAGGCCCACACATACCCGCCCGACTGCTTGACGATGCCGTACACGGTCGAGAGGCCGAGTCCGGTTCCCTGCCCCACGGGCTTAGTGGTAAAGAAGGGTTCGAAAGCGTGTTCCAGAGTACTGGAATCCATGCCATGACCGGTGTCGGTGACCATCAACACGACGTAATCGCCGGCGCGGACCGCTACATCGGCCTTGAAGTCGGCGTACTGCTCGGTGAGAGTCACGGATCCGGTTTCGACCCTCAACCGGCCACCGTTGGGCATGGCATCCCGGGCGTTCAGCGCGAGGTTGAGCAGGACTTGCTCGATCTGACCTCGGTCTGCCTTGATGTGGCCGATGCCGGGATCCACCAACAGCTCGAGCTCGAACTCCTCGCCCACTGTGCGTCGCAGGGCCGGGATGAAATCGCGGACCACCTGGTTGAGATCGAGGACGACCGGACGAAGAATTTGACGGCGGCCAAACGCCAGTAGCTGAGCCGTGACCGCCGCGGTTCGCTCGGCGGCTCGCTTGATGGCTTCGACATCGTCCCGCACCGGCTCGGGAACATCGGATCGCTGAAGAATGAAAGCGGAGGCCGACAGCACCACGCTCATCTGATTGTTCGCCTCATGCGCCATGCCGCCCGCGAGCCGCCCGACCGCCTGCATCTGTTGTACTTGCCGGAGGTGCTGCTCGACCCGGCGCCGTTGCGTCACATCGTGAAAGGAGCTTACCGCGGCCACGATCGCGCCTCCAGCATCGCGGATCGGTGCCGCGTTCATGCTGAAGATCACATGGTTCCCGTCTGGCCGGATCAACTCGATCTCTTCGCCCAGCACCGTCTCTGCCTGCAGGAGAGCGCGGGCCAGCGGCCACTCCTCCTTCTTATAAACGCTGCCGTCGGGCCTCAGCCCCTGAAGCTGCCCGTATTCGGCAATGGACGTCACCGGTGTATTGGCAACGCCGGCCAGCCGGAACACGGTTCGATTCCGAAAGATGATCCGGCCCGAGGGAGCCTCGGCCAGGACCACTCCGACCGGCACGTTGTCGAGTACCGTTGCCAGTCGAGCCCGCTCGGCCTCGAGCTCAGACCGGGCGGCGCGCTCTGCTTCGGTGAGCCGTGCGTTTTCCGCCAGGAGACGAACTTGGCGCACTTCAGCGGTCAGGCGGGCGATCTCGATGGGCGCGGCCGACTGGTCGGCCACGGCGGCCAGGGTGGCCTCATCCTCCGGGGTCCACGGATCCTCCTCCGGCCGGGTGACGGCGATGAACCCGGTCACCTCGCCTTGGACGATCAGCGGCACTCCCATGAAGGCTCGCCCGCTCGATCCTCGCAACAAATCGGAAATCTTCGAGATCAGGTGCTCGTTGAGGGGCCCGCGGCACGATTCGACGATCTCCGGATCGATTCCTTCCGCCGCGCGAACCTCGGCCACGCCATCGTCTCCGACGAGCATGAGGAGTGTCTGATCCGCGTCGAGAATCGCGGAGGCCTGCCTGGCGGCCAGCCGGAGGATGTCGTCGAGCGAGGCCGCCTCAGCCACAGCCCGACTCAGCTGAGTGAGCTGGCGCAGCAATCCGAGGGCTGGAAGGTCGGCCCGGATGGGACCGCTGGGCCCTCTCACGCCACTACTCGACACGGGCGCCCCGCTCCGAGAGGATCAAGGACCGCACCTCGTCGGCGTGGCCGCTGGCCCTGGTCTTGTGTATGCTGATTGAACGGCGGATCCGCTGGTCACGCAGGATCTCGAGCAGGATCAGGTTGTCACACATATAGCTCAGCCGGGTGAACTCCCCAGCCGGAAACGGCGCGCCGCTGGGGCCGTGGAACAGGTCTTCCACTATGAGAAACGTGGTGATACCTAACGTTGCGAATCGCTGGATCAGCGCATACAGGTAATCATGGATCCGCTGGGTGTCACCGGCAGCCATGGCGAGATCTCCCACCGCGTCGATGACCACTCGGCGGATCCGGTGAGCCTCGATCCGGCGAAAGATGTCGACGATGATTTTGTCGATCTGGAGCTCCACCGCCGAGGTGTAGAGTAAATGGAGCTGAGGTTCACCGAGGCCGGCGGGATCGAGTCCTTTGATGATCCGCAGGAGTTGGGTTGGATTCTCCTGAAAGTTCACGTACAGGCCCGGTTCTCCGGCCGCTGCGCCGGTGAGGGCGAACTGCAGCGCCATCATGGTCTTGCCGGAGCCGGTCGGTCCCATGAGGAGGGTGGTGCTTCCGCGCCAGACCCCGCCTTCGAGCATACTGTCCAGGCCGCCGATTCCGGTTTTGATCCGCTCGGGTTTCAGTCGGTACTCGGTGGGAGCATCTGGGCTTACCAGGCGAGGATATACCTCTAATCCCTGGCTGGTAATGTGGAGCCCGTGCAGCCCTTCCATGTATCCGCTACCCCGGAGCTTGATGACCCGAAGGAAACGCTCATCCGTGGTAGACCGCTTCTGCCGGGCGAACTCGAGGATTCCGTCAGCCACGGCGAACTCCGGATAGCGGGCCACATCTTGGGCCTGATACTCGCCTACGAGAAAGGTGGTGGTGGCATAAGCACCGAGCAGTCCGGCCAGGTCCGAAACCAGACGCCGCATCTCAACGGTAGAGCTGGAGAGGTCGTGGATGGCCTTGAAGGAATCGATCACGATGATCTTGGGGCCGATGGTCTCGATGGCCTGCCGCAAGCGGGCCAGCAGCACACTTAGCCCGTCATGAGTCAAGGAAGCACCCAGGTCATCATAGATGACGCTGGTGCCCAGCTTGTTCTCGTCGTAAAAGCCAAACCGCTGGAGGTAGGTCACCATCTTGCTCAGCGGCTCGGATAGCGTGGTCAGATACAGAACCGGACGGTCATCGCCGGCGTTGGAGAACAGCAGCTGTTCCGCGAAGAGCGTCTTTCCGGTCCCGGGCTCTCCCATGAGGATGTTGAGCGAGTTGACGGGGAATCCGCCATCCAGGATCAGATCGGCCTCCCGATTACCGGTGCCCACACGGGACCCAGCACTCATGGCGCCCTCTGGGGTTTTGAATGGGGGTTCCCGGGCACGGGCTGGCTCAGCCGTACGCGCAACAACGATCGAACCGTCTCCAGCAGTCTCTCCGAGGTGATCGGCTTGTTCAGGAAAGCGTCGGCTCCGGCATCTTTGGCTCGCCGGTCAGCTGCCAAGAGGCTGAAGACCAGTACCGCGATATCCCGGGTCGCCGGATCTCCCTTGAGACGGCGGCAGAGCGCGAGCCCATCGAGCTTGGGTACGAGAATTTCAGTGATGACGATGGTGGGATGCATTTCCCGGGCGAGCTCAAGTGCATGAGCCCCGTCTTCTGCCAGGGTGACGGTGAAGCCGGCCTCTCGCAGGAAGTAGGTCTCGAGCTCGCGAACGTAGGGATCCCGTTCGACGCAGAGAATGACGGCGCTGTTCGTGCCGGCGCCGGTCGACACAGTTGACGAAACGATCGATTACACCTTTTGATGGATCGGCGGCGCCCGAGATCCGCCGGTGATGAGGTCAGGCCATCCACTGGTAAGTTAGTCCCGGTGGGCTCCCCCACAAGCAGGGTCCCGGTTACCCACCCAGTCGCGAGGACGCGATAGTACTTGGAGGAGTTGTAGTTCAGGAGTGAGGGGAGCGGACCGGGATCGAACCGGCGATACCTGAAAAGAACAACGGCCCCGGCGAGAAACCGGGGCCGCATGGTGGCATGCATGCGCTTATGGGCTGGGAACCGCCTCCACGCCCAGTACCACGTCCGCGAAATCCGGCTCTTCGGCAGCACCCGGATTGCCGCCATCCTCAAAATTGATCACCCAGTTGGGAAAGGTTCCGGTGAGCTGCCCGGCGGGAGGGGCCGGGGTCGGCTCACCCGGGTCGGCAGTGCCTTGCACGAACCGGATCGTCACCTGACTCCCCGCCTCGAAGATAAAGGCGCGGTCGCTGATACCGCCGAAGATCTTGGTCGAGTCCCCCACAGCCCGGAGACATACGGTCAGAAAGACCTGGTCCGAGCTGGGCGGCGGGATGACGACCCGCTCTCCCTTTAGCGTGCAGCTCACACCCAGCAGCTTGAGCTTGATGATGGACCGCGTCGCAACAATCATGTGGCAGTCCACCTTGATATCCGAGGTGACGCAGCCTTCGGCGCCAGGAGCCGGCGGAGTCACGGAGATGGTCTGGGTTTCGACATCAGTGGCGCCGTCGTTGTCGGTGACGGTAAGCGTGACCGTGAAGTTCGTGGGGTTCACCACGGCGTAGCTGTGCTTCGGATTGGCCACGCTGGCGGTGGTATGGTCACCGAAGCTCCAGGCGTAGGTGGTGATGGTGCCGGGCGCAACGTCGGTACTGGTACTGGTAAAGGTGCAAACCCCTGCATCGCAGGTGGAGGTGAAGCCGGCCGTCGGCGGGGTGTTGACCACGAGGGCCACGGTCTTGGTGTTGCTCAGCCCCTTGGCATCGCGGACGGTCAGGCTGACGCTGAAGGTCCCGCCCGTGGCATAGATAAATGATGCGTTGGCCGTGGTCGCATCAGGAGTGCCGTCGCCGTTGAAATCCCAGCTCCACCCCGTCACCTGCTCATCATCGGTGCTGGTGCTGGCAAAGTTGCAGGCCGCGTTGAGAACGCAGACGGGCGTGACGAAGTCCGCCACCGGGGCCGCGTTGTTATCGGCGATGCTGATGGTGCTGGTCTTGGTGTCGCTCAGGCCCTCCGCATCCCTCACCGTGAGGCTGATGTCGAAATTCGCCGGGGTCGTGTAGGTAAACGATGCGCTTGCCGTGGTCGCATCAGGAGTGCCATCCCCATCGAAATCCCAGCTCCAGTTCGTGACCTGCTCGTCGTCCGTACTGCTGCTGGAAAAGCTGCAGGGCTGGTTCAGAGTGCAGGGGGGCAGTGAGAAATCCGCCACCGGCGCCGAGTTCTCGGGGGGCGGCGTGCCGGCGCCATCGCTACAGGCCGACACCAGCACAAGGGTTCCGGTGACCACGGCAGCCAAACCGATCGATCGCATAGAATCGTCCCAGCAGGAAGCATATTGTTTGAGGAGTACGAGCGGGTCCGCGCGCTCTTTCAACATCGCGCGAGCTCCACCCCCAATGCGCCAGACCCGTGCCAAGAGACAGCGCTCTGCGCCACACCTCGAGCCGCCCACGCAACTATCGATTTGAGACTGATCTAGCCTATGGCCGTCGACTTGGTCACACCGCTGCGGCAGACCCACAAGTGTGGCGGCCGTCAGCGCCTTGTCGGCTGGGATTAATGCAAGGAAGGGTCTATGGTCTCAAGCT
>DASSED010000198.1:0-22028 GCA_035695405.1 Gemmatimonadales bacterium
GGCCAAGACGGCGGGACTCTTTGCGGACACAGCCGGCACCGAAAGCTCTACGCTTCCCATCGTGCCGCTGTTCGAGACCATCGAGGATCTGCAACGCGCGCCGGCCATCATGCGGGAGCTCCTGACCGTTCCGCTGGTTCGCCGGAGCGTGCGAGCGCAGGGCGGGGTGCAGGAGGTCATGATCGGCTACTCCGATTCGAACAAGGATGGAGGCTTCCTCACCTCCAACTGGGAGCTGAGCAAGGCGCAGATCAAGCTCACCCGACTGGGCAAGGAGCTCGGGGTGCCCATCGCCTTTTTCCACGGCCGAGGTGGCTCCGTCAGCCGCGGGGGTGCCCCAACGGGCCGAGCGATCGCGGCCCAGCCCGCGGGATCAATCCAGGGACGGATGCGCATTACCGAGCAGGGTGAAGTCGTGTCCTTCAAATATGCCAACCGGGGAACGGCACAGTATCAGATAGAGCTCCTGGCCGCGAGCGTGGTGGAGCATTCGCTGCTCTCCGAGCGGGAAAAAGCGCTGGTTCCGACGGCGGAGTTCGACGAAGCGATGGAGGCGTTGTCCGGCGCCGCCCAAGCCTCCTACCGGAATCTGGTGGACCATCCGGACCTCCTCACGTACTACCAATCCGCCAGTCCGCTGGAGGAGATCTCACTGCTGAACATGGGATCGCGGCCCGCTCGGCGTTTTGGGGCTAGCTCACTGAGCGACCTGCGAGCCATCCCTTGGGTCTTCGCCTGGTCCCAGAATCGTCACTTCGTACCGGGCTGGTATGGTGTTGGTAGCGGTATTCTGACTTTTCTCCAGGTCCGGGGCCAACGCGGTGCGAGCTTACTAAATCGGATGTTCACCGAATCGCGATTGTTCCGCCTGATCGTGGATGAAGTCGAGAAGACGCTGGCGTATGTCGACCTGGACATCGTTCGTGAATATGCTGAACTCGTTCCTGACCAGCCTGTGAGGAACAACATCCTAGCGCTGGTGGAGGAGGAGTATCATCGCACGGTCGAGGCGGTCCTTCGCATCAGCGGAGGTACGCAACTGGTAGAGCGATATCCGCGATTTCGCCGCCGGCTGGCCCGTCGGCTGCCAACCATCAACCAGGTCAGCCGGCAGCAAATAGAGTTGTTACGGCGGTTTCGAGAATCTGGTGGAGACCGCAGTCAGGAGGAACAGCTCTCCGCGCTTCTGCTATCCATCAACTGCATTGCGGCGGGCTTCGGGGCGACCGGATAGCCGCCGCTTCCTCTCGACCTCTACCCGCAACTGGCCACACGCGGCGTTGATGTCGAGCCCTCGGCTTTTGCGCACGACCGCTTCAATCCCCTGACTCCTGAGTCGATCGGCAAACGCCCGAATCCGTGGTGCTGCCGTGGGCGTCAGGCTGGGAGCACCTCCAGGGTGCAGCGGCAGGATATTGATGAGCGCCCCCATGCGCCGCGCCAGCGAGGCGAGCCGGTCCGCGTCCGCATCGCTGTCGTTGGTTCCTCCGATCATCACGTACTCGAAAGTGATCCGTCGGCGAAACGCCTCGGCGGCCTGCAGGACCGCTTCCAGGTCGTACTTTTTTTCGATCGGCATGATGCCGAGCCGCTGGGCCGGTGTAGTGGCGTGGAGTGATATCGCCAGCCGAAACTGTTCCGGACGCCGGCCAAAAGCCGTGAGACCGGGGATGATTCCGACGGTGGAGACCGTGATGTGCCGGGCCCCGATCTCGAACCCCTGGGGACTGTTCAAAGTGGTCAGCGCGGTGTCCACCGCCGGCCAGTTCAAGAGCGGCTCGCCCATTCCCATGAACACCACATTGGTGGGCTTTTCGGATGGTTCGCGGAGCACGATCTCGCGAACCTGGCCGACGATCTCAAACGGTGTCAGGTTGCGACGGAATCCCATGCGACCTGTGGCGCAGAAGGTACATCCCAAGGCGCACCCCACCTGGGACGAGATGCATAGCGTCCGACGCGTGCCGGTGGGGATCAGAACCGATTCGATGGCCTCACCATCGTTCAGCCGCCAGAGATATTTCCGGGTGCCGTCCACCGATTGCTGGACGATGTCGGTTGTAAGCCGGTTCAGGGGAAACTGCAGCTCCAGCTCGGCCCGAAGCGTCTGCGGTAAGTCGGTGGCCTCGGACCAGCTCGCCGCCGGCGCTTGCCACAGCCGACGAAGCATCTGGGTTGCTCGATAGGCCGGCAAAGCTCGTTCCTCTGACCAGCGGCGCAGCTGCTGCAAAGCATCATTGGGAGTCAGATCCAGGATGCTGCCGGCCGCGGCGGGAGTGTGATACGAGAGTGTTCCCATGAAGCAAAAATAGCATCCCCGTTATAGCTTTGACCCCATGCCGCCACAGGGTCCTCGATGCTGTTGACCGAGCTGCTCACGCCGGATCGGGTGCTGGTACCACTATCCGCCCGCGACAAAACAGGGATCATTGCTGAGCTGACACGGCACCTCACCGATTGCGCCGGCGGTAACTATTCCGCCGTCCTCGGCGCGGTCCAGGAACGCGAGGCCGGGTGGAGTACGGGTGTCGGTTTCGGGGTCGCCATTCCGCACGCACGGTCCTCGGCGGTCCGAGAGCTGACCCTGGTCTGCGGCGTGAGCTCGGAGCCGGTGCCGTACGACTCCATCGATGGCGAGCCGGTCCGTCTGTTCTTTCTCATCGTGGCTCCTGAGTCCTCTGCCGGGCAACATGTAAAGGTGTTAAGCCGCATCGCGCGACTGGTCCGCCGGGAAGAATTGCGCCAGCGGCTCTGCCATGCGCAATCCGGCGCCGAGTTTTATGAGGCCTTGCTGGACGAAGAATCCCGCTCATGAGCGGCGCCACGGCCCTGCGCACTCATCGCGCGGGTGCGCTGACGCGCACCGACGTTGGTCAAACGGTTCGGCTGGGTGGGTGGGTGCACCGGCGCCGGGATCTGGGGGGATTGGTCTTTGTCGATCTGCGGGACCGCGCTGGATTGGTGCAGCTCTCCTGCAATCCAGCGTGGACGCCTCGGGAAGTCATGGAGCGAGCCGCCGCGCTTGGCGCTGAGACCGTCATCCTGGTCACCGGCGTGGTTCAGTTACGACCTGAGCCATCGCGCGACCCCGGGCTCACATCCCGCGAAGTCGAAGTCCACGTCACCGAGCTGAAGGTCGTGGGACCGGCGCAGACCCCCGCCATTCCTGTCGCTCGCAAAGACAAAGAAGAGCTCCCAGCTGAAGAGCTCCGGCTACGCCACCGGGTCCTGGATCTCCGCCGGCCTGAGCTTCAGCGCAACATCCTGCTCCGGCATCGCCTCATGCAGGCCACCCGGCAGTACTTCGACCGACATGGCTTTCTGGAAATCGAAACACCCATCCTCACGAAGCCTACCCCGGAAGGAGCCCGGGACTATCTGGTGCCCTCCCGGGTGCACGCCGGCGAGTTCTTCGCTCTGCCTCAGTCGCCGCAGATTTATAAGCAACTTCTCATGGTCGCAGGCTACGATCGGTACTTTCAGATCGCACGTTGCTTTCGGGACGAGGATCTCCGAGCCGATCGTCAGCCGGAGTTCACCCAGATCGATATCGAGGCCTCGTTCATAGGGCTGGAAGATGTTCTGGGATTCGGCGAAGGCATGGTGCGCGACCTCTGGTCCGTGGCCGGCCAGGAGGTGGCGCTGCCGATCCCGCGGATGCGCTATTCGGACGTCATGGAAAAATACGGCAGCGACAAACCGGATCTCCGGTACGATCTGCCCATCTTCGACGCCACTGAGGCGTTTCGACTGGCTGATTTCTCGATCACTCGATCTGCGATCGATGCCGGAGGGCGAGTGCGCGGGATCAGGGTTTCGGGTGCCGCCGGCCTCTCGCGGAAGCAGCTGGACGAAATCGAGGCGGTGGCCAAAGCGCTCGGGGCCGCTGGTCTTCTCCGGCTCAAGGCCACGGCTGCCGGACTCGAGGGCGGCCCCGCCAAGTACCTCCCGGCTGATGCGGCGGCACGTTTAGGGCTCCAGGAGGGTGATCTTGGTCTTTTCGTCGCCGCCCCGGACCACGTGTCCAGCCCCGCGCTCGACCGAGTGCGGCAGGAGCTCGCCCGCCGGCTCGACCTGATCCGAGCGGGGGAGAATAAGTTCGTCTGGATCATCGACTTCCCCTTGTTCCAGCGAGACCCGTCCACCGGCGCCCTCAATTCGGTAAACCATCCCTTCACGGCTCCTCATCCCGAGGACCTGGCCCTTTTGGACACCTCTCCCGAGAAGGTTCGTGCCCTGGCTTATGACATGGTGCTGAACGGGACCGAGCTCGGCGGCGGGAGCCTGCGCATCGCGGACCCCGAGCTTCAGCGCAAGATTTTCAAACTGCTGGGGATCGGGGAAGCACAGGCCCAGGAGCGGTTTGGCTTTCTTCTCGAGGGGCTCCGGGCAGGTGCGCCACCTCATGGAGGGTTTGCCTTCGGGATGGACCGGATCGCCATGCTCCTGGCAGAGGCCGAATCGCTTCGAGACGTGATCGCGTTTCCCAAGACCACCGCCCAGCGGGCTCTGTTCGAGGGGGCCCCCACGCCGGTTGATCCATCCGACCTGAAAGAGCTGCACCTCGACGTAACCGGTAAGAGCTGAGCGGGTAGGGGGATGCTCCAATCCAAGGACGAGGATTGACCTCGACCCTGCCGACCTCTGACCGCTTACTGCTTACCGCTTACTGCTTACCTTATTAGCATGCCGGACGACATCCAGACCAGAGTCTCTGCTGAGGGCGCCGATCCCCTCCTCTTTGCGGGTGTGAACGACGGCAATCTGCTCGAGCTCCAACGCACGCTGGGCGTGCGGGTGTCCTTCCGGGGTGAATCGGTGACCCTCTCGGGGACCCCTGACCAAGTGGAGCGGGCTGGACCAGTCGTGCAGGGGCTTCTCGATCTGGCCCGGATGGGCGAGACGGTCACCCCTGACGATGTTTCGCGGCTGGCCGCCGAGGGCGCCACCGGTGAGCTTCCGGCCCAGACCGCCGATGGGAAAATCGTGCTTCCCGGTCTGCGCCGGGCCATCGTCCCGAAGACTCAGGGCCAGCGCGAGTACCTTCAGGCCATCAGCAATCACGACATCGTGGTGGGCATCGGACCCGCGGGGACCGGGAAGACCTATCTCGCGGTGGCCAAGGCGGTCGAGGCACTGGCCCGGAAGCGGGTCAGGCGGATCATCCTCGCTCGTCCAGCGGTCGAGGCCGGCGAATCGCTCGGGTTTCTTCCGGGGGACCTCCAGGCCAAGGTCGATCCTTATCTGCGACCTCTTTATGATGCGCTCGAAGACATGATGCCGCACGATCGGGTGCAGCGGGCCCTCGAGACCCGCACCATCGAGATCGCGCCCCTGGCGTACATGCGAGGTCGTACTCTGGCCGACGCCTTCATCATCCTCGATGAGGCACAGAACGCCACCGGTGCCCAGATGAAGATGTTTCTGACCCGCCTGGGGGTGAACAGCAAGACGGTGGTCACCGGGGACAAGACCCAGATCGATCTGCCCCAGCGAGAAGACTCCGGCCTGGTACAGGTCGAACGCCTGTTGCCCGGGATCGAGGGGATCGCCTTCTGCTATCTGCACGAAAGCGACGTGGTGCGTCACCGGCTGGTGCGTGAGATCATTCGGGCGTACGCGGAGGATCAGAACGGCTGATGCCCAGACGGTGGAATCCTCGACTCGGGGAAAGCTGGTCAGGAGCGACGCTCGGAGACCGGGCCCGATTTCACCTGGTGCGCTGGGCACCCCTCCTCGCGGTAGCCCTGCTGACGTATCTGTCCTTTCCGCCTCAAATCGGCATTGGCTCGCCTATCCCGGCGACCGGCCAGATTTCCAAGCGGGCCGTCGTGGCGCCGTTTGCCTTCGAAGTGCGGAAGTCACCCGAGGAGATCGCCCGCGAGGGGGAATCGAGGGCGCTGACCGCCCAGCCGGTTTACCGCTTCAGCCCTACCGCATACGACTCATCTCTGGCCGCGGCCCGTGGATTTTTCGCGGATCTGGAGCGCGCGGCCGACGCCGGAGGACCCGACTCGGTGGAGAAGGCGGTTGCGTCTGAGATTCGACTCGGGCCGGACGAGACCCGCTATCTGGCCGACTCCACCAGCCGGCGGCAGCTGCAGGAGATCTTCACCCACTTCCTGGCGGAGGCCCTGTCCCGCGGGGTTGCCGATGCAGGGGTTATCCGGAGCGAGGCCAGTCGGGTCATCGCCGTCCGCCGGGGCGAGATCGAGCGGATAGTCCCGAGGGATTCAGTCCTCACCTTCGCCGATCTCATGGAGCAGGCGGAGGCGGCGGGGACCAACCTGCCCAGTGCGGTGGGGCAACGCACCCTCCGGCGGCTGGTTGGCGCCTTTTACCACCCGACCATCGTCCTCGATCCCCTGGTGACCGCCTCCCGCAGAGAGCAGCTGCGCGGGAGCGTGGATCCGGTGAAGTACTCGGTGCGCATGGGTGAACGCATCGTACGAGCCGGCGAGCCGGTCACCGAGGAAGCACGGGCCAAACTCATGACCCTGCGGGAGGAGCACCGGCGACGAGGTACCGGTGGACTGGCTATCCGAAGCGCGGCCGGCGCGCTCCTGTTCAATACGCTGGTGCTGAGCGCCTTCTGGCTCCTCATCATGTTTTATCGGCGGGAGACGTACATCCACACGCGCGAGATGGTGTTTTTCGCCGTTCTCTTCGCCTTGATCATTGTGGTTACCGCGGGGCTCACCGAGGTCTTACCGGGCCGGCCGGAGCTGGTGCCGATTCCCCTGGTCGCCATTCTGGTCACCATGCTGTACGAGGGCCGCATGGGTGTGTTCGCCGCGGTCACTCTCGCCATCCTGCTCGACGGCCAATGGGCACTGCGGGAGAGCTACATCCTGTTCTTCGGGCTGGTTGGCGGTGTGGCGGGTGCCATCGGCATCCGGGTGGTCCGGCGGCGGCGCCATCTTTACGTCACCATCGGCGTCGTGGCAGGGGCCGGTATTCTGGCGAGCACCGCGGTGGGCCTCACCCAGGGATGGGCCACCAGCACCATCTTCGGCAGCTTCCTGCTCGACATCGTCATGGCGCTCGCGAGTGCCGCGCTCGCCATGATCCTGATGCCGCTGGCCGAGTCCGCTACCCGCATCACGACGGATCTGACCTTGCTCGAGCTGTCGGACCTGGGGCGCCCCTTGCTTCGACGCCTGGCGCTCGAGGCACCGGGAACCTGGGCCCACAGCCTGGCGATGGCCAACCTCTGCGAATCGGCCTGCAACATGATCGGGGCCAATGGCCTGCTGGCGCGAGTGGGCTGCTACTACCACGACATCGGAAAGCTCGCCAATCCCAGCCATTTCGTGGAAAATCAGGGTGGCGGTCCCAACCCGCACGACCAGATGCGGCCCCAGGATTCAGCTCACATCATTCAGAGCCACGTGGCCGACGGGCTAGCCCTGGCCGATGCCGCCGCACTGCCTGAGGTGGTGAAAGCCTTTATCCCGGAGCATCATGGCACCACCTACATCACCTATTTTCTGAGCAGGGCGCGGGGCAATGACCCCGATGGACGGGTGGATCCGGCGGACTTCCGCTATCCCGGTCCTCGACCGCAGTCAGCCGAGACCGCGGTCGCGATGCTGGCCGACTCCGCCGAGGCGGCAATCCGGGTGCTGGGCAATCCGACACCCGAGGCGGTTCGCAATGCCATCGAACATCTGGTGCAGCAGAAGTTGGGCTCGGGTCAGTTGGACGACGCACCCCTCACGCTTCGCGACCTGGATCGGATCAAGCGCGAGTTCGCGCGAGTCATGTCCGGGACCTACCACAAGCGGATTGGATACCCCCGCGCCAGCGGTGGGATCACGCCGGAATTCCAGCCGGCCGAGCGTGAGTGAAGTCGTGGTCAACGGACGCCGCCTGCCGCTGTCCCGCGCGCTGGTCCGCCGCGTAGTTGAAACCGTTCTCCGGGGCGAACGCCGGGACGCCCTCATTTCCATCACCTTTCTTGGCCCGGGTGCCATGCGGCGGCTCAACGCCGAACACAAGGGATCCGACCGCCCCACCGATGTCCTGGCCTTCCCCTTGGAAGGGCCTGCTGGGGAGATCGTCGGGGACGTGTACATATGCCCGGCGATAGCCAGACAGCAGGCACGGGCTCTTCGCATTCCGCCGAAGCAGGAGCTCATCCGGCTGGTGATTCATGGTACTCTCCACGCCCTGGGCTTGGAGCACCCCGAAGGACCCGGCCGAATTCGATCACGCATGTGGCTCCGCCAAGAGCGCTACGTGGAGGGGCTGACATGATCACCATGCTCCAGCTCTTCATCGCGCCCCTGGTGGCGGCGTTGCTCACGCTCTGGGCCGCCTGGCTCGCCCTTGCGGCAGAGTCCGATGCCGACCTGCCCCGGGCACTGAGCGGGCGCTTTGGGATGCACGGCGACAGCGATGTCTCGCGCAATCTTCACATCGCTCATCTGGCGCTGTTGGTACTGGCTGGTGCGGCTGCCGGAGCGGCCGTGGCGTGGTGGGTCTGGTCTCCCGCGCTAGGCTTGATTCGCCTGCTGCTGGCGGTGTCGATGGTGTGGGTCCTCGGCGATCTCCTTCCTCGGTTGTTGGCCGCAGTCGCACCGGAGCTCACCGTTCCAGCGCGCAAGACCGCGGTCGCTACCCTGGTTCCTTTCAGTCCGTTGCTCCGACTCGCCACCTGGTCCGATGATCGGGCTCGCTCTCGGGCTCCCAGCCGGGCCACGCGCCAGACCGGCACTGCTCAGCGTGACATGCTCCTCGGTGTCTTCTCGCTGGCGGACACGACGGTTGCCGAGGTGATGACGCCGCGTATCGATATTGTCGCGGTGGGCAGCTCCGCTGACCGTGAAGAAGTCGTCAGGACGCTTCGCAGCTCGGAGCATGCTCGGTTGCTGGTGTACGATGGCAATCCGGATGCGGTGGTGGGCGTGATCTACGCCAAGGACATCCTGGCGATCGGGCCCGACGACCCCCGGCCCTGGCACACCTTGATTCGTCCCGCGGCGTTCGTACCCGAAGGGAAGACACTGGACCG
Organism: Gemmatimonadales bacterium; assembly: GCA_035695405.1. Classification (GTDB taxonomy): domain Bacteria; phylum Gemmatimonadota; class Gemmatimonadetes; order Gemmatimonadales; family GWC2-71-9; genus CAVVWJ01. Next base: position 9,017 of record DASSED010000198.1, read on the forward strand.
GCAGGTGCGTGACTTCCAGCTCGGTCCCAGCCACCTCGCGGTCGTGGTGGACGAGTTCGGCGGGACCGCCGGGATCGTCACCCTGGAGGACATCCTGGAGCAGATCGTGGGCGAGATCCAGGATGAGTACGACACGGATGAGGTCGCTCCCATCCAGATCGTGAGCGAAGACCAGTGGCGGGTGGAGGGTGGAGTCGCTCTTTCCGAGCTGGAATCCGCCTTGGGACACAGCTTCGACCGGGACGACGTGAGCACAGTGGGCGGCCTCGTCCTCGCCGAATTCGGCCGGGTGCCGCGCTCGGGTGAAGCGATCGACGTCGAAGGATACCGGCTGGTGGTCGAACAGGTGGTGCGCCGCAGAGTCAAACGGGTGGCGGTCCATCGTCCGCCCATCGAGTTGTCGCTGGCCGCATCAGACCGGGTGGCGCGATGATCTGGGTCGCGGTGCTTCTCGGGGTCGCGCTCACCGCCTTTGGTGCCACCGCCGGCGCCGCCCTCATCACCGTCAGCCGGGCCGAACTCACCCGTGCTGTGAGCCGGCGGCTCCGAGGAGGCAGTGCCTCGCTCAGCGGCCTGGTGCAGATCGACTACTATCTCACCGCCGCATCTGCCACCACCTCTTTGGGCGTGCTGCTGCTGGGGGCCGCGGTTCCCGGACTTCTGGCCGGCTCCGGCGCTCCTCGATTCGTGGTGGGCGTCGCGCTGCTGGCGGTCCCTCTGGTGCTGTTCGCCGCCTATCTGGTCCCGCGCTGGCTGACGCAGCCGCGGGCAGAAACTGTCGCCGATCGCGTGGTCCCGATTCTTCGTCCCTGGTCGCGGCTTTTGGGGCTCATGCTCCCCGCCCGGACTGCCACCCGGCCCAACGACCTTCGCTCTATCTGGCGGGAGGGTGCGGCGGTCGGACTGGAAGATGATGACGAGCTGATCATGGTCGGCGGGGTGATGGCGTTCAGCGCCCGGCTGGTCCGCGAGGTCATGACTCCCCGAACCGAGATCGTCGCTATCGAGGAGAATGCTCCACTCGACGAAATCCGCCTCGTGTTTGCCGGCAGCGGGTACAGCCGGATTCCGGTCATCCGCGGCACCCTCGACGAGATCATCGGGATGGTACATGCGTTCGATCTCTTTAAGCTGGAGCCGGGAGATCCGTTGCCGATTCGCCCGGTGGCGGTCACCCCAGCCAGCCGCACCTGCGGCGATCTTTTGTTGGACATGCAGCGGGAACGGCGGCATCTGGCGGTGGTGCTGGATGAATTCGGCGGCACCCTCGGCATCGCGACGCTGGAGGACCTCTTGGAGGAATTGGTGGGAGAGATCTTCGATGAACACGACGAGGAGGTGCGCCCACCCCAGCCCACCGCCGCCACTATCTTCGAGACCGACGGGAATGCGCCGATCGAGGCGGTGCAGGAGCGCTTCGGTGTGCTATTACCCACCAGCCGTTCAACCACCATCGGCGGGTTGCTGGTCGAGCTGGCCGGCAGAATTCCCAATGCGGGCGAACGGTTCACCCTCCAGGGACTCGAACTCGACGTGATCCAGGCCTCACCCAACCGGGTGGAGCGCTTGTTGATTCGAGCCGATCCCGCCCCGGCCACGACCCTCAGCTCCAGCGCCTCATGATCAGACTGCTCGACCGGATGGTCGAGTTGGTCCGCAAGGGAGACATCGCGCACTTCATCCGACGGGCCCATGACCTGGAGCCGGCGGATCTGGCCGATGTGCTCACCACGCTCGACGAGCAGGAGCGCGTCGCAGTGGTGCAGGCGCTGCCGCCCGAGCTCTCCAGTCAGGCCCTGGCCGAGATGCCGGAAGAGGCGCACGCGGGCGAGACGCTGGCCGCATTGGACCCGGGCCAGGCGGCGGAGATCGTCGAGGAGCTGGATGACGACGATGCCGCCGACATTCTGGGCGACCTGGACCGGACCACGCAGGAGCACATCCTCTCCGGGGTGGAGGGCCGCTCGGAAGTAGAGCAGCTCCTCCGGTACGATGAGGAGACCGCCGGTGGCCGGATGACCACCCACATGGTCACCGTGCCCGAGCGGGCCACGGCAGAGCAGGCCCTCGAAGAGATTCGGCGCCAGTCCGAAGAGGTGGAGGACTTCTATCAGGTATTCGTCGTGGACGACGAGCACCGGCTGGTGGGGCTGCTCCCCTTCAAGGACCTGGTCATCAGCCGCCCCGACCGTCCCGTGCGAGCATTCATGACCCCGGCGGATATATCGGTTCTTCCGGATCTGGACCAGGAAGAAGTCGCCCGTTTGATGGCCCGCTACAATCTTCCCAGCGTGGCGGTGGTGGACGAAGCCGGCCATCTGCTCGGACGGGTCACCTTTGATGATGTGATCGATGTGGTCGAGGCCGAGACCACCGAGGATCTGCTCAAGTTCGGCGGTGTCTCACCCGATGAAAACCTGGCAGCGGGCTGGGAGACTGCGGTCCGCAGCCGTCTCCCTTGGCTCTCGGTCAATCTCCTGACCGCGTTCCTGGCTGGAAGCGTGGTGTACTTCTTTCAGAGCACGATTCAACGCACGGTGGCCTTGGCGGTCTGGATGCCCATTATCGCCGGGATGGGTGGCAACGCCGGCACTCAGGCGCTCGCAGTTACCGTCCGTCGGCTCGCGCTCGGGATGATTCCAGTGGACGTCTTTACTCGAGTCGTGGGCAAGGAAGTGCTGGTGGGGATCATCAACGGGCTCGCTATGGGTGTGGCCGTTGGAGTGGTGGCCGCACTTCTGGGCGAAGGAGCCCGGCTCGGGCTGGTTGTTTTCCTGGCGATGGTAGGAAATCTGATGGTAGCGGGATTTGCCGGGGCATTCATCCCCCTCGTGCTTGAGCGCGCGGGGGTGGACCCGGCGGTGGCGTCGTCGATATTCGTAACGACGTTTACCGATGTGTGTGGATTTCTGCTGTTGCTGGGACTCGCGGGATGGCTACTGTTTTGACCTCATCCATGCGGTACTTCGCCTTCCAGGTTCGCAACGATTCGATCGACAGCTCCTCCAGCTCACGCGACACCGCCGTGGTTGCGGCTATGGCGGCCTCCAGCAGCTCGCGCTCGGTGTTGATGTCGCGGTAACGGCGTTGGGTCACCGACATCAGCACGATGGTGAGCTGGTTGTTGATCCGATCCTTCAACATGGCTCTGAGCTCGGCGATCATTTCCCGTCGTACCCGGCGAAAGCGCCGGCGCACGAGCCAGAACACCACTCCCTGAACCACGCATGCCGCCAGTGCTGTCACCGCGAGCTCGCGGTCGTCGGTTGCGACTTCGATGGCGAGCGGAATAGTGAGTGCCAGAGCCACGCTCACTCCCATCAGGTAGAGCTCGAAGTTCCGGACCAGGTGGCTTCCAATTTGGCGCAATGCGGCTCTCCGGCATGCAGGCCTCTCCGCAAGCGGCGAGGCGGCAGTGAGCAGCGCGGGGTCGCCGCACTGCTCACTCGAATGGATTGATTGCTACGTCAGGACGATTTGAGACGGGTCAGCAACGAGTCGCTCAGGCGTCCAGTGACCGGCAACTTGTTGGATTTCTGGTACGCCTTGATGGCGTTCCGGGTCTTCCGGTCGTACGTGCCGTTGGGCTGCCCCTTGTAGAAGCCGCCTTTGACCAGACCCTGCTGGGCCTCGGTTACCTGCTCCTTACTCCAGGTCGCGTGCCGGGCCGACACCTTGCTCGTGGCCTTGACGCTCGTCGTGTCCTGGTGCTGTGACTTCGCCGTGGTGGGCGAGGTCGTGTGCTGCATGCTGCGGCTGCTGGGTTTGGTGGTGGTGGAAGCCTGGGCGTTCAGTGCGCCGGCGGAGACTACGGTGAACAGCGCGCCGGCAACCAGCGCGAGTTTGCGGGTCATACCTTCCTCCTTCAGGGTGCCGCGGCACCGGGGAATAGATGGCGCCGCCATTGTGCCGGAGGAAAAGGCAATCGCTATGCCAGCCAGAGGATCGATTCAGTCGCTCTCTGCCGGGGTCATCGAGGTCGCGGATCGGCTTCTGGCGTGCCACTCTGTCCGGATGGACAGAATGTCCGTTAGCCGTGGCGAGGAGGGAGACCCCAGCGCTGGATCATCCGTGTCAGGGTTCGGCGCGAGATCCCCAGAATCCGGGAGCTTTCCTCGCGATTCCCCCCGGTGGCGGCGAGCACCCGGATGACATGCTCGCGTTCCACTTCTTCGAGACCCCGGAGAGCGGTCACCGGTGCGGGTGTGTCGGGCAGGGCGGCCGCGGTGGGCCGAACCGTGGTGGCCAGGTGCTCGGGACCGACCACCCCTTGCTCCGCAAGCAGGAGTGCCCGCTCGAGCACATTCTGAAGCTCGCGAATGTTCCCGGGCCAATCATAGGCCAGAAGCCGACGCAACGCCTCGGGGTCGAGGGCCACTGGGCCCCGCCCATGCCGGGAGCTCAGGGTGCGAAGGAAGTGGTCTACTAGGAGGGGGATGTCCTGGCGGCGCTCTCGGAGGGGAGGCAGGCGCAGGGTGACGACGTCAAGCCGGTAATAGAGATCCTCGCGGAAGCGGCCCTGCCGCACCAGCTCGGTGAGATCCCGATGCGTGGCGGCGATCACCCGAACGTCAATTTTGACCGTGGTCTCGGAGCCCACCGGCACGATCTCGTGCTCCTGCAGCGCGCGGAGCAAACGGGCCTGGAGCGCGGGGGAGATATCCCCGATCTCGTCGAGGAACAGGGTGCCCTTGTCGGCTTCCCGAAAAAGTCCGGGACGGGAGACGGCAGCGCCCGTGAATGCTCCGCGGACGTGACCGAAGAGCTCGCTTTCCAGCAGCCCTTCGGCCAACGCCGAGCAGTTCACGGCCACGAAGCGACGGGTGGAACGCTCCGAGTAGCGGTGAATGGTTCGCGCAACCAGCTCCTTACCGGTGCCGGTCTCGCCCAACACCAACACGCTGGCCTGTGATGGGGCCACCCGCGCCAGCGTCTTCATTACCTCGATGATCGCGGGACTGTGTCCCACCAGGGCCAGTCCCTCTGGCTCTTCGGTGTGGCCGGCCAGATCCACGCTGGCTGAGCGCCGCCGCGCCAGCCGGCGACGGACCAGCGCACGATCGAGTGTCTCTCGCAGCGTCTCGATGTCGTAGGGCTTGCTGATGAAATCGTAGGCTCCCGCCCGGATCGCCTCGCCCGCAGCGGCGGCATCGCCGAATGCGGTGAGCACGAGGACCAGCGCCTCCGGATCGCGCCCCCGCACCACTTTGAGCAGATCGAGCCCGCTCTTCCGGGGCATTCGAAGATCGGTCAGGACGGCATCGAACGGACCTTCATCGTCGAGTTTGGCAATGGCTTCGTCGGCCGAGAGTGCCGAGACAACGCGGTACTCCTCGCGCTCCAGCACCTCGGAGAGAAGCCGGCACGCTGCCTCGTCATCGTCGACCAGCAAAAGTCGAGCGCTCATGTTGTTTCGTTTTGGGGAAGGGTCAGGCGCCAGCGCACCCCGCGGACGCTGGGCATACGGACCAGATCACCACCCAGTGTGCGTGCCAGGCGTCGGCTGACCGATAAGCCGAGCCCCGTGCCATGGGAGCCCTTCGTGGTGGAGAACGGCCGGAACAGCTGGGCCTCCGCCACCGGATCGAGGCCCGGTCCGTCGTCGAAGATGTCGATATAGGACATTCCGTTTTCGGTGCCGGTGGCCACACCTACACTGTTGCCCGGTGACAGCGCCTCGATCGCGTTCTTGAGCAGATTGAGAAGAATCTGCTCTACCATCGCTGGATCGCAGACCGCCGGCACGCTGCCCGACGGCAGCATTCGCGCGGAGACCCCGGCATCACCGAATGCCGGCTCCAGGAAACGCAGCATGCGGGTGACGATCTCTGTGAGATCGGCACTCTGCACGTAGGGTTTGGGCCATGTGCCGCGCTGCAACGCGGCGCGAACGATCGCGGCCACCCGATCCACCTGAGCCAGCAGCAGGTGAATCCGCTCCACCGCTGCCTTATCCGGCTGGTCCGTGAGGTCGTCCCGCAAGAGCTGGAGATGCCCACTAACAGTGTTGAGCGGCGTGCCGATCTCGTGGGCAAATCCGGCTGCCGTCTCGTGCACCAGCGCAATCCGGTCGAAGCTCCGGGCCCGTTCCTCCAGCGACAGCAGCATCGCGCGAGCAGCGCTCTCCTGTTCCCGGGCCGTCAGTGCGTCTCGCAGCCGATTGTAGCGTCGCGCCAGCTCCCGGAACTCGGGCGGACCGATCTCCGGTGCCGCGGGCGAGCCTTTGGTGCCGCCGTGCGCTCCGGCCATGGCCTGGCCGATGGCCGCGAGAGGCCGCCCCACCCAATGAGCGGTAAGCACCGCAACCCCGAGCGCCACTAGGAGCGCCGACAACAGGGCGAGCAGATAGGCTCGCTGGCGCTCCTGGCGGGCCCAATCCTGAAGCCGCTTGGTCGAGACGTGAACGTCGAGCACGCCGTATGGCCGGGAGACCCCGAGCGGGACCACGACCTGCCAGCCGGGATCGTCTCCGCCCCGCAGACGTACCTCCGTGGCCCGCCGGCGCACTGCGGTATAGGCCGCCTGGTCCGGAGGGTCCAGCGGTCCGGAGCCGCTCGTCGCCGCCGGTACCAGCAGGGTCCCGTGTGAGACGTACACCGTCGCTTGTGATTCGGTGAGCCGGTGCCGCGACCAGCCGGCGATTGTCTGCGTGAGACTCTCGACGTTTCCGGTGGGAGCTGCGCGATTCAGGAGCGAAGCCAGTGTGTTCGCCAGCGCAACCGACTCGAGCCGGAAGTCTTCTAGTCGGGTGCGTGCCGACCAGGAGAGCGCGATCTCGGTTGCGCCAAGGACCAGGAGAATGGCCATGATCGCGGTGAGAAAGGCGAGACGCCGGGGCAGACCCATCGGCGTGCTGGCCGCATCGGAGTCGTCGGCTGCTCCCGGAGGCTCGTAGTACACCGGGTAAGCAGCCTGGCTCCGAGCCTCCCAGTCTACCGCGGGGGTGATCGGCTCCACCTCGTGCTCATCGGGCGACGAGGCCACCGCAGCACCAGGCTCCGATGGGTTCATGAGACCGTCCCCGCTCGCTGTGACGCCAGCTGGCGGAATCCCCGGGCCCCGACGAAGGCGAGCGCGATCGCGAGCACAGGAAGCACCTGAACTGCCTGCAATGCCAGTCCGCCGGCGAGCGCCTGGGCGGCCGGGATCTTGAACGCTTCCAATCCGAGGACAATAGAACCTTGGATCACACCGACATTCCCTGGTGTAAGGCGAAGGATACCCGCGAGGTTTGCGGCGACCAGGGCGGTCAACGACACGGCCGGGGTAATAGCCACATGGGTTGCCTCGATGCTCCAGTGATAGGCGATCCACTGTGCTCCCCAGTTCAGCGCCGCCATACCGGCCAAGGGAATCCAACCCAGACCGCGTCCAGGTACCAGGCCGGCGATGCTGGGGTGCCACCTCCGGCTGTTCACGATGAGGACGCACGCTATCAGCGCCAGTCCGAGAACCATCCACGCCACAGACCAGCCCAGGGTCCCCGGGACCAGCCGAATCACCGGGAATGCCAGTGCGAGGAGCATAACCAATCCCATGCCCTCCACGATCCGGGTGGCCAGCAACGAGCCGAACGCGGCGGAGTAGGCAACTCCATCCCGATCGTGGAGCAGCTGGCCGCGTACCGCTTCACCGCTTCCCGCGACGGTGATTGAGTTGACTGCGGCCGCGACCAATGTGGCTGACTGGGCGGTAGCCAGCCTCACCGGGGCCACGCGGCGGACGAGGAGATACCACACCGTTCCTTTCGCCAGAAGCGAGACGATGTTCGCCCCTCCGGCTGCAGCCAAGAGCAGTGGATCGGCGTCCGCCAAAGCATTGACGGTGGCGCTCCAGGGAAACGCCAGGCCGAAGCGGATCGCCATGACAAGGCCAACGACGCTCAGGGCCGTGATAAGCCAGGCGCGTCGGCTCAATCGCGCACCAGACGGGCCAGGGAGCCAAAGCGATAACCCGCGGTCCGCACATCCTTAATGATGCCTGACAAGGCTGCGGCGGTCTGCCAGCGATCTCCAGCTGGATCGTACCCGTCCCCATCGTGCAACAGTATGATAGCTCCCGGGCGAAGCCGATCCCTCACTCGCTTTCGGATGAGCTCGGTCCCCGGACAACTCGAGTCCCGCACGCCGAAGGTCCAGCCGAAAAGCCTATAGTGATAAGGCGCAACGGCGTGGGGGACGAAGGGACTGCGGTAACCGTGGGGTGCCCGGAAATTCCGCGGGATGTAGCCGGTTACCCCGGTGATGGCATGATGCCCGGAACGAACCTCTTCGGCCGCTCGCTGGGGACCGACTCGGTGCAGCTTGAGATGTGAGTAGGTGTGGTTGCCGATATCATGACCCGCCTCGGCCACGGCCAGCGCCGTGTGGGGATATAGCTCCACGTGCTTTCCCACCATGAAGAAGGTTGCGGGCACCTCCTCGTAGGCAAGCACATTGAGAACGCGCTCGGTGACCTTCCCGTTGGGCCCGTCATCGAACGTCAGATAAACGTACGGCTCGATGGGACCCCGGCCGATCACCGGGCCGAACAGCGGAGCATTGGGCGCGTAGGCCCCCCAGAGTGTCGTGCCCAGCGTCACAGCCGCCCCTACAGCGCCAAGCTCTAGCATCGAAGCACTCGGTGATACACCGACAGGATTTCGTCGCCCACACGGGGCCAGGCAAATCGCTCGGCTTTCGCCAGACCGGCGGCCCTCATCCGTCGCCGCCGGGGCTCATCGGACAGGAGGTCGACGATCGAATCGGCCCAGGCGGCGGGCCGGTTCTTGGGCACCAAGACCGCCTCGTCCCCTCCGTCCACCAGCTCGCGGAAGCCGGTGATGTCCGATACCGCCAGCGGCGTTCCGCAGGCCATGGCCTCGAGCAGCGTAATACCGAATGAGGCCTTGGTCGTGGGGCAGAGATAGAGATCGGCCGACGAGTAGTAGTCAGGCCGGTCACCGTTCACTCCGCCCACAAATCGGACGCTGCCTCCGAAAGGTGCCGCCATTCGCTCATAGACCCGTCGCAGGGGGCCATCGCCTGCAACGGTGAGCCGCGCTTCAGGGTAGCGGTGCTTGACCTTGGGCATGGCCGCCAGCAGGGTATCGAGTCCATTGCGGGGGTCGAGTCGGCCCAAGAACAAGAGCTCGGGCCCAGGTTGCCCTGGCTCGGGAGTGGCTGATCGGCGCGGACGGAAAAACTGAGTGTCCACTCCGTTCGGAATGATTTCCCACTGGGCCCGAAAGTACCGGGCATGGGCCTCGACTACCGGGTGGCTCACCGCGATTGCGGCAGCGTGCCGGTCGAGCCGATCCTGGAGCTCACGCCGAAAAATCCGGATCAATGCCGAGCGCCGGAACCAGGAATGGAAAGTCGCGATCACCGGGATATCGAGATCGCGAGCGGCATTGGGCGCCACCAGTCCGAGAACTGGGTTCAGTCCTCCATGCACGTGCACCAGATCGATCCGTTCCCGACACAGAACCGCGCGAATCTGCCGGCGCAGACCGATACCGGTAGTAACTCGGGCGAAGGAGCCGGCACTGTAGATGAGCCGGCTGGTTCCCACTCGGTGGACGCGGGGTGGGTGGTCCTCAGGCTCGAGCAGGTCGTGAGAGGCTGGTCCCCGGCCCACCCGGGAGGTCAAGACGATGGTCGGGTGGCCGGTGCGATTGAGATGTTTGGCGAGGTTGTAGACGTGCTCCGTGACGCCGCCGAGGTGCGGGTAGTAGAACTCGGTGACGAGCGCGACGCGCATGCGACAGAACTCCCAAGAGGACCGGTGGTCCTGTGGGCAAGAACGCGGCCAGTGATCGGGGCGCCTGCTCGTTGGATTGAATGACGTAATGGGACTATTTGTCCCTTTCATCGCTCTCGCGGCCGGACATTTTGTCCGATGGGCCGGACTCGGTAGTCATCCGTGAGTGGAGCGATGGAATACCGTACGCCGAACCTCGCTGGGGGCGGTCCGGATGACGTCCCGGTCTGGGCTGATTATTCTCTCTCACGGCCAACCGATCGCCCCTCGGCATAGTCTACAGGCTCGCGATGCTCGTCCCCAAGCTGGTAACCACGCTCCGGACCTACACTCGAGAACAGTTTGCCGCCGACCTGACGGCCGGTCTCATCGTCGGGGTCGTGGCATTGCCGCTCGCCATTGCCTTCGCCATAGCCAGCGGAGTGACCCCTGACCGGGGCCTGTACACCGCCGTGATTGCCGGGTTCCTCATCTCCGCGATCGGCGGGTCTCGGGTGCAGATCGGCGGGCCCACCGGGGCCTTCGTGGTGATCGTCTACGGAATCGTGCAGCAGTACGGCATCGATGGCCTGACGGTCGCTACGATCATGGCCGGATTTATTCTCATTGGATGCGGCTTGGCCCGTATCGGGGCCGCAATCAAGTTCATCCCCTTCCCGGTGGTCACCGGATTTACCTCGGGTATCGCGCTTATTCTGACCGTGCAGCAGCTCCGGGACGTCTTGGGTCTCAGGCTGACTGTGGCTCCTCCAGAGGTCATCGAGCGGCTCAAGCTCTACGGGAGCCACCTCGATACGGCGAATCCGCACGCGATTGGGCTCTCCCTGGCCACGCTGCTTCTCCTCACGCTCTGGCCCCGCGTGAGTCACAAAATCCCCGCGCCGTTCGTCGCCCTGATCCTTACCACGATCGCGGCATCGCTGCTCCGTCTGCCGGTGGAGACGATCGGCAGCCGCTTCGGCGCGATCCACGCCGGCTTTCCGTCACCCACGCTTCCGACGATCACGTTGGGCGAGGTTCGCCAGCTGGTCGGGCCGGCGTTGGCCATCGCGGCGCTGGGGGCGGTGGAATCGCTCCTTTCTGCAGTCGTCGCCGACGGAATGATCGGCGGCAGGCACCGCTCCAACATGGAGCTGATCGCCCAAGGGGTGGCCAACGTGGTGACGCCTGTTTTCGGCGGCATCCCCGCAACTGGCGCCATCGCCCGCACCGCGACCAACGTGAAGAGCGGGGGCCGCACGCCGGTAGCCGGGATGGCCCATGCGGTCACTCTGTTGGTGATCACGCTCTTCTTCGGACGACTGGCGGGGGTCATTCCGCTGGCGACGCTCGCGACCATCGTTCTCTGGGTGGCGTACCGCATGGCCGAGTGGCGGGTTTTCAGGAACGAGCTGAGTGCGCCCCGAAGCGACGCTATCGTGATGGTCACTACGTTTCTTCTCACCGTGCTGGTGGACCTCACCGCTGGTATCGGGGTCGGCATGGTGCTGGCTTCCCTCCTTTTCATGAAGCGGATGGCGGAGGTTACCAACGTGACGCTGGTGTCGCGCGAGTTTCAGGATCCTCGGGTGAGTGGGGATGATTCGGGCGCCATCTACCGGCGCACCATTCCCCCTGGGGTGGAAGTGTACGAGATCAATGGGCCCTTCTTCTTCGGTGCGGCGGAAAAGTTCAAAGACACCTTGTCCGAGGTGTCGAAGAAGCCGAAAGTGCTGATCGTGCGGCTGAGGCACGTCCCCGCGATCGACTCGACTGCCATGCATGCTCTCCGCGACCTGGTGCGGCGCACCCGGAACGACGGTACCCAGGTCTTCTTCGCCGACGTCCATGCCCAGCCGCTCCTGGCCATGGAGCGCGCCGGACTGCTGGAGGAAATCGGCGACCAGCACTTCTTCTCTGACATAGACGAGGCGCTCGCGGCGGCACGGATGCATCTCGGCCTCGCACCACCGCTACCCGGCGCTGAGCGCGTCCCGGCCTGACATGCATCACCACGTACAGGATCTTCTGGTCCACTACGGTCTGGTCGCCGTGCTGATTGGATCGGCGTTCGAAGGCGACTTCACCTTGCTGCTGGCCGGAGTCGTCTCTCACCTGGGCATCTTTCCCTTTCCATTAGCGGTCGGAGCGGGAGCGGTGGGAAGCCTGGCGGGAGATTCGCTCTGGTACGGCTTTGGCCGGTTCCGTGGTCCCAAATTCCGAGAGGGGCGGGTCTATCGACGGGTGGGCCCGACGATCGACCGCCTGGCCCGACGCATGGGGCCGTGGCAGTTACTGGCGGCGCGCTTCGTGTACGGCACCAAAGCAGCAAGCATGGTGTTCTGGGGATTGCACGGTTTGTCGGCACCGCGATTCCTTCTGATCGACGCACTGGGGTGCGTCCTCGGTTCCTTTGTGTTCACGGGACTGGGGTATCTGGTCAGTGGCAGTGCAACGGTTCTGCTAGGGAAGGTGCACCGGGTGCAGCTCTGGCTCCTGGGTGCGTTCGTGGTCGGCGTGGTCATCGTGTTCATCATCGACCGTACCGCCAAGCACGAGCTGCATCTGGATGAGGCGGACCGACTGTCCAATGGCCGGACGGGCGGACCTCAAACCTGAGCGGGAAAGAGGCAAGGACTCCAGCGGCGCCGAGGGCCCGGCACCGATCGACATGGCGGCGAATAGCGGGGCTCGCCGTCAGCCTGCTCCTCTTCGGCGGAGCAGTGTATGTCCTCCGCACGGAGCTCCACGATCATCCCCTGTCCGAGATCCTGGCGGAGCTGCGAAGCTTTCCGCCAGTCCGGCTGGTCCTGTGTATTGTCGCCACCATTCTCGGATACCTGGCGCTGGCCGGGTACGACGCCATCTCGCTCGCAACCCTCGGCCGGCGGCTCCCCTGGCGCCGAGTGCTGTATGCGGCCTTCCTCGGCTACGCCTTCGCCAACTCACTGCCTCTCTCGGTCGTCACCGGGGCGGCGGTACGGTATCGCTTGTACGCGCAATGGGGTATCCACCGAACTGACGCCGCCCGCGTGGTCACCCTCAACACCGTCACCTACGTCGTCGGCCTTCTCGCCTCGGCCGGGCTGGCGTTTACGCTGCAACCTGTACTGGTGCCGGGGTTCCTTCATCTGCCGCTGCACACCGCACGCCCCGTCGGTCTCGTGTGCTTGACAGGGGTCGGAGCCTATTTGATCTGGAGCGGGCGCGCCGGTGGCGACCTGAAGATCTGGCGTTGGGAGTTGCCTCGACCTCGCCTCGGCCAAGCCCTCACTCAGATCAGCGTTTCGAT
>DASSED010000199.1:0-13120 GCA_035695405.1 Gemmatimonadales bacterium
GTGAGGGCGGCCAGGATCTGGCGGAACGACATACCTGCGTCCCGCATGTAGCGATATTCATCGCTGGGATCGTATTCAGTCATATAGCCCACATCCGTACCGAACAGTATCTCACCACCGCCCTTGGCATAGGCCCGCAGCTGCCCGACCGCCACACTCAGAAACCGCTGAACCGTGGCCGCATCCGCTCCTTTGCGATGAAGCTCGAAGGTCCACAGCTTGAGGGTTGGGATCAGCGCGAGATGGGCCCGCTTCATTCGCTCGAGTAGATGCGGTTGCCAGGGACCTCCCTCCGGTGAGGTGTGGGCCAGGACGTCCACCCCGCCTTGCAGCGCGGCCTCCAGTCCTTCGTTGTTGGTCGGATGAGCCAGTACCAGCCTCCGGTGGCGGTGAGCCTCCCTGGTTGCGGCGCGCACGACGGCCAGAGGCATGGGCACGACGAGGGTGGGAGAGGCCACCGACCCGGTGAACAACTTGATGGCATCGGCACCTGCCTTGAGTCTGGCGGCCACCTGCGCCCTGGCGTCGGCCGGCGATTGAAGCTCGGGTAGCCGGTCGGGCAGAATGTAGAAGGGACTCGCGTGTCGGGGCACAAAGCCCGGCCCGGTCGTGAGAATGGCCGGTCCGGCTACCTCCCCGCTTTCGATTCGCCGGCGCAGCGCGAGGGTATTTGACAGCCAGGACCCGGTGTCCACCACCCGCACGAATCCGTACCGGGTCAGCATCTCGCGAAGGTGGCCTGCCAGAGAGGAAGCCGGCAAGGTATCGGCTCCGCTCCAGTGTGGCTCCGTGAAATGGACATGGCTGTTCCAGAAACCAGCAACAACGGTCGCCCCCGAGCACTGGAGGACCTTTGCGCCGGCCGGAATGGGGACCGTCCCTCGCCGGCCGACGGCAGCGATCAGCCCATCTCGAACCAGCACGACTCCATCACCGAGCGGGGCGGTGTCCGGTGAGCGGTAGATGGTGCCACCCACGAGAGCCAGGGTGTGAGTCGTGTCGGACCCTCGTTGAGCGGCGGCGGGACCCGCGAGGCAGAGTGAAGCTAAGCCGGATACAAGGGCGAGCAGCCGCATCGTCATGCGCGACGCCGCCGCTCAGTGTCGAGTAGGAGGAAGGCCAGGTACCCAGCCGCCACTACATCGTACGCCATGCAGAACGCCGGCCACCATACCGGCACTCCTGGATTCGCGATGAGCTGACCATGAAACAGGTCCAGAATTCCGTGTGACGCCAAGGCGCCGGCGACGAGCCACAGCGAATGCTTGAATCCGACCAAAGTCACCGCCAGAAACACGCTGGCGACAGCAGCCTCGATAAGAAGGGCGGGAGTGGACCCGCCCATAACCGCGAATAGGACGTAGTACAAAGCGATGACGATCATGATCGTGGGATAGAACGCGCGATCGCGATCGAAGCCAACGACGGTGCCCAAGCCGCCTACCGCGACAGCGAGCAATACACCGATCAGATAAGCCACATCAAAGCTTCATGAGTGGGTTAGGCCGGTACTTTGCCACAGAGCCGACCAGGCAACCCCATAACTGGGGAAATTCGCCTGGTCATCACCGGGTCTCTGAACGATAGTAGCTACTTTCTCGCAACCAGGGCGAGTTGCTTCGGCGTCCTCGATACCGTCTTCAATCCGCTCTCGGTAAAAGTCGCGGATGTCACGCGCCATATCGTTGGAGAAGAGTCCGGTTCCCCAGGTTCCCATGGTCAGGCAACTCGGTGGATCCAGAGCCACCCCTGGTCGGGGCGGTCGAGCTTGGCCTCATCCTCCTCCACCCACCCCATCACATCGATCCAATCCTCAAAGGGACGCGCGGCTTCCTCTGGTAGCCGTCCCTGGTTCACATCGGCACTCGAATCCTGCTCGTCTTGTAGGTACTGGCGCACCAATCGCCCCCGCTCGACCACAATCAGCTGCGCGTAGGCGACGCTGTCGTTGTAGCCCGCATACACCAGGTCTCCGTCCTGCGCGAGCTCCAGCCAGCTCTCTCCGGGCCGGCTCTCCAGCCCATTCGAGAGTTCTTCAAACACCGTCCACGGGCCGGCGGCATAGATAAAGACCGCCAAGCCCAGCCAGTCCCCGTCTGCCACAGCCAAGTCGACCGCATCGCGCTCTGGTACGAGTTGGGGCGGGCTCACCTCCGGTGCCGCGATCCAGCGACCGTAGCGAGCCATTGCCTCCTCCATCGGGCAGCGCAGTCGCATATAGCTGTGAACGCTCATGTAGCTCGGTCCGTCTGGCGCACGATGATCGTCGAGAGCATGGTGGCGATCAGGGTCCGCTCGGATGTTCCGGTCGTGAACACCTCGGCCTGGCAGACTGTCAGGGTCCGGCCGGGGCGCAGCACCCGGCCGCACGCCAGAAACCCCTCACCCTGCGCTGGGGACAGCAGATTGATCTTGAATTCCACCGCCAGGACGTCAGTCTCAGGCGGGGCCAGGGTAGAGGCAGCATATCCATTCGCGGAGTCCGCGACGCTCGCGATGGTCCCCGCGTGCAGAAACCCGTTCTGCTGACAAAACTGCGGCGCGAACGGCAGCGCGAGATGCACTTCACCCGGTGCAATGAAGGCGATCGTGACTCCGAGCGTCGCCATATGGGTCTGCCGGCTGAAGCTCTCGCGGACCCGTGCCTCGTATGCGGGATCCTTGGGTATCCAGGCGCTGCTCATGCCGCGGCGTAACTGAGCCGCCCGCCGACGATCCGTGCGGCTGGCGTGTAAGGATGGCTGGCGGTCGAGCCGGGTCCCAGGATGTGGATCACCTCAAACGAGAGCCAGCGAAGCACATCAGCAATCAAACCACGGTGACAGCGCCACCAGAGCGACTCGGCACAGAGAACCGCGGTTCTGAGCCCGGATGCCAGGTTGACCAGGTGGTACAGCCCGTCGGCAAACGCCTCAGTTGCCATGTAGTCGGCGTAGCCTCGGAACGCTGCGCTGCGCCAGGCCGTGTTGGGTGAATCGGGGCTCGGCGTACGCCGGCCTCCCAGCTCAGGAAACCACTGATAGAAGAGCCCGCGGTTCTCCAGCGCCGTCTCCAGGGGCTCCCGGGCAAAATGGGGCCACCGCCGAGAGCCGGGGTAGCGACGAACGTCGGCCACCGCCTCGATTCGGTTTGCGGAGAGGAGCTCGAGAAATTCCTCCAGAGAGCGGGTCGAATGCCCGATGGTCCAAATGGTCACCATCATCCCGATCCCATATCAGACTAAGGCTCCCTTGAGAGACGTAGTTCCACAAAGTGGGCCTCATCTTTGTTCGGCGCTATTCTGTACGTCCACCACTCGTTATCGAAGTCATAGATATGGCCGCGGCTGTAGACGATCTCCAGGACGGTATCTTGGACCCATCGCAGACCGAGTTTCTTGCCATCTGTGTGCGTGGCTCGAGCGACAATGCCGTGCCACTCGAGCTTCTCGCCCACGGGCTCGAGGCGGACCGACTGAATGTCAGAGGAGAGTGGATCCGTCAGGGTTAGGTAAATGACGGCATCAACCTTTCCGTCGGGAGATCGAACCCGCTCGATCTCTTTGTCTGACGGCGGCGATGCCGAATCCCTGTGGCTCCCACAGCCCAGCATCGCCAGTGCCATTGTCACAAGAAGATGTCCTCGCATCTGCCTCGATTTCACGTTTTTGTAGCCGGGCTCAGCGAACCGGGCTGCATGGTTAGGAGGTGGCGTGCAGCGGGACTCCAACTGCCGCGGCCAGTTCCGCCTCCGCAGCCTTCAAGGTGCGGTCCTTACCGTGCTTGTAGTCCCGAAAGGCCTGCCAGAAGCGGATCACGTGCACCGGCCCCCGCTCCGGAATCACGATGGCCAGCGGGTTGAACTCTCGATCGCCGGCCCACATCCGAAAGACCTCGCCCTCGAAGGGATGTTGCTCGGGCCACCAAGCCCGCTCCGACCAGTTGAGCACGACCGCAACGCCACCAAGACGCGAAAGCCAGTGCTCCTCGATATACGCCTGCCAGTGGGGGCTGTTGGAATACACCAGAAGCACGCGTTTTCCAGACGACCCCCAGCGGGCGTGAAACTCGCGCTGAAGCCGCTCCCTCTTTCGGCGGTTCAGCCACGCTCGCACAGCCACAAATGGCAAAGCCAGGAGCAGGACGGGCAGCAGGACTGTGAGAAGCACAACTGCCGCGACCAATCCGATTCCCTTGGCCCACCAGCGCTCCTCAGTGGGCAGAGGCTCCTCCACGGACAGTCACAATCATGCTCACGGCTCGCGCATCAGCATCCAGGCACAACCCAGTAAGGTCGCCACTAGATGTCGCATTCTATCCATGGGTGCCGCCCTGGCACTGCTCTTGGACCAAGCCCGGGTCGACTGGAAGCGGGCATACGCTCGACAGCCGTTTACCCTTCCGGATCTGCTCCGGGTAGTCGATAGCAGGACCACGCTTTCACCCTGCACCTCCATTACGCGTTGTGGCGCACCATTGAACTGAGTGCGCTCATCACGTGAGCGAAGCCCCGCTAGGCGGTGGCGACTTCCCGATATCGGAAGCAGTCAACCAGGTGGTCGTTCACCATCCCTACTGCCTGCATGTGGGCGTAGATGACCGTGGACCCCACGAAGCTGAAGCCGCGGAGCTTCAGATCCTTGCTGAACGCGTCGGATTCGGGAGAGGTGGCGGGAATCTGCTGCATGATACGCCTGCGGTTCACTTTGGGCTGGCCGCCGACAAAGCGCCACGCGTACGCGTCAAAAGTTCCGAACTCTTCCTGAATGGTGAGAAACGCCCGCGCGTTGCGCACGGCCGATTGAATTTTTTGCCGGTTTCGAATGATCCCGGGATCGAGCAGCAGCTTCTCAATCCGTTTCTCGGTATAGCGGGCCACTTTAGTCGGATCGAACCCGCTGAACGCGCGGCGATAGCCTTCCCGTTTGTTCAGGATGATCGACCAGTTGAGTCCGGCCTGCGCCCCTTCCAGAACCAGGAACTCGAAATGCTTGCCATCATCGTGAACCGGCACCCCCCATTCCCGATCGTGGTATTCGATCATCAGGGGATTGCTGTCCCCGACCCATCCGCATCGTTTCTTCACCGCGCGGTCGCTCGGGGCAGACCATAGCCGCCGAGTGGCACGGTCTCAACCGGGTCGCCAAAACCGGCGATCAGCGGCCTGCCCTTCTTGATGGCGGCTTGTACGCTGGGGAGCGCAAGGGAGGCCCGGTGGCTCGCCGGGCTGTCCCACACCTCGGTGATCCAGAGCGCATCAGCATTCACCGGGTCCGTGGCGACGACGTAGCTCAAGCACCCGGGCATCGCCTGGGTGCCCTCGAGCAGAACCGCCGCGAGGTCGTCGCGCCGGCCGGCGACCGCCGTCATTTGTCCAATCCGCCCGTACATCGGTGCTCCTCTGGTGGTTGGTCAAACGTCCCCTGCACCGTGTTGTTAGGCCGCTTTACGCACGCACATAGCGCAAGTGTGTGGCATCTGGAGTATTGAGCACCTTGTCGATGCGAAACTGCGGCACGGCCGCATGCAGGTTCTCGAACAGGCGCCTTCCACAGCCAAATAGTACTGGAGCCAGGGCAATTTCTAGCTCGTCAATGGCATCCATGTTCAAGTACTGCTGTATCACATCCGCTCCGCCCGAGATGCGAATGTCACGACCGCCTGCAGACTCTCGGGCCTTCTCGAGGGCACTCGCTGTCCCATCGTTGAAAAAAAAGAACGTCGTCCCGCCCGGCCGGACCCATGGTTCGCGCTTCTCGTGTGTGAGCACGTAGACAGGGGTGTGAAACGGAGCTTCCGCTGGCCAGCTACGCTCGCCTGCGTCGAACATTCGCTTGCCCATGATGTTGGCACCGCTCCGCTCCATGGTGTTGCGGAGCATATCGTTGACCGGACCGGTCTCTCCTCCCGGACCGAACTTGAGGTTCTCGCGGAAGTATTGCTGTTTGAGGATCCAGCCCATCAGCGTGCCCCACTTGGCGCCCCAGTTCTTGTACTCAGGTCTATCCCAATTCTCGATGTTCATCCCTTCCGGCGCCATGTAGCCGTCAAGACTAAGTCCGATGTTCACAAATACCTTGCTCACGATTCCTCTCTCACGGTTCTGGATGTCGGCCTAGCGGACCAGCTGCGGCGACTGGCCGACTCTCTAGGTGGGTGAAATCGGCCGAATCGGGACCAAAATGCGACAAAACCGCCCAAAATCTGTCGCAAAAGCGTGCCGCCGTTCGGGGCCGGCCGGGTGCGTCAACCAGCTCAGATCTGGCTGGGGCGCAACATCGCCAGCATCGCTTCGCTCAGCGGGCGGACCTTGAGCACCCGCTCCCTCTGGATCTCAACCGTCCCCGGCTTGGCTCCCGAAGGCTTGGACACGTGCCGAGCCTCGGTGCACGACACCGCCACTACACCACCACCGCGCGCCTTGCTGTGATACGCGGCGATCGCGGCGGCTGTCTCCAGCGCCTCCCGATCCGGCGCCGGTCCCGAGGATAGCACCCGCAGCAGGACGTGGCTCCCGGGCATGCCTCGCACGTGGAACCAGAGGTCATTCGGCCGGGCGAGCTTGAGACTCAGATAATCATTGGCCGCGCCGGTGCGGCCCGCCAGCACCAGCCAGCCGCCCGGCAGGGTGTATTCCAGCACATCCCTGGCAGGGGGAGACTTCCGGCCGCTTCCATCGCTCATGCCGAGCTCGGGCGCACCGCGATCTGGTCCAGCGCGATTCCGGAGCGTAATGTGATAGAGGAGTTCGCCATGTTCCGGCTGCTACCCGTCCTGCTGCTCACCGCCTGCGCCGCCTTCCGTAGCGCCACCGAGCCCGCACCGCCGTACTCGGGACCGATCGCTCGGGCCCAGCCGCCGTCCGACTCTGTCCTGAAGCGAGTGATCCACAAAGGCGAGCTGATCGTCCTGGCCACCCCGGTCGACCTCACCTCCGATTACGGGTTCTTCACCCCCCAATTCCAGCTCGGCGCCAAGGAGACCTGGTACGAGGTGAAGCTGGTGGTGGACTCGGTGCTGAAAGGGAAGCTCAAGCACGCCAAGCAGCCCGATCTGGGCATGCTGCCCGCGGTGCTCACACCTCCGCCGCCGTTCGGCCGCCTGGCCGCGAACGAGATCGTGGTGCAGTACCCCGCCGTCACCTCCAGCCGGAGCGACTGGGCCGCCGCGGCGCCGATGGTCCTCGGAGAACAGGCGGTCTTCATCTTCCGCCGCTGCTACTACTGCCTTCCCATCAGCGGCGTCGCTCATGCCCGCGGCCCCTACTACCGAGCCAACCCGCTGGTCGCCATGAATGCCGCGAGCAAGCTTTCCCCCCGGGAGCTGGCCCGGGTGACGCAACTCCTGGCCGACGAGCGGCGTCGCTAGCCGGCAACCTCATCCCGAGCGAAGCGAGGGATCTAGCCGACTGGTCCGGAACACGGCAGAGTAGATCCCTCGCTTCGCTCGGGATGAGGAGACTCCGAGACCTTCATGCAGAACTAGCCTCGTTCGCCACCAGCAATACCATCGGCCAGTGTGCTCTCTACTTAGAACGTCACCAGGGTGGGGGCTAGTCGCGTGGTCCGGCTCCCGTCGCCCAGCTGGCCCCGGTTGTTGAAGCCCCAGCAGAACGCTCGGCTGGGATCGTCGTCGGTCCGGCCGCAGGTGTGGTCTCGCCCCGAAAAGATGGCCCCGAATGTGATTCCGCCGGTGACTTCGACCGGCGTGACGCTGGCCTGAGCGTTGCCCGTGCCCAGCCGGCCGCCCTTGCCCCAGCAGAACACCGCGGCCGACGGCAGCCGGGCACAGGTATGACTTCCACCGGGGGCCATCTGCACCCCGCCCGGGAGACCGGCTACTGCGGTAGGAACGTTCTGGTTCTCCTTGGTTCCGTCGCCGATTTCGCCGTCGCTGTTCTTGCCCCAGCAATAGGCGGCGTCGAGCGTGCTGGCGCACACGGTGGACTGGCCGGATGCGTTGGCGCCGATGGCCGGCGCAAAGAGCTGGAGGCCTCCGGACACCGCAACCGGTACGGCACTGCTGGCCGACTGCCCGTTCCCCAGCTCTCCTTCGGCACCGTTCCCCCAGCAGAGCAGGTCACCCGTGCTTGCGACGGCGCAGGCGGTCCTTCCGCCGGCCGCGATCGAGAGGAGCTGCGGGTTGCCGGCCACCGCCACCGGAACCAACGAGCTCCCCGGATTTCCGGTGCCGAGCTGCCCCACGTCGTTGGCGCCCCAGCAGTAGGTCGGGCCGGTGGTGGAGATTCCGCAGGTGAAATCATCGCCGATCGCCAGCTGCTGGAAGGTGAACCCCGCCAGCACCGCCGCCGGAGTCAGGAATGGGTCGGTGGTCCCGCTGCCGAGCTCGCCCGACAGGTTCCGCCCCCAGCAGAAGAGCCCGCTGGTCTCGGCGGCGCAGGTGTGATCGCCGGGATACGGAGTGCTAAAAATGGGGGCATTCTGCGCCTCGGCCGGCCGGAGCTGGTCGGTGGTGTTCCCGTTGCCCACCTGTCCGAACTCATTGGCTCCCCAACAGAACGTCGTGCCGGTGTCCTCGATGCTGGCGCAGGTGGTGTTGCCGCCGGCCCGGATCCCGGCGATCACCGGTTGGGTGTCCGGCTCGGGAATACTGTCGTTGGTACATCCGATCACCAATCCCAGCAACAGACCGGCGCACCGGGCCAGTAGTGACCACCGCCTTTCGATCATGGGTGCTCCAGTAGGGTGAGAACCGCCGGAGCCTCGCCGACTCCGGTCAAGGCGTAGTCACCTGCTCCGGTTGCACCCGCAACAGCACCCCCGGGCTGATCCCTAGCTGCCCGGTAAACGGCCGGTCGTGCGACAGGAGCAAGAGAATGGATACCGCGATCGCGGTCGCGAAGAGCCCCAGGGCGACCCGAGAGGTGTTCCGGTTGTCGCTGTGCACGATGGCGATCGTCACCAGGGTGCAGACGGCTTGAATCACCAGGCTCATCCATTTGACCCAGTCCACCTCGGTGCGGCTCGCCAGGATCCGCTGCCGCCGGGCCTCGAGCGCGTTCTCCAGCGCATTGATGAGCTCCCGCTGGGCCGCCAGCTGCCCCGGGCCTCGGGGCTCCAGCCCGATTACCACCTGAAGCGCCTGAGCCAGCGGAGTCGAGATCATGCGCAGCGACGCCTCCTTGCGCGCCATCGCCGGCCACTCCACCGCCTCGGCGTAGTGGATCTGCTCCCGGATCAGTCCGCGCAACCGCTGGTCCGGCTCTCCCGGGAAGCTGGGCGACAGGAGCACCACCGCGCGCAGCGCGCTGGCCTCCCGGTTCACCGCGGTGTTGGCCCGGTCTACGTCGCCCCAGACCTGGGCCGCCAGAAATGCGACCAGGAGACCGAAGATGACGCCCAACGGCGACAGCAATCCAGGCGACACCCCTTTGAAGTCGCGCACCCGGTCTCCGTGGGCCAGCGCCATCACGCTCAGGTGCACCGCTGCCGTGACCAAGTAGGTGAGTCCGAAGACGAACACCACCATCGCAGCCAGCGGGAGACCATGGATCCAGTCGCTCATGTTCGGGACACCTCCTCGGACGGACGGTCAGTCGGTCAGGTCGGTCAAACAGGCGGACGGTCGGACACTGGGACAGGCCGGTCCAGGCGATCGCCCAGTCAGGTCAGAAGGTCGGGCGAACAGTCGGTCGATCTGGTCAATCGATCGATCAGTATAACGAGCCGGAGTGCCGGCGGTGCAAGGCGGGTCGGTCGATCCAGCCGCCGTCCGGCTGGCTGGGAGAGCTGGTAAGGTATACGGAAAAAAGAGGCGGGCACTCACCGCGGACGTCGGCAGTACCTCCCGACGCGCGCGGCGAATGCCCTACCTGATGGTGAGCTACGCGGTGGTGGGGCCCAGCTTCTTCTGGATTGCCTCCGCCCGGTCCTTGTGCTTCTCGATGACCGGCTTCGCCTTCTCGATCAGTGCCTTGAGCTGCTCGTTCTGCGCCGCATCATGCGCCTTGTCCGCCAGGTCGAGTACCGCCTTATGGATGGCGATCTCCTGCTCGATGTAGGTCCGGTCGAACTGGGCGCCCTTGGGTGCCGACTTGAGTGCTGTCATCTCACCCTGGGCCGCAGCAGGGAGCGGATCGCCCGCCGGCGGCTGCGGGGTAACGCCGAGCTGCTTCACCAGCTGCTGGCCCTGGGCCCGAAGGGCGTGATGCTCGCCCATCATCAGCTTGGCGAATGCCTTCACATCGGGGTTGGTGGCCTTGGTGAGCGCGTAGGCCCCGGCAGCGCTGTCGGCCTTGTTCGCCTCATCCAGCAGGGCCGCGATATTGGCGTCGGACCACTTCCCATTCTCGTGGGACATTGCAGAAGTGTCCGTGTTGGCCATCGAGGACATGCTGCTGGTGTCACCGGCCGAAGCAGAGGCCGAGGTGTTGGTGGTGTTGTCCGCCGCCGACTTGGGCTTACAGCCGGCTATCAGGCAAGCGCCGGTTAATGCTAAGACCAGCGCGTTCGTTAATTTGCTCCGCATAAGACCTTCTCCGGGAACTGGATTGCCAATTCTAGAGAGCGGTCCTGCGGGAGGGAGTGACGAGGCTCACATGCGTCGCTTCTCCGCCTTATCCAATGACCCTGGTCCCTACTTCCCCGCTTCCCCGCATCCCTGCTTCCGAGCCCGAGTACCCTGGATTCCCTATCTGATACCACACCGTTTCCGGCCCATACGACTCACTCTGGCGCTTGGCCACAATCCCGGCCAGCTCCATCTTGCTCGCCGCGCTGAAAAGGGCTCGGCCGTGTTCCCGCAGGGTCAGGATCTTATAGAGGGGTCCAGTGTCCTCCGGGAGGAGCTCCGTGAGAAGGTTCTTGCGCTCGATGAGGGGAAGACCGCGAAGGTCCCGCCCGTCGAGCCAGAGCAGATCTGAAGCGGCGAAGGCCAGGTAGCCCAGCCCCCGGAACAGCTCGCGGAACCCCGGCTTACCCCGCCGGTTGAGTGCCACCACCATCCCGTCCAAAATGGCCTCGCGGCCGCCGAGCACCTTGGCCACCCGGTCTCGGAGCTCGGTGGTGCGCTCGAAGAGGACCTCGCCGGGCAGCCGGATTTCGCAGCCCTGCCGCGAGCTGTATATCAGGGCCCGAAGGCCGTCGTACTTGGGCTCGAACAACCATTCCGGGTCGTCGAAGGGGGCCGGCCCCGGGGTGAGGGGCACCGGATCTATATAAGGAAGATCGATTGCCGACGGGTGACCGGCCGGTCGATCGGATAACGTGGGCATGAAGGCTCCATGGGCCGCACCAGCGGCCGGAGCCCTCCCCACGAGGAGGGCGGTTCAGAAGGGCTCCTGATCTTACGTAAAGGTGGGTAAGTGGGTAAGAGGGTAGGTGGATAAGAGGGTAGGTGGGTAAGAGGATAGGCGGGTAGGTGTGCAACGCCATCCACTTACCCGCTTATCCAGGTGCCCGCATACTACCCGCGATGCCTCTCTGCGAAACAAAGGGCTGAATGCGCCAGCGCATCGGAGTGCTGCTCGCGCCGATCGGGTTCCTGGTGATTCTCGCCTCGCCGATGCATGGGCTCTCACCGGCAGCCCACCGGCTGGCGGCGGTGCTTGCGGCGGTGGTGCTGCTCTGGGTGACCGAGGCGCTTCCGTTGCCGGTCACCGCGCTGCTGGGAACGGCAACATGCGTGGTCCTCCAAGTGGCACCGGCCAAGGAGGTGTTCGCTCCGTTCGCCGACCCGCTGATGTTTCTCTTCATCGGCGCGTTTATTCTGGCGCGCGCCATCTTTCTCCACGGACTCGACCGGAGGCTGGCCTACGGGGTGCTCTCGCTTCCCTGGGTAGGGGCCCGGCCCCATCGGATCCTCCTCGCCTTCGGCGCGGTGACCGCGGCCATCTCCGCGTGGATCTCGAACACGGCCACCACCGCGATGATGTTCGGCATCGGGCTCTCCATTCTGGCCGCGCTCAAGACCTCGGGTGCCGGGAAAACCATCGACCCGCGCTACGCCACCGGACTCATGCTGATGACCTCGTTTGCCGCGTCGGTAGGTGGGTTGACCACCCCGGTGGGAACGCCGCCCAACGTGATCGGGCTGGGGTTCATCCGAACTCTGGTCGGCGTGGAGGTCAGCTTCTTTCGCTGGATGATGATCGGGGTTCCGGTGGTCCTGACCCTCTTCACCTTCCTCTATCTCTACCTCAACGCCGTCAGCTCCGCTGGGGTGCGGGAGCTGGCCAGCGGCGCTGAGCTGATCCGGCGAGAGCGGCAGCAGCTCGGGCCCTGGACCCGGGGGCAGCGCTCGGTGGCGTTCGCTTTCTCAGTAACGGTAGCGCTCTGGATCATCCCCGGGATCGTGGCGCTGGTGTCCGGAGAGCGGAGCAACGCATATCAGGCGCTGAACCGGAGCATGCCGGAGGGGGTGGCCGCGCTGGTCGGCGCGCTGCTGCTGTTCGTGCTGCCGGGAGATGGGAGACGAGCCATCACCTGGGACGACGCGGTCCAGATCGACTGGGGCGTGGTCCTGCTTTACGGCGGTGGGTTTGCACTCGGCGTGCTCTCGTTCCAGACCGGGTTGGCCGAAGCCGTGGGCCGTGGACTCACCGGACTGCTCCCGATCCACGGAAGCTTCGGCATGCTGGTGGCCTCGGTGCTGGTGGCGGTGACTCTGTCGGAAACCACCTCGAACACCGCGGCCGCCAACATGGTGGTCCCGGTAGTCATCTCCATCGCCCGCGCCGCCGGACTGGACCCGCTGGAGCCCGCGCTCGGCGCCACCATGGCGGCGAGCCTTGGCTTCATGCTGCCGGTCTCGACGCCATGCAACGCCATCGTGTACGGCTCGGGCTACATCCCGCTGGGACGCATGATCCGGCATGGTTTGGCGCTGGACCTGGCAGGAATCGTGGTCGTTGTGGCTCTGGTGCGGCTGCTGGCTCCGCTCCTCCGCTAGCTCGGATCAGTTGCTGAAGATCAGAGCGCCGAGTCTGAGGAGGGGTCCCTCGATGCCGGCGGTCCAGAGGGCCGGCTTGGACCCTAAGCGCGCTCCCGTCGGGGTCACTGGGAGATGGACCTGCGATGCCGTGGGCGGTGACGGGCAGATCCACCAGTCGACGACTCTTGTAGTGGATTCAGTTCGCTATTCCCCCCAACATTCTTTCGAACTCATGGTTTGGACGTACTTCA
>DASSED010000200.1:0-12360 GCA_035695405.1 Gemmatimonadales bacterium
AAAATGTGGAAAAACTAAAAACCGGCAGAGCAGGACATCGCTCAGCCGGTTTCGCGATTGGCTCGACCTCGCGCGTGGGCGACCAGACGGCTGCGCGAGGCTTCATGGCTTCTGAGGATGAGGGTCCACTATAGGAATGGCCGGGGATGGGTGTCAAGATGCTGCGGATGGTCCTCTGTTACATAACAAGCCGTTCCAGAAATTCGATGATCTCCATCAACGACATCAGGCAATCCACTGCACCCCGAGCATGCGCCGCCCGTGACATTCCGTAGACCACGCAACTCGCCTCACTTTCACCGATCGTCACTCCGCCGCTCGATCGAATGGCCGCCATCCCCTCGGCCCCATCCTGGCCCATCCCGGTCAACAGTATCCCACATACTCGGCCGGGCCGGGCCCGCGCCGCGGATTGCATGGCGATGTCCACACTCGGGACGTGCTTTCCGTCGGTTTCGTCACCGGTAAGGGCTACGGTCAGGGCCGAGGTGATTCTCAGATGCAAGCCGGCCGGCGCCACCACCGCACAACCGGGACGGAGCCGCACCCCTTCGGCTGCCTCACTCACCTGAAGCCGGCTCAGACGATCCAGCCGGTCGGCGAACGGCTTGGTGAATCCCAGCGGCATGTGTTGCACGATGACGATGGGCATGGGGAAGTTTTCCGGGATTCGCTCCACGATGCGTTGAAGCGCGATCGGGCCGCCGGTCGACGCACCGATCAGGCACAGCTCGCAATGCTTCGCCATGGCGCCACTCATGGACTTCGCGACCCCTGCGGCCCGCCCATTGTGGGCCGCATACACCCGAGGGTCCCGGGGACTCCATATCCGGAGCTTCTCGATTACCTCCCGCTGCAGGGTATCGAAATCCATCAGGTTGAGACTGGCCTTGTCGATGAAATCCACCGCACCGGCGGCCAACGCCGCGATCGTCGCCTCGGCGCCTTCCTGGGTGTGAGCCGACATCATCACGACCTTGAGCACAGGCTTCCACCGGAGCAGTTGCCGCAGCACCTCCTGGCCCCCGATCCCCGGCATCGCCACGTCGAGCGTCACCAAGTCGGGATTCACCTCCGGGATCTTGGCGAGCGCCTCCGCCCCACTCGCCGCCTGACCCACCAGGCTTATTCCGGGCTCGTTCTGAAGCACCCGAGCCAGTGCCTTCCGGACGAATGCAGAGTCGTCCACTACGAAGATGCGGGTCATGCGGCGGCGGCCCGCTTGCAGTAGACCACGCCGCCATCCAGGAGCACGGGCGCGAACGGTGTGTTCCGGTCAAGCAGCGACTCTGAGTGGCCCAGCATGAGGTAGCCGCCGGGCCGGATGGACCGGGCGAACAGGTCGATGACGCCGATGAACGCGCGAGGAGTGAAGTAGATGAGCATGTTGCGGCACAGCACGACATCGTACACGCTGGGGCCGAGCCACCGGGTCGGATTCACCAGGTTGGTCTCGAAGAAGCGGACACCCTGGCGGTGCCGGTCCTTGAGCCGATAGGCCGTACCGACCGGGGAGAAGTACCGGCGCCGGGCGTCGGCGTCGCAGGCCCGGAGTGAGCCCCCCTCATAGACCGCTTCGCGTCCCTTGGCGATCTGGACCGGGTCCAGGTCGTGGGCATCGATTTCCCAGGTGAGCCCCAACGCCTCGAGGCCGGCGTTCTGGAGCGCGATCACGAGGGAATACGCCTCCTCGCCCGAGGAGCATCCGGCACACAGGATCTTGAGTGGCCGATCTTTGAGGCAGCCTTTGAGGGGAGGGATCACGTGCCGGATCAGGATGTCGAACTGATGGGTCTCGCGAAAGAAGTACGTCTCATTATTGGTGATGAGCGAAGCCAGCTGGGCCAACTCGGGCTCGCGATTGGGATGAAAGCGGAGGTACTGGTAATACTCGTTGAGCGAGCCCACACCGAGTTCGCGCATGCGAGCCCGCACTCGGGAATCGAGAATGTCCCGGCGGCTTCCGTCGAACAGCAGGCCGAACCGGGTCTCAATGAGCTCGCTCAGCAGCTTCCAGGCGGTTTCATCGGTGGCGCTCATGCCGCCGCTGGACCTGCTCGTCGAAAGCCGGCGAGTATCTCTCGCGCCGTGTTGGCGACGGCAGGCTCTATATCGCGCACCAGGGTGAGGAGCGTCGTCTGGCACTCGGCCATCTGTAGCTGTCCCAGCCCGCGGGCAGCCTCCTGGCGGATGGACCAGTCGGCATCGGCGGCCAGGTGGATGAGGAGAGGCAGGTGACTCGCGTCCACCATCCGGGCCAGGCCCCGGGCGGCAACCCGGCGGATGTCAGTCGTCGAGTCGTGCAAGCGGGCCCGGAGAAAGTCCGCGGCCCTGGGACCACCGATTCGGCCCATCGCCAGGACGATCTCGACCTGCTCATGCGGACCGCATTGACTATAGAGTCGCTCGAGCCGGGGCGTGACCTCGAGGGCCCGAATCTGGCCCAATGCGCGAATCACGTGACAGCGGAGCGAATCACCTGCCTCGAGCAGCGCCGCAAGGGTGGGAAGAATCCGGTCGTGATCCCGTTTCACCAGCAGGTCCAGCGCTTCCATCTGAATCGGCTGATGCCGGTCCGCCAGCGCCCGCAGCAGCACGACCTCGGCCTTGGTGCCGGGCAGCTGCGCGGCAGCGCGGACGGCAAGCTTGCGGATAGCGGGCGATCCGTGCCGGGCGAATTCTGCGATACGGGTCTCGAACTGGGGCACGCCCCGCCGGCTCAGGATCTCGAGCGCGGCGTGAACGATCGGTTCGGGAGCATCAACCGCGAGACACCGCTCCACCGGCTGGAGGGCTTCGGGGGGAAACTCGACCAGTGCCTGAACCGCGGCAGCGCGCTCCGCGTCGTCCCCTTCATAGAGATGGCGCACCAGCAGCGGCACAGTGCTGGGCTGCGCAATCTGTCCCAATGCCCGGCACGCGGCTGCCCGGACCATGGCATCAGGGTCGGCCAGATGCTCAACCACAAACTCGAGGTCGGCTGCCTCGAAGGCACCGGTCAGGAGCGCGCCACGGCGCACCCGGAGATCGGTATGCCGGAGCAGAGCCCGAAGGGCCGGCAGGGCCGCGGGATGGCGGCGGAATAGCCCGATGGCCCACGCCGGGTCCGCGTCGGTCGCAATTCGGGTGAGCACCGCAGGGTACTGCGCCTGGAGACCCGCTACGACGGTAAGAGCCGTGGCGGCGCGAACCAGGCCGGCCCAGTCCCGATTGTTCGAGGAGGCTTCGGCCGGTGCGCTCGAATCCCACCGGAGCGCCTCGTCCAGATAGGCGGACAGCTCGGCCGAACCGGCGAAGGTCCCGCTGAATCGCGCCGCAATAGGCGCAGGGTCGGGGTGGAGATCGATGATGACGCCCAGCGCCAGCAGGAGCAGGTCGCGGAGCGACGTCTCGGATACGATGAGCAACTTGCCCAGCAGGATCTCGAGTGACTCCGGCGCAGCGATTCGCTGCAAGGCGGTCACCGCCGGCTCCGCCACGATCGAATCGGGCACCAGGGCGGCGAGCGGAGCGATGGCCTTCGGGTCTCCGATCTGCCCCAACGCGTCGATGGCCGCCAGCTGGAGCCAGAGGTCTTCCCCCAGCAGCTGGAGCAGGGTAGGAACCGCCTCGCGGTGACGCAATTGCCCTAGCGCTTCGATGGCACACTGGGCGACGTTCGGGTCTGAATGCCGTACTAAGGGAACGATGCCGTGGACCGCGAGCGGATCGCCGATCCGGGACAGCATCTGGAGGGCGAACATGATGACGTCGGTCTCGGGACGGACCAGCATGGTGCGAAGGTGCGGCACGGCGTAGGGGCCCTGACGCTCGAGCGCGCTGATCGCCGCGTTGCGCCGAATGGCGTTGCTCTCGTCGGCCACCAGCTCACCCAGTGCCTGAGGCTCGATGTGCCGGGCCGCCAGCCGGATGGCGCGCTCCCGTACGACGGCAGACTCGTCTTCCAGCGCGGCAAGGATCAGTCCCTCCCGCCCCGGGCCATCCGGCAGCGAGTCGAGCGCCGCGAGCCGCTGACTATGCTCCTCGATTGCTCGCATGGCTCAGACCTGGAAGATGGCGACGCGCTGCTTGAGCATGTCGGACTCGGTCGCGAGGCTCTTTGCGGCCGAGCTCATCTGCTCCACGGCCACGAGATTCTGGCGGGAGATGAGGGCGATCGATTCCACCGCCTGGACCACCATCTCGCCTCCCCGCTTCTGCTCTCCGACCGCCTCGGTCATCTGGTGCGTGAGCTGGTTCATCTTCTGGGCAGCCTGGTTGATCTCCTCGGCGCCGGCGGCGTTCTCCTTGATGGAGCCCGCGATCTGCCGGGTCAGGGTGGACATCTCGGCGACGGTGTCGAGCACCCTCTTGGCGCCGGCCGCCTGCTCGTCGGCTGAGATCGCCACCTCGCGCACCAGGGCGGATGTCTTCCCGATAGATCCCATGATGCCCTCGAGCACGTTCTCCATCAGCTCGATCGCCTTTCCGGTCTCGTTCTGGACCGTCCCCACCACTTCCCCGATCTCCTGGGTAGCCTGCATGGATCGTTCGGCCAGCCGCCGCACCTCGTCGGCCACCACCGCGAAGCCTTTGCCGGCCTCACCCGCTCGCGCGGCCTCAATTGCGGCATTCAGCGCCAGCAGGCTGGTCTGGTCGGCGATTCCCTCGATCACTTTCACAATTTTCCCGATCTCCTTCGAGCGGTCGCCGATAGCGTTGAAGGACTCCTGGAGGCGGTCGCCCATATGACGAGTGTCCTTTACCGACTCCTGGCTCACCAGGTCCACCTGATGCACCCGATTGGCGATCGAGCCGACGCTCGAGATCATGCTGCCGAGCGTGGTGGTCGCCTCTTCCACGGCGCCGAGCAGGATCTCGCCGTTCCGCGCGGTCTGGCTCAACGTGGCGCTCATCTCCTGGATAGAGGCAGAGGTTTCATCCACATTGGCCGCGAGGGAGTCGGCGTTCTTCGCGAGCAGCTGCATCTGAGTGGCGATCTCGACCATGGTGGACGAGGTCTCCTCGGTGGAGCTGGATTGGGTCTCGGCGCCCTTGGCCATCTGCATCGACGAGGCGGCAATTTCTTCGGCGGAGGTGGCGACGGCGCGAGAGGATGTCGAGATCTGGGTCGCGATCTGGCGCAGGTTCTTCACCATCTGCCGCATGAGATGTTCGAGCCAGCCGATCTCATCCCGCGACTGGCTCTTGATCTCGGTGGTCAGGTTTCCCTTGGCGACTTCCTCGCACAGGAGACCGAGGCTGGTAAGCGGATCGGCGATCAGCCGGGCGAGCCCCAGAGCCAGGGCCACGCCGAGTGCGATGGTGATGGCGAGAATGCCGAGGATGAAGAAGCGGGTGTCCCGGAACATCTGCTGGGTGACCTCGCTGTGCTGGCCCTGGCCCACTGCCGCGGTGAGGCGCGCCAGCCCTTGAAGCGCCTGCCATCCCAGCAGACCGGTCAACAGCAGGATCACGCCGAAGCCGGTGAGGATCTTGCGGCGGATGGTCCAGTCCTTGATGCTTTGCTCCAGGCGGCCTGCCATAGTCGTGTCCCCGTTTGAAAGAACCGCTACTCCGGGAGTAGCAGCAGCTTCTCCAGATCCAGCAGGATGATCAGCCGGGAATTCCATCGGGCGACCCCGCTGATGTAATCGGTGTTGGCTGACAGCACTTCCTCCGGCGCCGGCGCTACAGTCTGCACCGGCACCTTCACCACCTGCGACACCGTGTCGACCAGGATGCCGAGTATTCGATCATGGACCGCGACGACCACGATCCGCGATCGAGGCGTGATCTCTGCCGGCGGGAGACCCATCCGGGTGCGGATTTCCACCACCGCGAGCACCCGGCCACGCAGGTTGGTCACGCCCCGCACATGCTGCCGCGCTTGCGGTACCCGGGTGATGTCGGTGACCCGGATGACCTCGCGCACCTGCCCGATGGGGATCCCGAACTCCTCTCGGTCGAGCCCGAAAGTGACCAGATGCAACTCCGGTCCAGGAACCGCGGCCTCAGGCACCGACGAAACTCCCTGAAGCTCATCGGCAAAATGGAGCAGGCCATCCGACCGATCCGGCTGTGGCGCCGCGCTCACGCAGACATCCGCTGCTCAAGGAGCCGTACCGAGTCCAGAATGCAGGCGACCCTGCCGTCGCCGAGAATCGTGGTTCCCGACACCACCTCGGGCCGGCCCAACGTGGGATCCAGGCTCTTTACCACGATGTCCTGATGACCGATGAGGCGGTCCACCAGGATCCCCCGGCGGCGGTTACCCATGCTTATGACCACATAGAACCGGCGGCTGGGATTGGCCGCGGCAGCGGTGCCGAGCAGTGCGCCCCCGTCGGAGACGTGAATCGGGCTTCCCCGCCAGAGCGCTACGCCCTTCTGATTTACCGAGTGAATGGTGTCAGGCTCGGTGCGCACGGTCGCAGCCACGTGATTCATCGGCACAGCGAACCGTTCGCGATCGACTTCGACGATGAGTGAACGGATGATCGCGAGGGTGAGCGGCAGGCCCAGGGTAAAGGTGACCCCCCGGCCGGCCCGGCTCTCGACCTCGATGGTACCACCCAGTTCGTGGATCGTGTTTGAGACCACATCGAGCCCGACCCCGCGGCCGGCCAGCTGGGAGACTTGTTCCGCGGTGCTGAAGCCGGGCAGGAAGATCAGGGAGTGAACCTGCGCCGCATCGGTTGCCGAGACCTCGAGCCCGAGTGATTGAGCCTTGGCCAGGATTCTCGCTTCATCCAATCCGCGTCCATCATCGGAGATTCGAATAACGATCCGGCCCGACTCCGAGCTGGCCCGAAGGATGAGCGTGCCCTCGGCTCCTTTCCCCGCCTGAGTCCGTTCATCCGGAGTCTCGATGCCGTGCACCACAGCGTTGGTGAGCAAATGGACCAGCGGCTCGCCCATCCGGTCGAGAACAGCCTTGTCGAGGGGGATCTCGCCCCCGGAGGTGATGACGCGAACCTGCTTCTGCCTGGCCTGAGCCAGCTCGCGCACCAATCGAGGAAAGCGGCCGAAGACGGTGGAGATCGGTATCAGCCGCGTCTCCATCAGAATCCCTTCCAGCTGCTTGAAGGTCTTCTGGACAGCGGCGAGTGCGCGATCGAGATCGGCCAGCTCAGCCGTCGCGCCGATCTTGGCGGCGAGCACGCGGTAGTGGTCCGCTACCGCCGCCTGCTCGATCATTCCTTCGCCGAGCACCTCGAGCATCGCGTCGAGCCGGCGGAAGTCCACCCGAATCACGTTGCTCGACAGAGCGCCCGCAGCCGACCAAGTATTGACTGCGCGGCGATCCGTCTGCCGGCGCTCAGCTTGGGCAGAGGACTCGGCTGAATCAGGAGCCGGAGCCCGGAACGATGCGGCTCGCTTCAGGAACTGCGCCACTCGGTCGGAGTCCGGATCACCCGCGGCGTTCTTGACCAGCTCGATCAGCAAGCCGCTACCGGAGACGAGAAGTCCGGCCATCTTCTCGTTGGGTGTTGGCGCGGAAGCCAGCATGGCGCAAATGTCCTCGAGTGCGTGGGCCACCGATTGCTGGACGGTAAGGCCCATCATCGCTGAGTTGCCCTTCACCGTGTGCAGGGGACCTTTCAGCTGTCTCAGCAAATCGTTCCCCGCATCGCCCTCACGCCAGCGCCGCTCCAGCTCGACGAACGCGTCGCCCACCTGCTCGGCCAGCGGGAGACACTCGACGATGTATTCCTGGATCAGCTCGCCGAAGGGATTCTCGCCGGTGGTCACGGTCAGGCGGAGCGCGGGGCGGCCTGGGCGAGCGCGCGCGCGATCACGCGCTCGACGTCGGCAGGCTTGAACGGTTTGCGGAGATAGTCCCATGCTCCGGCAGCGCGACCACGAGCCTCATCCTCGGGGGTGCCCTCAGTGGTCACCAGCACGATAGGCACGTGCAAATTCAGCTTCTCGGCCCGGCGCCGCTCCAGCAACTCGAGCCCGTTCATCACCGGCATGTTGAGGTCGAGGAACACCATAGTCAGCTCGGGGTGGGCCTTCAGGAGGTCGTATCCCTCTTGGCCGTCAGTGGCGTAGCGGACGGCGGCCCCGGCAAGCACACTCTTGGCGAAAACGATCGTATAGATCTGATGATGCAGCTTGGAGTCATCGACAACGAGGAATGAATTCGGCATCGCACCACCGTCGAATGAAGAACAGTGCTGGCAGGGGTGGGCCGGTCGGTGGCAAAAGACGGACCGCAGCTTTGTAGCTGTAAGTACCCAGACTAAAACAGATTACGAGATGAGACCTGGAGCAGCCGGAGGGAAGGTTACGCCTTGTCCATAGATTCTTGATATCTGCAAGGATCGGTCAGTCGTCTTGAGTGAACGAAGACCCGCCATCATCATCAGGCGCAGACGGAAACCAGGGGTAGAGGCATTTACGGCAGCGGGCCTCGGGGTTGAGCCCCGCTCCGAGGCTCGCCGGTCGCCCAGTATGACCGCAGCTGGGGCAGGGTCCGGGAGCCTGAGGGTGCCACGGGTTGCTACAGGCCCAGCGAATCTGGCCGGCCGCGGTCTCACGGACCGGGATCATGGGGTAACGGTCGTCAACGCAGTAGGGCATAGGACCTACGCCGCGATCCCGAGTCGTGCCAAGGTTCCCTGTATCACGGCCAGGTACTCCCCGGAAATCAGGGTGTGGGGATCAATCATCGCCTGCACCGGAAATCCGATCAGCAGACTGACCACCGCAGCCGCCAGGCCGGCCGGAGTAGCCTTGCCGAGTCGGCCTTTCTCTTGGGCCGCAGCCTCCTCTGCCATGGCCTCAAACGCTGCCCGGTACCGCTCGAGTGCGGCGCCGATCTTGGCGCGAATCACGGCATTGTGGCCTCCCCGAGCCCAGTACTCCAACAGGAGGCGGAGACGGCGTGGCTCCTGCGATAACCGCTGCAGTTCCTGGCGGACAACTGCCAGCAGCCGCGACCGGGGATCGGCAACGGCGCGAATCTCGTCTGCCACAGTGAGGGCGAGGGTGGTTGCCAGCACCCGGTCGAGTAAGGCGAGCCCCAGCTGATCCTTCCTCTTGAAGTGGAAGAGGACCAGACCGTGACTGAGCCGGGCGCGGGCGGCAACAGCCCGCAGGGTGAGACCATCGATCCCGCGGCGAAGCGCCACTTGGTACGCCGCCTGGAGGATCTGTTCCCGCCTGGTGGCCTCGGATTCCCTCTGCCCTGGCATATCTGTCTCCTTGGCTACGGCCGCTATTGACCTTCTGGTCAATAAAGAGTACTATTTATTAACCGCTTGGTCAATAGCGCCCCGGACCTTTCCCCCTCGGCGTTCCTGCCGCACCAGGCTTCTCGCAGCATCGCCTTTTGGGAGACACATGTACAATCATCGGCTTTTCCTGCTTGCCGTCAGCGCTTTCGCGCTCGGCTCCTGCAACCCGTTCCGCCACGACCAGGCGGTCCAGGTAAGCACCAAGGACGAGAATTTGAACTCCCGCTGGCACGCCAACCTGGCGACTCCAGCCGATCTGGCCGGCGCAGTGCAGATGAACGGCTCTGCCTCCATGGCCCCGGCCACCAAGACCGGTAACACGACCGTGTCACTCGATCTGGCCAACGCCACTCCCGGGGGTCTCCACCCCTGGCAGCTACACCGCGGACAGTGCGGCTCTGACGATGGGGTGATTGGTTCGCTCGCCGCGTACCCGGCCGCCAAGGTGGGGCGGGATGGCCGAGCGACCGCGACCGCCAATGTGCCGGTCAGTACACCGACGGCGGGCAACTACTTCGTGGTGGTGTTGGCATCCGCGGCTAACAACGCAGTGACCGTTGCCTGCGGCAATCTGGCGCCGCCGACTCTGTAGGCTCTCGGTGGTAAACCGCCGAGACACTCTGCGGCCGAGCTTGGGTGATTACACGAGACAACGGGTGCCGCCGCAGGCACCCAGTCCCGGTTTATTCGAGGGGTAGGGCAATGGCAGAATTTTCTGATTCTTTGACTGATCATATGACCGCGCTGGTCGAAACTGCTCGAGTTGCCGTGGACCGGCGGGCCAATGCCACCCGGCCCCGCGTAAAGCCCCGGCGGCGAGCGCGTCCGGCTGACCCCAGCTCGCCGAGCCTGGAGGAAGCACGCGAGATCCAGTCGCTCAAGCTGGTGTTTCGCGATTTGGGAGTCTCGTACCGCCGCTACCGGAGCCAGATCGGCGGCCCGGTGACGCCTGGCCTACGCGACGCCGCCTACAACTTCCGGGCGGACCCCAGTCTCACGTCTCTGGTCGCGGTCGCGGCCTACTTAGATAAGCTCAACCTCCTGAGTTGAGCTAAGCAGGTCCGCGCGTGCGACGTCCAGAACTGAGGAATCACCGCAGTTACATACCACGAGGATCATCATGCAGAAGCGGCTCGTTGGTGCCCCAGGTCGTACTAACGTTGATGATGAGAGCTGGCTGGACCTCGAAGCCATGACGCAGGTGGAGCTCACGTCGGAAGACCCAGCGTGCCCCATCGAGGGCGCCCTTCTCTCGAACGGCCAGTCCGGGTGGCGGGCGGCGGAGCCCGGTACCCAGAGCATCCGCTTGCTCTTCCATCAGCCGCAGCGACTGCGGCGGATCCGGCTTCGCTTCGATGAGCCGGCGGCCGAGCGGACCCAGGAGTTCGCCTTGCGCTGGTCGCCCGACGGCGGCCGTTCGTCTCGCGACCTGATGCGGCAACAGTACACCTTCAGTCCGGAAGGGTCGACCAGCGAGGTGGAGGATCTCAACGTCGATCTCCCCTCTGTCACCGCCCTGGAGCTGACCATCAATCCGGATCAGGGACGCGGGGAGGCGTATGCTTGCCTCGCGGAATGGCGACTTGCCTGAGATCGCGGCGACTGCTAGCCCGGAAGGCCGCCCTTTTCCTGGGATGGGGGGCTACTGTCGTGTGCTGCTGGAGCTCCAGTCTGAAGGCGCAGGAAATGCGGCTCCGTCCCTACGTAAGTCTTTCCCTCCCGACCCGGGTCTCGGTTCAGAATGGGCTGCTCCACCTCGGGCAGAGGCTCAGCTTGACCGTCGGCTCCCGCCTAACCGTCACCTTCAGCCAACGCTTCCAGGTAGTCAGCGGGGTCGGCTACAGTCCGGGATACGCCATCCTTCACGCGGCGGGCAGACGGATCGACATCGCTACCGGATCTCACCTGCTCACGGCCAGGGCCGATGCTCGATACTGGCTGCTGCCGCCGGGGCGGAAGCTCTCGTGGGAGGTTCATACCGGTCTCGGCGTTGTATTTGGTGGGCAGCCCGCCTACAAGGATCTGTTCGAGAGCTCGACCGTAAGCGGAATCTTCGGCACCATGGTGCACTACCAGATCGGCCGGGTGGTGGGGTTGCGTCTGCGGGTTCAGGACCGGCTCTATCGCCTCCGCTTCGGTGGGCTGGCCGCCGGCCGCTCGAAATCACCCCTGAGTGTTTCCTTCGGGCTGGACCTCCCGTTCCGTAAACTCGCTCTCTGAGCAGCGTCGCTCGCCCCTCTCCTCAGTGGCGAAATCAATCTCGCGTCCATCACGCTCTTTCAGGCACGCCCGTGTCCAAGCCTCCGCTGCGCAGATTCGCCCTGGCATTCTCGGCCAGGCGGCAGTAGCCGGCTAGGATCTGGTCGAGCTCGCGCTCTTCCAGCTGCTCCAGATCCAGCAGCGCATTGTGAGCCCCTGCCGTCGCGCGGAGCAACTCATCCAGTTTCACCTGCACCGCCTCCGCGTCGCGATTTTGGGTCGCCTGGATGA
The DNA here is from genome assembly GCA_035695405.1 of Gemmatimonadales bacterium. GTDB lineage: Bacteria > Gemmatimonadota > Gemmatimonadetes > Gemmatimonadales > GWC2-71-9 > CAVVWJ01. Next base: position 11,715 of record DASSED010000200.1, read on the forward strand.
GGAATACCATCAAGAAGGTGATGACGGTCGTGCCCGTGTTGATGACCAGCTGCCAGGTATCGCTGAATCGAAACAAGGGACCGGTTGCCAGCCAGGCAAGAATCACGGCCACTGCGAGCATGAAGCTCGAGGGCCGGCCTGTCACTCGTGCCGTCCCCTTCGCAAAGCGAGTAAACCGCGATCGAGCCTTTGTCGGGCGCATGGCGCTGGTCCTCTCGGTCAGGGAAATCGTCGGGTGCTCGGGAGAGAAGTGGTGTCTCCTCGTTGCGAGGAGTTGTTGTGGACTCGAGCTAGGGCTCTTTGGGATGACCCGAGGCGTGCTTGAGTCTAGCGGCGAAATGCCCATCGACGAACTCGCAGAAGGCATCCAAGCCAGAAAGAACCGGCGCTACGACCTCGTGCACCTCCAGGGCGTCCTGGAGATAGGCCCGTACCACCCCTTCTTCCGGCTCGTAGAAGGTGATGTCGACGGATCCGTAGTGGGTCACGTAATCACGATACTCATGCAGGATCCGGAACCAGGAGAGATGCCGGGCGATATGCTCTCTCATCGCCGGATCCGGGTCGGTTCCATCTGGCTGATCCTGATTCAGATGTCTTGCGAAAGCCGTAAAGCTGATGAACTGGTGTGAGCGGGGGCCATAGA
>DASSED010000201.1:0-13938 GCA_035695405.1 Gemmatimonadales bacterium
GCTCCAGCCCCGCTGGCGCCGGCACCCGCTAAGCCACCTCGGCCCTCGGGTGAAAAGCCGGCCGCCCCCTCGCCTCGGGCTACTACTGCAACAGTCTCGAGTGCCTCGTCCGGGGACAGTCGGTCGGTGGGAGACGCCACCGGGGGGAACGGGGCCGCGGAAAGTATGGAGGAGCGGCTGCGGCGAAAGTCCACCCCGCTGGTGCGCAAGATGGCGGCGGAGCACAACCTCGATATCAGCACCATTCCCGGCACCGGTCTGGCCGGTCGGGTCACGAAGAACGACATCACGAGCTACATCGAAAGCGGTGAAGCAGCAACTCGGGAGAGACCAGCAGCGGCCGGCATTGCTTCCCCGGCTCCCCGCCTCCCCGCTTCCCCCCAAGTCGATCCCTGGGAAGGCGACCGGGTCGAGCCGTGGTCCCGTATTCGCAAGCTCACGGCTGACCACATGGTGATGTCACGTCGAGTATCACCGCACGTCAACACCATCTTTGAGATCGATTACACCCGGGTGGCTCAGATCCGGAGTCGCAAGAAGCAGGAGTATGCCGATCGAGGCGTGAACCTGACCTACCTTGCGTTCATCACGAAGGTCGTGGCCGACAACCTGCGGAAGCACCCGGTGTTGAATGCCGCGGTGTCGGGAGAGAGCACCCTGTATCGGAGAGACATCAACATCGGCATCGCCGTGGCCCTGGACTGGGGGCTGATTGTCCCGGTCATCAAGCATGCCGATGAATTATCCCTGCTGGGAGTGGCCCGGGCCATCAACGATCTGGGGGAGCGGGCCAGGACCAAGAAGTTGAGTCCGGACGAGGTGCAGAAGGGAACCTTCACCATTACCAATCCGGGTGTCTTCGGATCCGCTATCGGCACCCCCATCATCAATCAGCCACAAGCCGCCATTCTCTGCGTCGGGTCCATAGAGAAGCAGCCGGCTGTGATCACCGTCGATGGAACCGATATGATCGCGATCCGGACCAGGGGAATGCTCTCCCTTGCCTTCGACCACCGGATTGTCGATGGAGCCGATGCCGACCGTTTCATGGCCGATGTCAAAGCCGGGCTTCAGAATTTTGCCGAGAGTGGAGCCTGACATGCCGAGGCGCATCATCGAGGTGGATGGAGACCAGTGGGAGGTCGAAGTCAGCGGCAGAGTCACCCAGTATGTGAAGGATGAGTTCGGACTGGTGTTTACCCGCGGAACCGGACCCAATCGGGAGCGACGGGTCGTCCGCTACTCGCCGCTCCGCAGCAAGAGCAGGGAGCTCTCGTTGGGACAGCTCAGCGACGCCGAGTTGCGCGAGCTGCTGGCTCACTCTCAGCCGTCATGGACTGCGCCAGAGATGGGGTACCGCTGAGCGCTGGACCTCACGCGGTCGCGGGGGCCCAGGAGATCATCGACCTGCACGTGCACTCCACAGCCTCCGACGGGAGCAGCTCGCCCGCGGGCGTGGTGAAGCGAGCTGCAACCAGTGGACTCCGCGCCATCGCGCTCACTGATCACGACACTCTCGGGGGCTTACCGGAGGCGCTCGAAGCGGGTGAGCGCTATGGCGTTCGGGTGGTGGGTGGATGCGAATTTTCCGTCGCAGCACCCTGGGGCGAGATGCATGTGTTGGGCTACTTCCTCCCATCCACATCCGCTACGCTGGAAGCGTTCCTGGAGCGCTGTCGTGAGGACCGGATCCGGCGAGCCCGCGCCATGGTAGACCAGCTGCAACGGCTGGGCGTCAATCTGCCCTTCGAAAGCGTTCTGGAAGAATCGGCCGGGGGTGCGGTGGGCCGGCCTCACGTCGCCCGCGCCATCGTTCGTCATGGTGGGGCTATCGACTCGGGTGACGCCTTCGACCGCTTTCTGGGGCGAGGGCGGCCCGCCTTCGTTGAGAAGCGGCTGCCAGATTTCCGGACCGTCGCCGATCTGGTTCACGCAACCGGTGGTCTGGTCTCGGTAGCCCACCTGAAGGAACGAGGCAACCGCGGATTCCTGGAACACCTCAAGTCCGAGGGCCTGGACGCGGTGGAAACCCGGCACCCCAGCCATGACGCAGACCTGCGTGCCCGATTGACCGACATCGTTCTCCAACTCGGCTTGCTCCGCACCGGCGGCAGTGATTGGCATGGCGATCCCGGACCGGGGGTGACGCACGGCACCATCGGCTCCCAGGCCGTCCCCCTGGAATGGCTCGAGCGTCTCGAGGAGCGTCGAGCCGACCTTCTTACCCGGCAACCACAATGACGCTGCTTCAGCCCGCCACCCGCGCTCCCGACTTTACCGCGTCCGCCTCGGATGGTCACACGTACCGGCTGGACGATTTAGTGAAGCAATCGCGCGTTCTCCTGGTGTTCTATCCCGGCAACAATACACCCGGATGAAATCGTCAACTCTCCGCCGTGCGCGATGAGATCGAAGCCTACACTGAGATGAATGTCCGGCCGTTCGGGGTGAATCCGGCCTCGGTCGAGAGCCACGCCGCCTACGCCGCGCGGTTGGGACTTCCTTTTCCGTTACTGTCCGATGCCGGCCTCGGGATCAGCCGGGCGTACGGAACCCTTAAGCCAGACGAGACCGGGATCGCCCGATCGGTGTGCCTGATCGACCGCGATGGTAGGGTGCTCTACACCCAAGCAGGAGCCCCAGGGGTGGACATCATTCTCGAAGGGCTCAGGTCGTCATGAGCTCCCGGGCGGGGGCGGGGGCCGGGGCCGGGGCGGGTGATTTCCAGAACCGGGTTGTACTGGTGACCGGCGTCGGCCGGGCGGGGCAGATCGGCAATGCTGTGGCGCTCGCCTTCGGGAAGGCTGGGGCCAAGATCGTGGCGTGCGACTTGAATGCGGTAGATGTATGCGAGCGGGTGCGCGAATTTGCGGCCCTCGGGGTCGATGCGCGCCCCTGTGCCGGCGATCTGACCCAGCCGGACGTTGCCGCCTTGGCGGTGGAGACGGCCCTCAAGCATTTCGGCCGCCTGGATGTGGTGGTCAACGTGGCGGGTGGGCTCACCACTTATGGCCCCATCGGCGATATCACCGTCCAGTCGCTCGATCGCGAGATCGCCATCAACCTCAAGACCACGGTGCTGGTCTCTCAGGCGGCCATCGAAGCCCTGACGTCCACCCGGGGCTCCATCGTCAACTTCGCGTCCATCGCCTACTTCGAGCCTCAAGCCCCGATGGCCGTCTACACTGCCGCCAAGTCAGCGGTTGCCGGGTTCACCCGCAGTCTGGCGCTGGAGCTTCGCGATCGGGGGATCCGGGTCAACGCCGTCGCCCCGTCCATGGTACGCACCGGCGATAACGTGGCGGCTGTGGGAGATGGTGACGCGCAATACGTCGAGATGAGCGATATCACTGGAGGCGTCATGTCTCTGGCGAGTCCCGTCTCGAGCCAGACCGGAGAGGTCCTCCGCATCACCCCGGCGCGCGCCGGAACCCGCTGATGCACCTGGATGGTAGAGTGGCCCTGGTGACAGGTGCCGGCCGCAGGCTCGGATCTGCCATGGCGCGGGGCCTGGCAGACAAAGGCATGACCATGGCCATCCACTATCACGCGTCATCCCAGGGTGCCGAACAACTGCGGGAGGAAATTCAATCGGCCGGCGGCCGGGCGGCCTGCTTTCAGGCCGATCTCTCCGATGCCGAGGCGGCGCGTGAGCTCCCGATGCGAGTCGCTGCCGAGCTGGGCGGGTTGGATGTGCTGGTCAACTCCGCCGCTATCATGCAGCGATTGCGCTTCGACGAGACCACACCCGAGCAGTGGGACACCATCCTGGATCTGAATCTTCGCTCGGTATTTTTCTGCACCCAGGGTGCCGCGCCCTATCTCCGCTCCGCCCGGGGTAAGGTGGTCAACCTGGCCGATCTCGCCGGACTGGAACCGTGGCCGGGGTTCGTCGCGCATTCAATCAGTAAGGCCGGCGTCGTCATGTTGACCAAGACGATGGCGCTGAGCCTTGCTCCCGAGGTCACGGTCAACGCCATCGCACCAGGTGCCGTTCTCGTTCCCGAGGATTATTCCCCGGAGGAGCGAGACCGTCTGGCCCGTTCCACTCCCCTCCGTCGTCTGGGGAGCCCCTCCGATGTGGTCACCGCCTTGCTCTACCTGCTGGAGAATGGCGATTTCCTGACCGGGCAGGTTCTGGTAGTCGATGGTGGACGCTTCCTCGGGTAAAGTCGAATTCCGCGACGTCGTCATTGTCGGTGGTGGCTGCTACGGAACCTTCTACGTTGGCCAGCTGGAGCAGGCGCGGCAGCGGGGTAAGGCATCGTACCGGAATCTGCTGGTCGTTGATCGGGATCCCCAATGCCGGTTTGCCCGCGAGGTGGAAGCTGCCGCTTCCCGGAAACTGATCCTTGAGGACTGGAACGAGTTCTTTGACCGGTACCTCGCCGATATTTCGACGTCTGCACCAGGAGAGCCACCGGACACGATTGTTCCTTCGCCGCTCATGCCGCACCTCATGTATGAGTGGTTGCTGCGGCGCGCGCGGCAGCGATGGCCCGGGCGGCTGGTGGAGACCCGTCCGCTGCCCAGCGGTCCTGGGACACCCTACGATGTGAGCGCACCAGACGGGACCCGGTACGTATCTTTCGCGGATTGGACCTGTCCCACCCACTGTATCGAACCCGCCCTGTGTCCGGTCATTCGCGCACCCCGTAGCTGGGAGATGTCGGATGCCATGGCGGAGCTGACTCGACGACTCAACCGCGTGGAACCGACTCGTGGACCCGTGCTGTTCTTGTGTGAGCACCGGGTTTTCGGAGTCGGCATGATCGATGTGGCCGCGGCACTGGAAGGAGACCAGGTCGTGGCCAGTGCGGGCGCCGAGGCCAACTCGGTGGACGTGCTGGTGGCGACGGTCTCCAGTTGCCACGGCGCCATGAATCTGCTGCATCTCGGCTGATCGCCGGGAACCATTGGACGTTCTATATTTAGGAGCGGCAACACTTTCACGCGTAGGGAGCAGGGCATGGCCGAAAGGGAAAGTCGGGACGTCATCATCGTGGGTGCTGGCCCCGCCGGCCTTTGTGCTGCGATTTACGCGGGCCGCGGAATGTTGCGTTCAGTGCTGTTGGAGCGGGGAGTTCCCGGCGGCGAGCTTCTCAACACCGAGTGGATCGACGATTATCCCGGCTTCGAGCACATTCTGGGGCGCCAGCTGGCCGACCTCATGACGGCACACGCCGTCAAATTCGGAGCCGATATCCGACAGGAGTCGGTCGTATCCATTCAGCGACGAGACGACGGCATCTTCGAGGTTGCTACCGCAATGGACCGGATCTTCGAAGCGCCGGCGGTGATCCTTACGGCGGGGGGAACTCCGACCAAGCTCGAGGTACCGGGCGAGCTGGAATACGCTGGCCGGGGTGTTTCCTACTGTGCCGTGTGCGATGGGGCATTCTTCAAGGGCGAGACCCTCGCAGTCATCGGGGGCGGTGATGCCGCGGTTGAAGAGGCCGACTACCTGACGCGCTATGGGTCCAAGGTCTACGTGATCCATCGCCGGGATCAGTTCCGGGCGTCCAAGCTGCTTCAGGAGCGGCTCTTTGCCAACCCGAAGATCGAGGTCATTTGGAATAAGCGGGTTCGAGAGTTCAAAGGCGTGCCAGCGGGACTTCAATCGATCGAGCTGGTCGACACGATCACCGGAGAGGAATCGAGTTTGGCTGCCACCGGGGCGTTCGTGTTCATCGGTTTCCAGCCCAATACCGGATTGGTCAAACAGCACGTCGAGCATGATCCCAGTGGGTACCTGATCACCGACGAGCGGATGATGACATCTCTTCCGGGACTCTTCGCCGCCGGGGATGTGCGGTCTCAGCTCACCCGCCAGATCACTACCGCGGTGGGAGACGCTACTACTGCGGCGATCGCCATTGAGAAATATCTCGCCGAGCGCAGAAACCGAATCGAGTCAAAGGCCCAAATCGGTGTCTGACCTGGTCGTGGTATCTCTGGTAAACGGGCAGTTCGTGCAGAACTGTTACTTGGTGGCCGACGCCCGCAGCCGCGAGGCGGTGATTATCGATCCGGGCGAGGAGTCGGACCGGTTTCTGTCTGAGCTGCAGGCGCGTGACTGGCGCCTGCGCTCCATCTGGCTGACCCACGCGCATGTCGATCACATCATGGGCGTCGGGGCGGTTCATCGAGCCACCGGGGCGCCCATTCACCTGCATCCACTGGATCGCGCGTTGTACGACGCCCTTCCGCAATATGGTTCCTGGGTCGGACTTTCGCTTTCCCCCGCACCTCCGCCGCAGATCGAGCTGTCACCAGGGCAGGTTGTCAGCGTCGGCCGGTTTGAGTTTCAGGTGCGCTTTACCCCGGGCCATTCACCGGGCAGCGTCAGCTTTCTCGGGGAGGGCCGGATTTTCGGCGGCGATGTGCTGTTCAATGGATCGGTGGGACGTACCGACCTTCCCGGTGGCGACCCGACCGTCCTGATGTCCACCATCCAATCCGAATTCCTGGCCCTGCCGGACTCGACCATCGTACACAGCGGTCATGGTCCGGACACGACCATCGGTGTGGAGCGGCTGACTAATCCATTCCTGACCGGGGCCTATCCGCTTGGGTAAGGAGGGGAAGCGGGGAGGCGGGGAAGCGGGGATGCTTTCTCTGCCTGGGTTTTCTGCCGCCTACGCAGACCACCGGACCTTCTACGCGTCTCCGTTTCCCTCCTTTCCCGCTGCCCGGCCTACCTGCAACCGCTGCGGCTTTCCCGTTCCTGTGCGGGCACTCGGCTGCAGAAATCCGTGCCCCAATTGCCATTCTCCGTATCCGCTCGGGGACTGCTCTGACTGACCGCGTCTTCGCGCTGCCCGACATCGAGTCGTTCGCAGCCCCGGATGCGGTTGCGCCGCGTGATATCTCGCGAATGGTGCTGCCGCCGCAGTTGCGACCGGGAGCGCTCGGGGTCCTGGATATCTCCGAGTTTTTTGGAGAGACGACCGGAGGAGTGCGAACCTATCTCCTCCAGAAGGCTCGCTATGTCGAGGCCCGGCCCGAGCTGCGACAGGTGTTGGTTGTCCCCGGTGCCCACGACGCCATTCACGAAACGGACGGAGTGCGCTGCTACCGGCTGCATGGTCCATCGGTACCTACCCAGAAACCGTATCGCTTCATGCTGGCTACCCAATCGACCAGCCGGATTGTGGCCCACGAGGGTCCCAGCCTGATCGAGGTTGGAAGCGCCTGGTGCGCTCCATGGCTGGTCCACCTGGCTACCCGGCAATTGGATGTGCCGGCGCTGTGGTTCTATCACAGCAACTTTCCCCGGGTGATCGCTCCCTGGCCTCGATCGGCCAGCCCCGCACGGCGAGCAGCCAGTCGGCTCGCGTGGTCCTACGTTCGGCGACTCGGCCGGCTGGTCAGAGCGACACTCGCCCCTTCCGACTTCGTGGCCCAGGAGCTGGAGCACGAAGGCATCGACCGGGTGCATCGGGTCACACTGGGAGTGGACCTGGATCGGTTTCACCCTCGGCGGCGGAGCTACGCCGCTGAGACTCGGCGCTGGTACGGTTTGCCCGGGGGGCAGCTCGTGCTGTTTGTGGGGCGATTCGCCCGAGAGAAGGAGCTCGACCTTCTGCTCGATGCCTGGCCCGAGGTGGAGCGCAGGACCGGGGCCCGCTTGGTTCTGATCGGCGATGGCCCTTCCCGCCGGCGGCTCCAGAAGCGTTCTGGCAGCGATCGGCTGTTCTGGTTGCCATTCGAGCAGAACCGGGAGCGGCTCGCCGACCTGCTGGCGGCGGTCGACCTCTACGTCGCGCCCTGCTCACTCGAAACTTGCGGATTGTCAGCTCTGGAAGCGATTGCCAGCGGAACTCCTATCATTACTGCCGACCGGGGTGGCGTTGCCGAGACGGTGACTCGTTCCGGCGCCGGCGCCCGCTTTGCGTCGGGTGACGCGGGGTCCCTGGTTGAGGGCATGTGCCGGATACTGAGCGGCGGAGACCTCGAGCATCTCGGCAGACTGGGCCGCGCCTACGCCCAGGCTCACCATGGCTGGGACACAGTGCTCGATACGATCTTCGACATCTATCGCAAGATTCTGGCTGCCTAGTGCTGCTGGTGTCGATTCACGACGTCAGTCCAGCGGGTGCGCAGCCGATCGCCCGCCTCTGGAATATCTGTGTGGAGCACGGGGTCGTGCCGGCACTACTCGTGGTTCCCAACTGGCACGGCGGGTGGCCGCTCGAGTCTCACCCCGAGTTCGTTCGCTGGATCCGCGCCCGACGTGACGAGGGCGCCGAGATCGTTTTGCACGGCGAACGGCATGACGAGGTCGGACTGAGGCGCCGGCCGATCGATCATTGGCGAGCCTGGGGGAAAACCGACAGAGAAGCTGAGTTCCTCACTCTGGACTTCGCAGCAGCACGGGATCGACTGCATCGGGGCCTCGATCGACTTCGTCAGCTGGACCTGGATCCGCTGGGGTTCGTCCCGCCTGCCTGGTTGGCCCGTGAAAGCACGCACCAGGCCGTAGCCTCTGTTGGCTTGAGCTTCAGCGAGGACGATCGATCGGTGCGGCTCCATCGTTCGGAGATGCGGCTGCGCTCGCCGGTGGTCCGCTGGAGTGCGCGCACTGCAGCACGTACCTGGGGGTCGGTGGCCGTTGCCGCCACCCGCGCCCGCTTTCAGTCGGGTGCCCAGCTTCCCCGTATTGCCCTTCACCCCGATGACTTGGGCCGCCCTGCCATCCAGCGCTCGATCAGCCGAGCCTTGGAGCATTGGCTGACTCGGCACGCTCCCGGACGCTATGCCGATCTTCAGCCCCGCGTCGCGGCATGACGGCCATTCACGCTCACCTCATCTGCCTTGCGCTGGTAGCCTTGGACCTGCTGGTCCGTGCCTGGCGTATTCAGTGGATTGTTCTGGGGCTGGGTCATTCGATGAGCGTGAAAGACGCTTTCGTCCTGAATGCGTTTGGTGATGCCGCCTGCGCTCTCACCCCGCTGCGCATCGGCGGAGAGCCGGCTCGGCTCGCCGGCATGCTCCGCAGTCGGGTTCCGGCCCCCGCCGCGTTCGTGGCGATAAGCTTGGAAGTGCTGGCGGGATGGCCGGTTCTTATCGTGGTCGGAGGCTGGCTGGCGTGGCGGTATGCACCCGACTGGTGGAGCATCGCCGGCCCTCACCTGGTCGCGGCTGCAGAGAGGGCCTGGCCCTGGGTCGCCCTCGTTGCAGTGGTGAGCGTGGTTCTCTGGATTTACGCTCGGCGGGTGACCTCTCCCGTGTCCCGACAGCTGCGCCGGCCGGTACGGCGAGCTCTGGTTTACTGGAGGCGGATGCCGACCTGGCCCCTCGTTGCCAGCATACCACTCAGCTTTCTCAATGTGGCGACTCGGGTCGCCATCCTTCCCGTGCTGGCTCTGACGCTGGCGGAGCCTCCCGGGCTGGGGCTCATCATCGTCGGCTCGTTTGCCTTGCTCTACAGCCAACTCATCCTTCCCACCCCCTCCGGAGCCGGCGCGGTCGAATTGGGATTTCTCGGAGGAGCCGCCGGCGATCTCGGAGGCAATGAAGGCTGGTTGCTGCTCGCGTGGCGATTCTATACCAATGGCATCGGTGTGCTGCTGGGGGTCTGGCTGGCAGCCCACATTTACGGATGGCCGGCAATCCGGAACTTGGTTCGACGCAGTGCGGAGACTACCGGTGCGGCGGGGGCGTCGTGACTCCTGACGGAGGGGGTCCCATCGCGACCAACAGCACCGTTCGTTCCAGCGCCTGCTCTACGCCATGGGGGATATCAGCCGGGGCCCACACCACGGTCCCTTCAGTCACCTCTCGAGTCTGGCTACCTACGGTTATCCTCGCCTTTCCCGACAGGACCAGATAAAATTTGTCCGACCCTCCATGCACGTGCACTCGTTGCGATTGACCCGGCTCGAAGCAGGTCAGCCCCACGAAGAGATGCTGTCCCAGAAAAAGGTCAGCCTTGGTCGCCTTCTCGCCGCTGAACGTGGTCTGGTCATGAATCGATCGATAGTGATCGGGCATCCGCCGCTCCGGGACCGCAGTGATTTATGACGCCAAAGACACCTTCGCCGTCGAACACTCGAATTGAGCGCGATCCGCTGGGGGAGAAGGTCGTCCCGGCTGGGGCGCTGTACGGGATTCAAACCCTGCGCGCGATCGAAAATTTCCCTATCTCCGGATTGCGCCCGCTGCCGGCGTTCGTAGACGCCGTGGTCTGGATCAAGCGCTCGGCGGCGGTGGTCCACAAACACACCGGTCGGCTCGAGGCTCGCCTCGCGGATGCCATCATCCAGGCTGCCGATGAGGTGCTCGGGGGCCAGCACCGCGATCAATTCGTGGTTGATGTATATCAAGCAGGCGCCGGAACCAGCCACAACATGAACTGTAATGAAGTGCTCGCCAACCGAGCCAACGAAATCCTCGGGTCGGTGAGAGGCACCTATCAACCGGTGCATCCCAATGATCACGTCAACATGGCGCAGAGCACCAATGACGTGATTCCCACCGCCATGCGCCTGGCGACCCTTGCCACGCTCCCAGCCACGCTGAATGCGCTGGATCGCCTGTCCGATTCGTTGCTCGCGAAAGGACAGGAGTTCGATGGTATCATCAAGTCAGGACGGACCCATCTGCAAGACGCCACCCCCATACGTCTGGGACAGGAGTTTACCGGCTACGGCCGTACCGTTGCGAGGCATCGAACCAAGTTGCTCCAGGCCGCCGATTGGCTGCGGGAGCTGAACATCGGTGGTACAGCGGTGGGAACCGGAATCAATGCCGAACCGGAATATGCCGGACTCATGGTTCGGGAGCTCCAACACATCAGCCGGCTGGAGCTTCGGGCGGGTCAGGATCTGGTTCAACTGATGCAATCGATGGGAGACGTAGCCACTCTGAGCGGGGCCCTCAGGGCCTACGTGCTCGACCTGAACAAGATCGCCAATGACATACGGCTACTGGCCTCGGGACCGCGCACCGGCTTGGCCGAAATCCTGCTACCCGCGGTCCAACCCGGGTCCAGCATCATGCCCGGCAAGGTGAACCCTTCGATCGCGGAGATGGTGAATCAGGTCTGCTACCAGGTCCTGGGGCTGGACACCACAGTCGCCCTGGCCGCAGAGGCGGGGCAGCTCGAGCTCAACGTCATGATGCCGGTCATATCCCACAACATCGTCTTCGCTCTGACGATTGTGGGCAACGCCAGCCGGGTGCTCGCGGAACGGTGTGTGGCCGGAATCCAAGCCGACGAGGCCCAGTGTGCCTATTGGCTGGAGCGGAGTCCCGCACTGGTCACCGCACTGGCTCCCAAGATCGGGTATGCCGAAGCCGCGAAGCTGGCCAAGGAAGCAGTAGCCTCAGGCCTCACCGTCAAGCAATTGGTAATGCAGAAGCGAATCCTTCAAGGAGCCGAGTTGGAAGAAGTGCTGGACCTGCGGGCCATGACTAATCCCGGAGTCCCCGGCGAGAAGCAACCCTCCTCACTCAAGGGCTCGGGCGGTCGGTAGCCCGGCGGAGTGGGGTTGTCCCGATGCGGGCCTCCTCTTCCTCGGTCGATCGCCCAACGCTCAGCTCGACGATTCGGAACGGCGGCCGGTCGGGATAGGTGTGCTGCAGGAGCATCATCGAGACGTTGTACACCGGGACGTTGTTCTTGGTACGGCCCTCCGGCGCTCCGTGATGGGCATGGCCGTGAAACACCACGTCCACCGGATACCGGCTTAGGGGTTCCTCCAGGCGGCTCGATCCCAGGTAGGGATAAATCTCGTACGGCTCTCCGACCACCGTCTCGACCACCGGTGAGTAGTGCAGCAGTGCCACCTTGCGTTCGGATCTGAGCCGGCCCAGAGCAGTCTCCAGCTTGAGCGCTTCGTCCAGCGCCTCCCGCACGAATTGCTTGATAGTCGGCTCTCCCCAGGGGCCCAGGGCCCGGCGGCCAAAACCGCCGGCAAAGCCTTTGATGCCGGCAAAGCCGATCCCGAGCACCTCGTGAGCGTCGCCGTCGAGCACCCTGACGCCGGCATCACCCAGAATGCGCCCGACCTCCGCTTCCTTGCCACACTCGTAATCATGATTCCCCAGAACCGCCACGATGGGCACCGTCACTGTGGCCAACGCCTTGGCCATGAGCTTGGCCTCTTCAGGATCTCCCCGGTCGGTCAGATCTCCGCAGAGGGCCAGGACATCCGCATGCTGAGAGACCTGTCCGAAGAGGATCTGGAGCGGGGGATCGAGACCTTTGCCGCCCAGATGAATGTCCCCCACCGCGGCTATCCGCACGGTGCTGCCCGTTGTCTTGATCATGAGTGCCCAATTGACCGTCTCCTTGGGGAGCACGCAGTGATCCGCGCCACACCCGCCTTTCCCAGAGCCTCCTATGATTGGGAAGCCTTCCGGGAGCCTCCATGGCACTGGCGCCTACACAATCTCTGGTCGAGACACCGTCGCGGCTGTTTTACCGGCACGCCATGCAGGTGCTCACGAGCGCGGACATCCCGTTTCTGGTGGGGGGCGCCTTCGCCTTCATCCATCAGGCGGGGATCGACAAATCCACGAAGGATCTGGATCTCTTTGCCCGCCCTTCCGATGTGCAGCGGTTGCTCGAAGCCTGCGCCGCCGCCGGCTACGAGACGGAGCTGGTATTCTCCCATTGGCTGGCGAAGATCCGGTCACCCGAGGGCTTCATCGACGTGATTTTCAATTCGGGGAACGGGATTGCAACCGTGGACGACGACTGGTTTGCCCATTCCACCCACGGCGAAGTGCTCGGCGTCCCGGTCCAGATCGCACCGGCGGAAGAGACGCTGTGGTCCAAGGCGTTCGTGATGGAACGAGAGCGTTACGACGGTGCCGACGTCTCCCACCTGATTCTCGCTTTGGGCGAACGGCTGGACTGGGACCGCCTGCTGGCCCGGTTCGGACCTCATTGGCGGGTACTGCTGGCGCACTTGGTCCTTTTCGGGTTCATCTATCCCTCAGCCCGGTCCCGGGTACCTGTCTCAGTACTGCAGGAGCTGCTGCAGCGGGTAGACCAGGAGACCAAGTCGCCCGATCCGGAGGACGCTGTCTGCTATGGCACCCTCCTCTCCTGGTCGCAGTACCTGGGAGACGTGCTGGGCGGCACCTTCCGCGATGCTCGGGTACGCCCGTTCGGGAACATGAGCGCCGAGGAAGTCGCCCGCTGGACCTCGGCGGATAAGGGGTGAGCGCTGCCTTGTACCCCGACCGGCGCCGCTCCATATTCCCTCTATGCGGGTCACCACCTGGACCGAATACAGCCTGATCATCTCGATTCATCTCGCGAAGCGTGGCCGGAGAGGTATCGGACCCGTCGCAGCGCGTGAATTGGCGGATATCGAGCGCCTGCCGGGTGATTATGTGGAGCAGATTCTCCTGCGTCTTCGCCGGGCGGGCCTGGTCGAGAGCGTGCGAGGCGCCAAGGGCGGCTACTACCTGGCCAAAGACCCGGCTGCCATTTCGGTACGTGACGTCATGGCTGCTTCCGAGCATCAGACCTTCGAGATCAATTGCGCCTCCCACCCAGTCGATGCCGACCGATGTAATCCGGGCAGTACCTGTAGCATCAGGCCGGTGTGGTTCGCGCTGCAGCAACGGGTGGACGAGCTGCTCGCGAGCATCTCGCTTGCAGACCTGATGAAACAGGAGACCGACGTGCAGGAGCTGGTCGGGATATCCTCGGCGAGTTGAGCCGAAGCCATCGCAGGAATTCCGACCCGACCGATTGGTCGGGTTTTTTGTTGGGAGGATCGCAGGGTGACACAGAGGGAAAAGCTGAGGGAACCGACCTTGTGGGACGCAGTAGGAAACACTCCGCTGCTACCGCTGCGGGTCCCGCCGGGACACGGACGGATTCTGCTCAAGGCCGAATGGCTCAACCCGGGAGGGAGTGTCAAGGATCGTGCGGCCCGGGCCATTCTTCGGGACGGATTGTGCCGAGGCGAACTG
>DASSED010000202.1:0-14470 GCA_035695405.1 Gemmatimonadales bacterium
AAACAACCAAACCGGGGAGGGTGCATCTACACCTCGATCTTTTTCCGCACGGCGGGCCTGCTCGTCCTCTCGAACATCTTCATGACTTTTGCCTGGTACGCGCATCTCCGAAATCTGTATGACCGTCCGTGGTACGTGGCGGCCATCATCAGCTGGGGGATAGCCCTGTTCTAGTATCTGCTGCAGGTGCCGGCCAATCGCATCGGGTACACAGCGCTGTCCCTGGCCCAACTCAAGGTGCTCCAGGAGGTCATTACCCTCGTCGTGTTCGCCCCCTTCGCCGTGATGTACATGCGCCAACCCATCAAGTTGGACTATGTGTGGGCCGCGCTTTGCCTCGTGGGTGCCGTGTATTTCGTGTTCCGCTCCCCCGCGGGATCGTAGTGATCTCGAAACTGCTGCTCGCGGGCCTCACCCTGCTCACCACTGTGTCCCAGGCAGAGTCGCAGGAGCGAGCCAGAGATCTCGGGATTCCGCTGGATGGCACCCCCGGCCCGCTCGACGCCATCACGGATGTCCCGGGTGTGGCGGTGGGCCACACCACATTGATCCGAGGTGCCGGAAGGTTGCGGGTGGGAGTTGGACCAGTGCGAACCGGGGTCACAGTGATTTTCCCCCGCGGGATTCGGGACCTGCGACCGGTGTTTGCCGGCTGGTTCAGCTTGAACGGAAACGGGGAGATGACCGGCACGCCCTGGATCGACGACTATGCCCTCCTGCTCTATCCCATAAGCCTGACCAACACCAATAGCGTGGGCACGGTGCGTGACGCGGTCATCGAGTGGGGCCGCACCCGAGTGCCCGGCGTGTTCAACTGCTGTGTACCGACGGTAACCGAAACCTGGGATGGCGATCTCAACGACATCTACGGTTTTCACGTCCGGAGAGAGCACGTGTTTTCGGCTTTCGCCTCCGCCAAGCCCGGGCCGGTGACGGAAGGCAACGTAGGAGGAGGCACTGGGATGCAGTGCCTCGGGTTTAAAGGCGGGATTGGAACCGCCAGCCGCCGCACTGGGGAGGGACAACAGCGGTTTACGGTGGGCGTGCTGGTGCAGTGCAACTTCGGGCTCCGGCGACAGTTGCGCATTGCCGGCGTACCGGTGGGGGAGGAGCTCAAAGAACCGGAGCCGTGCTACGATACCGATGCCCCCCTTCCGCCGGAGCTGGCTCGGAAGCGTTGCCCGTGGGGACAGGCGCGCGACCGGGAACATGGCTCGATCATCGTGATCGTTGGGACCGATGCTCCCCTGCTCCCCCATCAGTTGCGCCGAGTGGCTCGCCGGGCCGCCCTTGGCATCGGCCGCATGGGCGGAATTTCCGGAGCCAGCTCGGGAGACCTCTTCCTGGCGTTTTCTACCGGGAATACCGGCAGAGCGGACAGCAGCGGCGTGAGTACGGTACAGATGCTGGATGATGAGAGAATCGATCCGATCTATGAGGCAACGGTGCAGGCAACCGAGGAAGCGATCATCAATGCGCTCCTGGCTGCGAAGACCATGACCGGGGCCGATTATCTCCGAGTGCCCGCGCTGCCCCATGACCGACTGAAGGAAGTGTTGCAGCGGTACGGACGCCTGAGGCACTGACAGAGCCATCCCAACTTCCAGCGGCCACGGGGTGAAACGTTTGCCAGATCTGCAGGTAGGGGTGAATCATCACATCGACAAACCGGGCGAGCGCAGTGGGAAAGGGAAAGCGGCGACGGAATTCCAATGCCGTGAGACCCAGCATGGCCCTCAGGTGCCGACCGAAGCTCTGGGGGGAGGAATACTCGAGCCGGTACGAGACATCAGCCACCGAAAGGCCGGCAGCCTCGAATAGGTAGGCCGCATGAAGCAGTCGAACGGCTGCAAGGTAGTTCTTGGGGGAAGGCAGCCCGGCCCGGGAGAAGCGGGACATCAAGGTGCTCGGCCGAACATAAAGTCGCTGCGCCAGCGTGGTGACGGTGGGGGTATCGGGAGCCAGGCGGATGAGCGCCTCAACAAAGAGACGAGCATCTCCCGGCGCGTCGGCGAGGGCGTGAAGGATGGGACCTTGAATCCGGGCCACGGCGCGGGTGGCCGGCTGACCCACGACCTGCCGGAGCCGACTCCATCCCATAGGTGATGTGACATCAACAACTTGGCGTACGCCGGAGGCACCGAGGCGTAGCAGCATTTCGGTGGCATTGGGATCGGACTGGGAGACCAAGGCTACGGTGGGGATCCCGGGGAACTCTCGGACCAGGTGACCCAGAACCTCCACTTGATCCGGGCCGCAGCGGTGGACGGAAACCAAGACCGCATCCACCGGACGCTCACGCACGATCCTCACGGCCTCGGGAATCGAATCCCGGTGCAGTAGCGCAAAGCAGCCGCTGCCAGCCGCTTCTACTCGGGCCCGCTCGCCCGGCAGCAATACCGTTGCGACCGTGGCCGACCCTTCTTCCGAAGCCCCTCCCACCAGACCCTCCTCAAAAGGCGTGTGGGAGGGTACGGCAAGGGCGTCAAAACAGATTAAATCCGAAACGGTGCGAAGCGAAACCTCGTCGGGATAAAAAAGCGGGCGGAGCCTGCAAGCCAACCTTCTCGCTGGGAAAAGCATCCAATCGAGGCTTCGCTCCAGCACCCTTCGGCGTATGGCCAGGCGGCGGACCGGGTGTATTCTTCATTCTCCCTCATCGGTGTCTGATGTGAGCGATACCACCGTCGATCTCTTCACTGCACTCCAAGCGGCCCTGGGGCCGCACTACCGGCTCGAGTCCGAGCTGGGGCGCGGGGGGATGGGAGTGGTTTTCCTGGCGACCGACACCACGCTGGATCGCAGAGTCGCCATCAAGGTGGTTCATCCCGAACTGGCGCTGCACGAATCCATAACCCGCCGGTTTCTGACCGAGGCCCGCACCATCGCGCGGGTGCGCCACCCCAATATTGTCGCCATCCATGCGGCCGGCAGCGCGGATGGTCTGCTCTACTACGTCATGGATGAAGTTGCAGGGGAGAGCCTTCGCCAACGACTCATCCGGGAAACCCGGTTATCGCCCGAGGAAACCGCACGGATTCTGTCGGATGTTGCCGCGGCGCTGGATTGTGCCGGCCGAGCCGGCGTGGTGCATCGCGACGTCAAGCCGGAAAACGTCCTGCTGGATGCCGAGAGCGGTCGAGCGCTCCTGGCCGACTTCGGAATCGCGCGAGCAGTAGTCACCGACTCGGGAACATCCAGCACCGGTCAGGGCGTCGCGGTGGGAACCCCCATCTACATGAGTCCGGAGCAGGCGGCAGGCGAGGAAATCGACACCCGAAGCGACATCTATGCTCTCGGCATTGTCGCCTACGAGATGCTGGCCGGCCATCCGCCCTTCCGGGGACCCCACCGAGTCGTGGTGTCGAAGCATATGGCGGAAAAGCCCCAGCCGATCGACCGGGTGCGGCCGGATGTGCCCGCAGCACTCGCCGGCGGGATCATGCGAGCGTTGGAAAAGCAACCCGTCGATCGCTGGCAGACTGGGTTGGAGTTCCAAGAGGCGATCGCGGGCGAGCGGCCCGCCAGACGGGTCGGGGGCCTTCGCCGGCGGGCGATCATCGCGGCAGCCGGCGCGCTGGTGGCACTCGTCGCAGGCGTCGCGCTGGTAGGACGCAGTCCCGGTCCTCCCAGCGGGGTCAATCCCCGGCATTCGATTCTGGTCTTGCCGTTCGACAATTTGAGGGACGATCGCACGGTAGATTGGCTGCGGGACGGCAGCGTGAGCATGCTGGGGCTCAACCTGTCTCAATGGAACGATCTCACTGTGGTCGATCACGAGCGGCTGCACGATCTCTTGGCCAAGCACCGGCTCAAGGTGGGCGACGACATCGGGCTGGACATGGCCCGACGGCTGGCGCGGGAAGCCGGCGTCTGGACCGTCGTGCTGGGCGATTTCACCCCCGCCGGCGATTCGCTGCACCTCGCCGCGAGGGTGTACGATGTGGCCAGCGGCAAGCGGGTGGATGTCGCCAGAGTGGACGACCGGCCCGGCGCCGACGTGCGTCCCCTCTTCGACCAGCTCGCGGCCAAGCTGCTCGATCTCTCGGGTGCGCCAGATGAGATCCGGATCGGGCTCGCCCGTTCCACGACGCAGTCGCTGGAGGCGTTCCGCGCGTACTTGAGCGGCGTGGAGCAACTCAACCGCTGGGACCTGGCCGGCGCGGACCGGGATCTGCAGCGCGCAATCTCGATTGATACCACTTTCGGCCTGGCGTACTACAAGCTCGCTCTTACCCGGGGATGGCTGGTGGGGACGGACGATTCCATCGGTGACCGGGCCATCCTGCGAGCTACGACCTACTCGGGAAATCTGCCGGTTCATGAGCGCACCGTCATCAATGCATATCGCGCGTTTCTGGACGGGGAGTATGCCGATGCCCGCGGCTTGTACCAGCAGCTTATCGCTCGCGAGGCTGGAGATGCCGACGCATGGTACGGCCTGGGCGAGGCGTGGTTTCACGATACGACCGGGGTGAATCAGGCACCGGCCTGGACTCAGGCGATGAGAGCCTTCAAGCGAACCCTGAGCCTCGACCCCAACTATTCCCTGGCCTACGACCACATCCACAGCATGCTGAGCCTGGCGTCGGCGGATCAGCCGTTCTACGCCTTGCTCCCGGCCGATTCCTTCGCCGTGACTCGCAACGGCGTAGGACGAGCGCTGATGGACAGCGTGACGTTGCGTGCCGCGGTGCAGCGCGCCAGAACCGAGGCGCTGACCTCAGCCCGTAGCTGGGTGTCCAGTCAGCCGACGACGCTGAGGGCCCACGGCGCGATGGTGAACGCCTATGTGTCCGCTGGGAACTTTGCGGGTGCCATGTCGGAGGTGGAGCGTTTCCGGCAGGCCACGCCGCTCCATCCGGATCTTCCCTTTGTCGAGGCCCGTATTCATTTCGCGTCGGGCGAGATCGACCGGGCCGCGGCCGAGCTGCGGACTGCATTGGACACCGCTGCGCCCAAGGATTTCCGGACCTACGAGGGGACGCCGACGGTAGTCATGGATATCGCGGCCGCAGCCAACGTGTTCGCCTATCAGGGTGATTTGTCCAATGCGGCGAAAGCCCTTGATTTGGCGGATCAGGTCCGACGCGAGGTGGTCCAGCACTCGGGAATCACTGGAGAAAAGAGTGAGGCCTGGCGCCGCGTCGTGCTGGGCGAGCTTTACGCCGGCGCCGGCGCGCCGACATCGGCTCTGCGCCAGATCTGGCAGAGCGCTGCCGAAGCTGCCAGGATGGCTCCGGCCGATCAGCGGAAGCACATCATTCACAGTGGCGCCACGGCGGCGATCGGGCTCTTCACCGGGCTCGCCGCGGATACCACGGCTGTGACCGAACTCCAGGCCATATCGGGCGAGCCGACCACCAAAGAAGTACGAGCCCTGTTGGCGGTGAGCCGGGGGGATTCGGCCGGCGCGCGGCGAACGCTGGCGGAACCCGACTCGCTGGGCCCCAAGCTCATGTACATGGTGTACAACCGGCCCTATGCTGCCCAGGCGTATTACCTGCTCGGTGAGTACGAAACCACCATTCGGGTCTTGGAGGACTTCCAGCCGTCAGCGCTTCAGACGGCTGGGTTCGACGCTCGCTGGGGGATGATGGGCCGAGTTCGTCTGCTTCGCGGAGCAGCGTATGAGCGGTTGGGCCGGCGAGCCGAGGCCCGGGAGGAGTATCGACAAGCATTAGCTCAATGGAAACGGGCGGATCCCGCACTGCAGCCGTTTATCCAGCAAGCGGAGAGGGGGTTGGCCAGGATGGGTCAGGCGGGGTAGGCGGGGAAGCGGGGAAGCGGGGAAGCGGGGAAGCGGGGCAACGATATTGGCTGCTACCACAAGAGTTAGGCACCTAAATTGCGCCCGCTGCCTCGCTGCCCGCTGCTGGTTATATTCCCTCCACTGGTCACGCGCGATGATCGCGGGTACCGCGAGGTATTCGAGGAAAGTCCGAGCTCCAGCGGGTAGACTGCCAGGTAACACCTGGGCGCCGAAAGGCGACGGATAGGGCCACAGAGAAGAGACCGCCCAGACACCGGTTACGGCCGGCCTGGGTAAGGGTGAAACGGTGGGGTAAGAGCCCACCGCACCGTTGGTAACAACGGCGGCACGGTAACCCCCAGTCGGAGCAAGGCCAAATAGGCGGCGAGGTGTGACCCACACCGTTCAAGCCGGGCCCAATTGGGCCCGGGAGCCGCGGGTAGGCTGCTAGAGGTGGCCGGTGACGGCCATCCCAGACAGATGATCATCTCCCAGGCACTTCTTAAGGATTCTGGGAAACAGAACTCGGCTTACGGCTGACCAGCGACTGCCCTCCGGATCTCGGTCCGGGGGGCTGTTGGTTTTGAGGAGCGCTGCCGGTTACCTTTTTTGGCCTCCATACCTTGGGATGCAGATGCGGTTACGCACCAGCCATCTTCGAGCCTTCACACCCGTGGTGCTCCTGCTTCCACTGGGGAGCGGGCCCAGTACCACGAGATACCGAATCGACCAATCGCTCTCCCAAGAGGTCGATGCCACCGCGGCGGGCGGAGCCAAGCAGCGCATCGCCTTTAACACCTCGAGCTTCATTACAGTCTCTCTGTCCGACAGCGCGGGCGGGAAGGTCATGCGGGTGGTGATCGATTCCCTACGAGGCGATAGCGCGGTGCCCATTCCAGCCGCCGTCCTCGACAGCGCCAAAGGAGCAGAGTTCCGAGGATACGTGGAACGCTCGGGGAGACCATCCGGCCTCGAGCCGGTGAGCTCCAACTCGGCCGCTCGGCAGATCCAGGGCCTGCTCAGCGACTTTTTCCCCTGGATCAAAGCGGGACTCAAGGTGGGCGATAGTTGGGTGGACACGACGGCGAAAACCAACAGCACAGGAGCCGACAGCGTCACGGTCCGCCGCGTCAGCTCCTATAAGGCGGCGAACTCGGAGACCTGGAATGCAAAGAAGGCACTCCGCATCACCGAGGACTTCATGTCGTCGGTAGCTGGGACGCAGCCCACACCCAATGGGCCGGCCAGGATCGAAGGTACCGGCACCGGCAAAGGGTCATATTATGTCGGCACGGATGGTCGATATCTGGGAGGTGATTGGCAGCAGCAGTCGTCCCTGGCCATATCCGGCTCCTTTGCCCCCAAGCCTCTGCCCGTGCTCATCATCCAGAAGACCAAAGTGACAGCCATAAAATGAAACCTCATCCACTGAACCGGCTTGTCACACAGTTTACCTGGGTAGCTTTTCTCGGTTGTGCATCGAGCACGGCAAAGACCGGCGGCCCGGGCGCGCCGACGCCAGAGCCGACCAACCCAGAGCCCGGTGGAACTCCGGCTCCGAACCGGGGTGGATTTAACTACGCGACGGTGCGCGGGGCAGCGTATGCCCTCGAGCGACACGACAGCCTTACGATCCAGCTCCCTGGGGGCGCCACTCAGCAGCAGCTCATCGATCGCACCGCATATCTCCGGGTGAGCCTGGCTCCCGATACCGCAGGCTTCACCGCAACGATCATCCTGGATTCGGTTCAGGCGGCGACCGGCGGCGTTCCCGCAGCTCCGGATTCCGTGCTGCCTGCGAGAGGTACTCAGTGGACCGGGCACTTGGGCTCGGACGGCAGGCTCTCGGCCTTGAAGTCCGATCGGTCCACCACGGTGGGCGATCAGCTGGCGAGTACACTGCGAAGTCTCTTCCCCGCCCTGCCACCGGGCGGTGTCACCTCAGGAATGAGTTGGACCGACACCACCGACGTGCCAATACGAGCCGATGCCTTCGATGCCACCGAACGGTCGGTTACCAGCTACCATGCGACCGACAGTGACGACTCGCACGCCAAAAAGGCGCTGAAATTGGAGAGCACGGGCCAGTATCAGAGAAGCGGGAAGGGAACCCAGTACGACCAGCAGATGGAGATGACCGCCTCAGGCAGCCGGACCGCGACACATTATCTGAACCCTGACGGAACCCTGGCATTAGCTCGGGGAAGCGATGCCGGGAATTTGACGATCACTATCCCGGCGGTGGGACAAACCGTGCCGGTGAAACAGGCAGGAACCTTTTCCATCACCGCACTAAAGCCGGCCAAGCGCTAGCGCGTAGTCGGATTCCTCAAAACACGTCGTCGGGGTCTCGCCCCAGCTCCTGCACGGTTCTCACCGGAGGGTCTTCAGGTTTGCCCGGCGCCTCGACCAGGCGGAGCCGCTCGATGTGGTCGATGGTCCCCACCTTGATGCGGCTCAACGTGCCACTCAGCAGCTTTCGGGTGACCGGGCCGCTCTCGGGCGTGAAGAGAGCGGTCAGTCCCGCTCCAACCAGGAAGCCAACTGCTGCGACGGTGGGCTGTTCCCGCCGGAGTCGACGCTCCGCCCTCGTGCCTCGGCGCCTGGAGTGGGGAGCGAGGAGTAAGGCAGCGGCAGCGCCCGCAGCAGCTGCTATGACAGCCAAAGCCACGAACCCACTCGGCGCAGGTACCGGTTGGCTTGGGTCCCGCTGCTCGGGGTGGGCCATCGCCTCGACTCTCCGGCCTTAATCCACTAGCCGCAAGGGCATGACCAGCGCAAGGTAGCTTGCGGGATCATCCCACCCTACCGGCTCGCAGGTTGCGGCCCGCTCTGGAGCCTTGAACGTCATTCGCACTTCGTCGGTGGGAATGTACTTGAGGATCTCCAACAGGTATGCGGCGTTAAAGCCGATCTCCAAGGGGTCGCCTTCGTAGCTGACATTCAACTCTTCCTGGGCCTCTCCCAGGTCCGGAGTCTGAACCGAGAGTTTACAGGTACCGTTGGCGAAGGCCATCCGGATCCGATGGGTCTGGTCGCTGGCCACGATACTCATCCGCCGGAGGGCGGAGGCGAGCGCCAACTTGTCGGCGGTCGCGGCCTTGTCGTTCTCCCGCGGGATCACCTGCTCGTAGTTGGGATACGGCCCTTCGATCAAGCGGGTAAATATCTGGGTCGACCCGGTGCGGAATCCCAGGTGGTTTTCACTCCGGGCGATTTCTACCGTCTCCTCGGTCCCGAAGAGCCGGCGGATTTGCTCCAGCGCCTTGGGCGGGACGATCAGGTCGGCTTGGGACGCGCCCTGGGTCTCGGCGGTGGGCACATCCATCCGGGCCAGCCGGTGGCCGTTGGTGGCCACCATGCGCATCCGCTCCGGCCGCAGCTCCCAGAGCACTCCGTTCAGGATCGGACGACTCTCTTCCGTGCTGGCCGCAAAGGCCACGTGACTGATCAGCTTCTGAAGCTCTCTCGAGCTGGTGCGCCAACCTCCCTCGAACTTGACGCTGGGAAAGGCCGGAAACTCTTCCCGCGGAAGTCCCAGCAGGCGGAAGCGCGAACGGCCGCATTCGATTGTGACCCGCTGCTCGCCCGATGCTGTCAGACGAATGGCGGCATTGGGGAGCTCCCGGATGATCTCGACCAGCTTTCGAGCCGGCAACGTGATGGCGCCATCCTGATCGACCGATGCCGCGACTGTGGTGCTCACCGATATATCGAGATCGGTGCCGGACAGTCTGATGCCGTCCTTGGTTGCCTCGAGGAGAATATTGGAAAGGATCGGCAGAGTCGTCTTGGCGGGTACGCTGGCCGCCACGGCGACGAGACCTTCCTGAAGTTGCTCGCGCGTGATAGTGAGCTTCATGCCGATCCTCGAGCTGCTCTCATCAAATACTACTCTTCCAATTAAAAGATTCTAGCAGCAGTAGTAGAGGGTCTGGAAATGTTGAGCGGTGGTTTAATCGTTTCCGCTCATACGCAGTTACGCTCCAACGCGCTGTCGACATCGTGTGGGCCATGGGGACGGGTCTTCTCGCTTTCTCATTGTGTCCACCACTTTCCAGAGTTCCCACAGAAACTTTTCCAGCGCGGGGATTATTCTGCGCACAACTCCTGACGCGCGTGCTCTACCCGCTCGCGAAAACCTCGGTCGCGCGACATCTGCCGGCTGACCTTGTCCACGCTGTGAATCACCGTGGAGTGATCGCGTCCCCCAAACGCCTGTCCGATCTCCACCAGCTGCATCTCGAGCAGCTCTCGCGCGAGATACATCGCGATCTGACGCGGAACCGTGAGCGTCTTGATGCGCGCCTTGGAGCGAAGCCCTTCAGGCGTGACGCCCCAGCGCCGAGCCACGACCTCCTGGACCTTATTGATGGAGGGAAGGGCCTTGGGTGCGGCGGATCCGTCTTCGCCCGGGCGGATCTTATCGGACAAGGCCTCCCGCGCCAATTCGATCGAGACCTCTTTGTGCTTCAAGGATGCGAACAGCAACAACTTGATGATGCACCCCTCAAGCTCTCGCACATTGGATCGGACGTGCTCGGCTATAAATCGAAGCACGTCGTCCGGAATGGTGAGCTCCAGGTGGTCCTGTTCCTGCTTCTTCCTGAGGATGGCGATCCGATGCTCCAGATCGGGCTGGCCGATGTCGGCGACCATTCCCCACTCGAACCGGCTCACCAGACGGGCCTCGAGACCGGGCAACTCCTTGGGAGGCCGGTCCGAGGTCAGCACGATCTGCTTGTTGCCCTCGTACAGAGCATTGAAGGTGTGGAAGAACTCTTCCTGGGTCATCTCCTTCCCTTCGAGGAAATGCACATCGTCTACCAGAAAAAGGTCCACATCGCTCCGATAGCGGCGCCGGAACTCGGGCATGGTCCGGCTGTGAATGCTTTCGATCACCTCGTTAATGAATTGCTCCGCCCCAACATAGAGCACCCGGGTCTCGGGGTGGTTGTCGATTACGGTGTGGGCGATGGCTTGCATCAGGTGAGTCTTGCCGAGACCGGTGGCGCCGTAGATAAAGAGCGGGTTATACGTCTTCCCCGGCGACTCGGCGGCGGCATGTGCCGCCGCGGCGGCCAACTCGTTGGACTTACCGATGACGAAGGTATCGAAGCTGTAGCGTTCATTGAGCGGCTGGGCGCTCGGATTGACTGTTACACCGGGTGCGGGTGACGCGGCGGGTGCGACGAAGAAATCCATCTGCGGGCGCTTCTGGCGGTCCTCGTTGACTCGAAACACGATCGCGGTCGGCTGGCCCAGCACCGGCTCGGCGATCCGCGAGAGGAGGGTGGCGTGCTTAGTTTCGTTCCACTCTACCGCGAACTGATCGGGAGCTCCCACAATGAGACGGCCTTCGTCCAGAGCGATGGCCTCGGTCGGTTCGAGCCATGTGCGAATCGTGTGATCGGGAAGCTCCCGATGCGCCTCGTCGAGAATGCGCTTCCAAGCGTCTTTGGCGGACAGCTGCATCGGTACTCGAAAACGGAAGGGATTTTTTCTAGGGCGAGAGATGTTACGGGCGGGTTGTTGAAAAGTCAATCGGGTCTTGACACGGCATGAACCGGAAGGACGGAAAATTGGGAAGGGCCGAAGGCAAATCGGGAGTCGCAAGGAAATTATTGCGAGCCGGATCGGGTTTCACGGCTCTGCTTGCTCCTTTTCTCTGCTGTTTTCTTCCTGATTCTCTGTCCTTTCCCGTTCTTTCCGGCTTCCTTGACCCTCGGCCGCTCCACCCGCTAACTTCCTCGGCTCACTTGGAGGAGTCCTCGAATGAAGCCATCGTATCGGCCTCGGAACAAGCGCCGAATCAACAAACACGGATTCCGGGCACGGATGGCCACGCGTTGGGGGCGCGCAGTGCTCTCGCGGCGACGGAAAAAGGGCCGCAAGCGGCTCACTGTGTCACTCCCCTCCAAGCACGGGGGCTCCTGACCGCGGCGGCTGGCCTCCCGCGGTCCCACCGTCTGGCTCGGGCCTCCGATCTTCGCCGGTGTCTGACAGAGGGGCGGCGGCGGCGCCTGGAGAATCTGGACGTATTCTGGATGGACAACTCGACGGGTCACCCACGGATGGGACTGATTGTCCCAAAGTTTCAGTACTCCGCGGTGGCCCGCAATCGTGTTCGCCGGCGACTGCGAGAGATCTGGCGACGCGAGATCCAGGCGCAGCAGCCGGAATGGGATCTCGTCATCAAGGCGCGAACTGAGGCGTACGATGCGACCTTCGAGGCCCTACGGACTCAACTCCTCGGATGGCGCGACGCCTTCCTGACCACGTGACGTCTGATGGATGCGATTCTCCAGCTGCCGCGGCGGATCCTCGCGAGCCTGGTGCGGGGCTATCAATTCGCCATTTCTCCTCTCCTTCCTCCCAGTTGCCGGTTCACCCCGTCGTGCTCCCAGTACGCGCTCGAGGCGATCATCCGGCATGGCGCCATGAAGGGCGGCTGGCTTGCGGCTCGCAGATTGGTGCGCTGTCATCCATTTCATCCCGGCGGGTTCGATCCCGTCCCCTGACTGAGTGAACTGAGTTCATGGACCGCCGTACCGTCTGGGCAATCCTGCTGATGATGATCATCGCGATTGCTCCTGCAATCTTCCTGAAGAAGCCGGCTCCACGAGGGCCCGGGCAGCGGGGCAGTGGGGCCGATACCGCGCGGGATACGACTACTGCACCCGGTGCCGGCGCCAGCCGCCGCCAAGACACCTCGAGTGCCCGCGGCGCCCCGCCAGCGCCCGGCGCGCCGGCTGCTTCCCAACAGCCTCGGGACTCAGCCTCCGGCCGCGAGGACACGATAGAGGTCGCGTCTCCGCTCTACCAGTACGGTATCAGCACCCGGGGCGGCCGGTTCATTCAGGCAACGCTCCCCCGGTATCGGTCGATGGCCGCAGCGGATCATGGCCAGCCGGCCCAGATCCTTCCGCCAGACAGCAAACTCCTGGGGCTCACTGTCGTCCGGGGACGCGACACCATTCCCTTTGGCGACTGGCCCTTTAGCGTGTCGGCCGAAAGCCTCGAGGTCAGCCGTCCGACGCCGCTCCGGCTGAGCGCCTCTCGGAACGGAGTGCAGCTCGACCTGACGTACCTGTTCCACCCTGACGACTATCGGATCGATGTGGATGGCCGGGTCAGCGAGGTCGGTCCGGACGGCGGGCTGCTCCTGGTCGGGCTTGGCCCTACGCTCAACAACACCGAGGCGGACACGAACGAGAACCATCGGGCTCTCGCTATCGTCACCAAGCATGGCGAGACCGAGCGGCTGGATCTGGCTCGACTCGCGCCAGGTGAGCCGAAGACGGTCAGCGGACCACTGGAGTGGGCCGCGATGAAATCGAAGTACTTTGTCACGGGGGTGCTGGCCTTCGACAGCACGGGCGGCGCGATCAGCGGTGTGAGCGCGACTGCGCGGACCGCGACGGCGAGCAAGCACCCAACCCGGGCTGACGTCCAGCTCAGTATGCCACTCCCGCCCAGCGGTACTTTTCGGTATACCACGTACGCCGGCCCGATGGAGTATGACCGGCTGCGTCGCATCGGCCACGGCTTCGACGACGTGAACCCGTATGGCTGGCCCGGGTTCCGGACCATCATCCGGCCGGTGGCGGCCGGGGTCCGTTGGCTCCTGGTCTGGATGCACGAGCACCTGCATCTGGCCTACGGCTTGGTGCTGATCATGTTCGGAATTCTGGTCAGAGCGCTCCTCTGGCCGCTCAATCAGAAGGCCATGCGGGCCAACATGCAGCTGCAGGCGGTGCAGCCGCTCATGAAGGACATCCAGGAGCGCTACAAGAACGATCCGCAAAAGGTACAGCAGGAGATGTTCAAGCTGTACAAGGAGCATGGGGTGAATCCCCTGGGTGGGTGCTGGCCCATGCTGCTCCCGATGCCGGTGTTGTTCGCTCTGTTCTTCGTGTTCCAGAACACCATCGAGCTCCGGGGGGCGTCGTTCCTCTGGCTCCCCGACCTTTCCCGGCCCGACCCGCTCTACATCATCCCGGTCATCATGGGGCTATCGATGTACGGACTGAGCCGGGTGGGCCAGATCGGTATGGAGGCTAATCCGCAGATGAAGATGATGCTCTACGTCATGCCGGTCATGATGACGTTCCTGTTCTTGAACTTCGCATCCGGTCTCAACCTGTACTACGCGGTCAGCAACATCGCCAGCATTCCGCAGCAGTGGATGCTCGCGCGGGAACGGCAGAAGCGAACGGCGAGGACTATCGCGCAGGTCAAGACCAAGGCACCCGAGCCCAAGCCGCTCAAAGCCAAGAAGAAGGCATGA
This sequence comes from Gemmatimonadales bacterium, assembly GCA_035695405.1. GTDB lineage: Bacteria > Gemmatimonadota > Gemmatimonadetes > Gemmatimonadales > GWC2-71-9 > CAVVWJ01. The sequence goes on from DASSED010000202.1 coordinate 14,043, forward strand.
TCCGGGTCCGCCCTCTGGACCGAGCCAAGCCCCTGGCGTAGGCTCCGCCATGCTTTCCGATCCCATTGTTGCCCTTGCCACGCCCCCCGGACGGTCCGCCCTTGCGCTGATTCGCCTCAGCGGGGATGGCGCATTCGCAGTGGCGGGGCGGGTCATTGCCGATTTCCGTATCGAGCCTCCGCGCCGGGCTACGCTGGCCAGCTTTCACGCCAACGGCCAGATCATCGATCGGGGGATCTATACCGTCTTCCCTGCCCCCCACAGCTACACCGGCGAGGACCTGATCGAGCTCTCCTGTCACGGGGGGCTGGTAGTTCCATCCCGGCTCCTGGCAGCGCTTCAGGCGGCGGGAGCTCGTTCCGCTTTCCCGGGAGAGTTCACCCGCCGAGCTGTCTTGAATGGCAAGCTCGACCTGGTCCAAGCCGAAG
>DASSED010000203.1:0-6384 GCA_035695405.1 Gemmatimonadales bacterium
AGGAGAGGTGCGAGTGCTAAACCGGGCAACCAGGGGGCTGGTGAAGAAGCTTTTCATTGGCGGGACTCCGCGGAATGTTGCCTTTGCGTCGGACGGCACGGTTCTCGTCACCAACGAACAAGAGGTGGTCTTTATTCAGCAACGCTAGCAGCCGCGCAGGGCGGGCTCGTTCGATCTGATAATGCCGGGGTCGCGGGTTCGAGTCCCGCCCCTGTTACGTGTCCCGAGCGTAAGCGAGGGATGTCCCCGGGTGCTGCCGGGCTGTTTTTTTGGGACATCGGGGTTGGTTCGAGTCCCGCCTAAGCTGCATATCTTGTTGGAAGTGGCCGCGGGTCTCCATTCAGAAGCGCTTCACGTCGAGACCGAATCTGTGAGATGATGAGTAGACCTTCTCTCGAAGCTTCATCCAAGGACAACAAGACTGCCCCCGGAGAACGGGCCGCTGCGGTTTGGTGGCGTAGAGTGTTCCTGTTGTATGTCGCCGTCATGTTGATGCTCTTCCTCCTGCCAGTCCCCTTTGCCCAAGCCGAAACCAGGCATCTCGACAAGGTGGTGCATTTCGGAATCTTTCTGGGATTCGCTCTGCTTTTCTGGATAGACCGGCAGCCGGGCCCATTGTGGACCTTTCTGGTATCGGCGACATTCGCAGGAACCATCGAGTTGGCTCAGCGCATGCTTCCCTACCGTCACGGCGACTGGATGGATTTTGCCGTGGGGGCGCTCGGTGCAGGGGTAGGAGTGCTGAGTCTGCTCTGGGCCAAAGGAAGGCACGAAGAGAGGGGCGGCTAACAGGAGGTGATCCCGTCGGCTATGCGGTGAGGTCCCGTCCAATCAGCAGTGCAGCTCTTCTTCCATCATTCGTCGTCTTTCCCAAATAGTCCGCTGGGCGGCTTCTCTCGCGGGCCCGCTGACAAAGTACTTTCGGGCTCGCGCCCAAAGGCAAGGGACGCAGATATTTGCTTGCGAGGAGTTCGAGTACATTGTATTTAATGACCTGCGTCACGGCGTAGGCATGTTTCAGCGAGTAGGCTAGCCCGCGCGTCGCTGACGCGTAACCGATGACCTGACACCCTCTTCGTGGAGAGGGCTTGAGGCCACGCCCGTCGTGGCCAGGAGCCTACATGCCCACTCGCGGAGATCGCCGGTCCCGGTCCACAGCCGAACCTACAGTGTTGGTCGTTGAAGACGAGGAGACCCCCCGATCCGCCATCTGCCGAATGGTCCGCGCTATTGGCTATCCCACTCGGACCGCCAGGGATGGGCGCGAGGCACTCCGCTACATCCAGCAACATCCCGGGGAAATTCGGCTGGTGCTGACCGACGTCGTCATGCCTTATATGGATGGTGGGGAGTTGGCCGAGCGGGTTCGGGATCTGCATCCCCGGCTCCCGATCGTGCTCATGTCGACGTATCCCGAAGGAGAGGTCGCCGAGTTAGTGGCCGGCTATCCGGAGCTGCCCTTCCTGGAGAAGCCGTTTACCCCCGAAGCGCTCCACCGGGCACTCACGCCGCTGGTGGGACCGCCCACCAGAGCCATGGGGCGGCGGGCGAATGACCGGATCCGCTATCGCGACCGCACCAGGCAATCCCGGTGATCCGGCCGCGACGCGATCGCGAGTTTTTCTCTTGTCTCCGGCCCACTGCGGAGGCAAACGGGCCGCGGTTCTCCTCAACCAGCAAGCATCCTTTCCTCTCGCCCGGCGCCTTCGCTCTACCTCAGGCGTGACTCTGGGCGAAGCGTTCAGCTTCCTCAGTGGACTCTACTTTCGTGGTAAGCTGACCTACGCCCGGAGCTTTGCTCGGCCGCCTCGGGGGACATCGGGCGTGCAGGTGATCACCACATATCGCGGACTGCTACCTGCGGACACCCGCATCCGGGCAGAGGAACTGGCCGAATTCGGTCAGGTGGACATCAAGTCGGACCATCCTTCCTACCGTACGCCCTTGACCCGGGATATTTCGGCGCTGGCTCAGACCACCCAGCTGGACATGATCCTCCTGGGCAGTGTCGCCACCGGCAAGTACATCGACGTCCTGCTGGAAGTCCTGGGCGAGCGCCTCCTCTTTCCCAAGGATTTCGTGGGCCGGGGAGACATGAGCCGCGGCGCTCTCCTGCTCCGAGCGGCTCGAGCCGGTAAGGAGCTGGATTACGAGCCCGTCGGAGGAGCCATCCGCCGGGGACGGCGGGCCCCGCGACTGGGGCAACCGAGCTAAAGCGTGATTGCACGCACGGCGCTACCAGTGTCATGTACGCCAGCTTCGGCGTGGGAGGTAGCTATGCCCGAGAAAACCACGCGGATACGTCACGGAAAACATGGCGGCTAATCATGCCGGTACGACGGAAGCAGGACTCCAAGCCCAAGGCCAGCAAACCCGGTCGCGCATCCCGGAAAACCACGAGTGTCGGGTCCACCGAGCAGCAGCTCGCTGAATACCGGCGCAAGCGCGACTTTACCCGCACCGCAGAACCGAAGGGTGGCGCGGGCCGAGCCCGACAGAAGTTGGCCTTTGTGATTCAGAAGCACGCCGCGAGCCATCTGCACTACGATCTCCGGCTGGAGCTCGACGGCGTGATGAAGAGCTGGGCGGTACCGAAGGGGCCGAGTCTGGACCCTGCGGTGAAACGCCTTGCGATGCAGGTCGAGGACCACCCTATCGAGTACAACACCTTCGAGGGGACCATCCCCCAAGGGGAATACGGCGGGGGGACGGTCATGCTGTGGGATCGCGGGACCTACGGCTATGCCGGCAGTGACCCCGATCCGGAAGAGGGGCTACGGCGGGGGTTCGGCAAGGGCGATTTGAAGTTCGTGCTGAACGGAAAGCGGCTCAAAGGCTCCTGGGTCCTGGTGCGTATGCGCCGGGATACACCGGGAAAGCCCCAGTGGCTCTTGATCAAGCATCGCGATGAGTACGCAGTGCCGGACTCGGATGTAACTGGGGAAAACCTGACGTCGGTCGCGAGCGGCAGAACCATGGACGAGATCGCCGGCGGCCGAAGCAAGGTCTGGAGATCCAACCGGCCGGCCGAGCCCAAGGGAATAGCGCTGCTTCGAAGTCTCCGGGGGCTCGCCCCCACTAAGGGCGGCACCAAGGCCAAGCGCTGAGCAAGGCCAAGCGCTGAGCCGAGCGTGGGAAGAGCTTACCGGGGGTTCACTCGCAGGGTTCGGCTGTGAACCCCATCGGATGCCACCAGCTCGAGCGCTCCCGTCGTAGTCTTCACCCGGGCTCGTCCACCTCGAGCAAACGACAGCACTTCGCCGGTTGCCGCGTCTCGCACCATGATCATGCGGTGAGCCGACGGATCCCATTCCAGGTCGACCCCCGGGCCATTGCGATGAACCGCGATGGCCGAATCCGGTGCCGCCCCTCCCGGCAGACGGGCCAACTCCGCTGAGGCCGTGGCCGCTCCGCCCGGGCCGTCGACCCGAACGCTCCCGAGCCGAGCTGCTTGAGCCTGACTCAACGGCACTGCAAACGCGAAGTGCCTCTCACCGCCCGGAACATCCGCCACCTCCACCGGATCGAACGAGAACCTGAAGAGTACGCTCCCATCGATGGATGTGGCTTCCAGGGAATAGGGGCCGGGCTGCGAGGGAAGTTGCGGCCGGGTGACCAGGTGGAAGGTGGGCTCGAGCATGACTTGTCCATTGACGATCCTGCCCCAGACCAGGAGCGTCGGCTCTTTGCCGGGTGATACAACCTGTGCCACGACTGGACTGAGCGCCCTGAAGTTCATGACTCGGGTATAGATGTAGTCGCTGATCCACGGGTTGGGACAGTAGCCCATGATGTCAGGAGTAGAAGGAGGCCTGAGAGTCCTGGCGGCTACATCGAAGCCATAGACTCCTATGCCCAGGCCATACGGGTAATTTGGATCAACATCTTTCGGGTTGCCGCAGGGGGTGTGCAGCTGATTCCAGGTATGCCCCAGCTCATGAGCGATCACTCTCTGAATCTCGATAGGACTATCGGTCCCCGCCGAGGTGGTTGTGGTCGGCAAGGTTGCTCCCACCAGGCCGAATTGGTAATCAAGGTTCGCGATTCCGAAGTAGGTTCGGTCGGTTCCTTCCGCTACTCGAATCCCATCTAAATCTGTGAGCAGCTGACCCCACCCTGTCCCATTGGCCTGAAGCATCCCAGCCGGCACCGAATACACGTCATGGATGTCGGTGTCGATTTCGCCCAGCGGGTAAATCTTTCGAGTGAGCGCGACCACTGCATCCTTGTTGCCGTTGGTGATGTTGCCCGGGGCCGCATCGCCTTGTTGAATTGGGACGAAACGGATCTTGGCCGGCGCAACTGTCCTGACCGTTAGGACCTGAGGCGACCCGGACGCCGGGAAGGCGTTGTCATTCTCGTTGCTCTCGGGGATGAGGTTTCCCGGGTCGACCTCGGCCGAGATGGAGAGGCCGGGCTGAATCAGCGAAGCGTCCAGGGCAAGGTTCCAGGAGCTGCCGAGGGCCCCTTCCTCCACGCTGGTGGGTACGCCACCGCTGGGAGCGTTGATCGTGCGCTCGCTTGACGTTCCACCGCGTCGCAGCGTGACCTTTACCACCGGCTTGGCCGTATTGCTCTGATTGGCGACGACAAAGACCCGCAAGAAGGCCGCACGGTTGGCCACCAGCGGGACTGCGCCGGTCAGCGTCTGGGTGCTTTGGGTGAGGTACAGATTGCGGATGCTGAGGTTCACCGTCGGCGATGGCGCAACGCAGCTCACCGAAAACGCGGCTGTCGCCGCTTGACCGGCGGTGACAGTCACCGATCGAGGATTCGCCCCCGAGGCCGTGCAGTTGGGCGCCAGGTCGCTCAGCCGGACCGAGTGATTTCCCGGCGCGATGTCCTGAACGGTCTGATTTCCGTTGATCGCAAGTGGCCGGGTGCTCCCGTTGTCGATCGCGAAGCGGTAGCCATCCGGATCGAGGGAGCTGCCCGACGTGGATGCGGTCACCACGATGCTGCCGGTGGTGGGCGGAGGTGTGACGCACGTGATCGTGAAACCAACCGCGGCCGTTTGCGCGGCAGTAATCGTGATCGACCGCGGGTTATCGCCCGACACGGTACAGTTCGCTGCGACCTCGGTCAATCGGACCGAATGGGGTCCGGGAGTGACGTTTTGCACCGTTTGCCGCCCGTTCACCCCGATCGCCCGGCTGCTGCCATTGTCGATGGTGAACCGGTAGCCATCAGGGTCCAGAGAGCTGCCCGTGGTCGAGGCCGTGACCGCGATACTGCCGTTGGTAGGTTGCGGCGTCACGCAGGACACGGCAAAGCTCACGGTGGCCGTTTGCCCAGCTGCAACTGTGATGGCCCTCGGGTTCACGTCGGCCACGGTGCAATTGGGCGCCACTCCAGCGAGCTCTACCGCGTGCGATCCGGGGATCAGATTGTTGATGGTGATTGTTCCATCGGCCGTGAGAGCCTGCTGACTTACACCATCGACGCTCACGGCATAGCTATCGTCCTGTGAATCCCCCGTGGTACTGGCCGTGACCTGGATGCTTCCCGTGCCCGGCGGCGGTGCGATGCAGGTGAGGGTGAAGCTCGCGGCGGCAGTGCTGCCCGCGACCACCGTGATCACCTGAGGGTTGGCTTCGCTGACGGAACAATTCGAGGCGACGCCTCCCAGCTGTACCGTGTGCTGGCCTCCGGCGACATTGAGGAGATTGAGCGTCGCGCTGGTGCCGATCGGCTGAGCTGTGCCCCCATCGATGCTAACGCCGTACCCATCGGGATCCGGATTGGAGCCACCGGTGGCGGTGGTGATCTGGAGCGTACCGGTATTGGGCGGTGGAGTACTGCAGGTTATCGCAAAGCTCGCGTTGGCGGCTTGGCCCGGACCCACTGTGACTGCCACCGGGTTGTCGCCAGTGACCAGGCAGTTGGCGGCGAGGCCGGTCAATCCCAGCAGGTGCGCACCCGCGCTTATCTGACTGAGAGTGACCGACCCGTTCGCCCCGATGGAAGCGCCCTCCGTGCCATCCACCGTGAGCTCGAAACCGTCTGGATCCGATCCGCTTCCGCTGACCGTCGTGCTCGCCACAATCGAGCCGGAGAGAGGACGGCAGGTGACGCCGAAGGCTGCGGTCGCCGTCGAGCCCGCGCTGACGGTAACTGTTTCCGGATTGGTTCCCGTCGTACAGTTGGCGGCCAGGCCGGAGAGGGTGACCGTGTGCTGGCCGTCCGTCAGCTGGTCAATCGTTACGTTCGCGTCGAGACCGATTGGTTGCGCGGGACTCCCATCTACCGCCACAGCGTATCCATCGGGGTCGAGCTCAACCCCGCTGGTTGCGGTTGTGATGGTGAGCGAAGGCACGCTGATGTCGGTTCCACCGTCGCCGCCACAGCTGAGCGATACTAAGGGGGCGGCCCACAGAAGCAGGC
>DASSED010000204.1:0-2137 GCA_035695405.1 Gemmatimonadales bacterium
GTTGGGGGTTGGTGGCGGAGTCCGAGTGGCCCTGGGGTACCGCTGGCGCCGATTCCGCTCCGGCATGGGTCACTAAAACGCCCCGGAGAGTTCCCGGGGCGTTGGCGGCGTATCCAGCGGTTCAGGCGGCGCCGGACTCGACTACTCGGCGAACTGGTTGGCAGTACCGCTCTCCCAACGTGCGCAGCTGGCCCACATCTCCCTCGCTCAGGTCTTCGTAGCGGTCGGCGAGGTAACCCATCGTGTCGTCAAACCAGTCCTTCTGGTGCTCCGGCAGGGCCTCCATGACGCCACAGCGAAGAATGTGGCTGAATAGCTCATCGCGGGCCTGGGCGAACGAGGCCGCCTCAGGAATACTGCGGGTGTTCTTCTTGCTCATGCACCGTCCTTTGAATGTTTTAGCTCATGCCAATGCAGTAAAATAACCCTTTGCACTAAATGGTGCAAAGGAGATTTTCTTCCGATACCCCGATCCCAAGTCATTATCTTTAGCGGCCGGAATTACACGAACTTGAACGAGGGCGTGACGCACTTTTCAGGTGTTTATGGCGGAACATGATGAGGTGTACGGCAAGGAGCGGGCGGATCGGCTGGCGGCGCTCCTCCGCTCGCTCGCGACTCGGATTCAGGAATTGGACCGTGCCGGACAGCTGCTCCGGGGAGGACCGGAGCTGCTTCGTTTGATGGGTGATGCGCGCAGCGAGCTCTTCCATTACGAAGTACGCTCGACCTATGACACGCCTGAGGTGGCGGATAATCGGCGGATCGTGGAAGAGGCCCAGCGGCAGGACCCCTTTTTGCCGGATGAGCCGGAGGATGACGAGCCATGGCGGGAGCGCAGACCGGAATGAAACGGTTCTACCTGGTATTCGGCTTGTTGGCCGTTGTTGGTCTGGGCGCGCTCGGCTACCTGTTAGCCAAGCCGAACACGGTCAGCATCCCGGCTAACGTCACGGTGCAGGCGTCGGATACGGCGGGCTTTCATGGCTATGTCAAGGGCTCTGCCGATGCTCCGGTGGAGATCACCGAGTACGCCGACTATCAGTGCCCCTTCTGCCAGACCTTTGCCACCCTCCAGATGCCCACCATCGAGGAGCGCTTGATCAAGACCGGCCGTCTTCGCTGGCGCTATCGTGATTTTCCCTTGCAGCAGCATCCTTTTTCCCGGCTGGCGGCTCACTCAGCGGCCTGCGCCGACGAGCAGGGCAAGTTCTGGCAACAGCATGAAAAGATCTATGAAGGCCAATCGGACTGGGCGGCGGCCCGCAATGCGGCGCCCATCTTTCGCCGATATGCCCAAGAGGTGGGGCTGAACCTCGACCGGTACGACGGGTGCATGAAGTCCGGAAAGTATGCCGGTCGGATTCAAGCCAGCCTGAATGAGGGTATCCAGGTAGGAGTAGCATCCACCCCGACCCTTCTGGTGGGGAATAGACTGTATCAGGGGCGCTTCGACTCTGATGCGATCGTCAAACTGGTGGACTCTCTGGCGCCGCGTCATTCTCCATGATCTATCGGATGAGCGCGGCGCTCCTGAGTCTCGCCGGCCTCTTCATTTCCGCATATCTCTACCTCTATAAGATTGGAAAGATCGGCACCCTGGCGTGCGGGACCGGCGGGTGTGAGACGGTCCAGTTGAGTCCCTGGAGCCGCTTCGGCGGGGTGGAAGTCGCGCTTATCGGATTGGTCGGCTACGCGACCTTGTTGCTGTTGAGCTTGTTGTCACTGCAGCCCCCATTGGCCCTGAAGCGCTGGCCCAGCTCGGCCCTGGCGATTCTTGCCGGGGTTGGGCTGGTCTTTACCGGTTATCTCACCTACGTCGAGCTGTTTGTTCTTCATGCGATCTGCCGCTGGTGCGTGGCGTCAGCTGTGATCATCGTGAGCATTTTTGCGGTCTCCGTGCTCGGCTACGCGCGAGACCAAGGCGATCCTGAGGCACAATCCCGGCTCTCCCAGTTGTCGCGCTCGCCATGAGTGAACCCTCGGAGAAAGCGCCTCCTCGAGGCCGAGCCTTGCTCGGACTTGCTCTGGTGGCTCTCGGCGTCGTCTACGGCGACATCGGGACCAGTCCTCTTTATGCGCTCAAGGAGTGCTTCAGCGGGCTTCACAGCATCCCGCCTACGCCGGAAAACGTGAT
>DASSED010000205.1:0-3877 GCA_035695405.1 Gemmatimonadales bacterium
TTCCCGAGCCTGCCCTGGCGTTCGGCCAACCCCAGTGTCATCGCCCACCCTCCACCCACACAGAATCACATCAGTGTGATTCCCCCAGGCCAGGGCCTCAGGAGCGAACCGACCCAGCGCCAAAAGGCACCACGTTCCTAGAACCTTTCAGCGCGAGGCGGAGGTCGCCGTTCGCTCGTCCTGCACGACCTGCGGCTCATCTTCGGCCGGTGCCGAAGCCTCGGGCAGCTGAACGGTTCGCGGCTCGAGCCCGATCGCATCGCAGATCCGCTGCAGATCATCCAGGGTGGCGAACTCGATCAGCACCTTGCCCTTGCGCTTCCCGAGCTGAACTCGGACCCGGGTCTCCAGACGATCGGAAAGCCGCTCGGCCAGATCCGCCATGCCTGGTGCCTGCATGGCAGGTCGGAGCCGGACCCGAGCGCCCTCGTCCGGTCCGAGGAGCGGCTCCCCATTCTTGATGCGCTGGGCGAGCTCCTCCGCCATGCGGACGGTCAGCCCCTCGGCCACGATCCGGTCGGCCAGCCGCTCTTGCTGGACGGGATCCTCCAACGACGCAACAGCATTGGCATGGCCGGCCGACAACGTCCTGGCCGCGATCCGCCGCTGGACGCTTCCTGGCAGGTTGAGAAGGCGCATCGCATTGGCAATCACCGGCCGGCTCCGCCCGAGACGGGAGGCCAACTCCTGCTGCGTGATGCCGAAGTCGGCAAGGAGCTGCTTGTAGGCGGCCGCTTCCTCGAGCGGGTTCAGATCCTCCCGGTGAACGTTCTCGAGTAGCGCATCCCGCAGCAGCTGATCGTCCTCGGTGGTGCGAACGATGGCTGGGATGCGTTCCAGCCCCGCCGTCCGGGCGGCACGGACTCGCCGCTCCCCCATCACGATCTGGTAGCGCTCGCCGGCGGGACGCACCACGATCGGTTGCAGCACTCCGACAGCCTCGATGCTGGCGGTGAGGTCCTGGAGCGTCTCCCCGTCAAAGGCTTCTCGAGGCTGACGTGGATTCGGATCGATGCGGTCGAGTGGAAGCTGCTCGAAGGAGGGACCCGAGGGCTCCTCGGCCTGTGCCGCCGTCGGCTTCTGCTCGGCTCCCTTGGCCACCGGTTCCTGATCGTCCTGCGGGCTGCTTGGGATGAGGGCTTCGAGTCCACGGCCGAGGCCACCACGGCGACGCATCAACTGGCTCCTTCTCCGGTCGGCGCGAGCAAGCCACTTCGCTCCGCAAGTTCATAGGTCAGGTCGCGGTAGGCGATGCCACCACGCGAGAGGGGATCGTAGAGGGCGATCGGAAGGCCATATCCCGGCGCTTCCGACAGGCGGACGCTACGAGGCACGACCGTCTGGTAGACGATGTCCGTGAAGTGCTTGCGCACCTCCTCAACAACCTGCAGAGCCAACCGCGTTCGGCCGTCGTACATCGTCAGCACGATTCCGCCGATTCGCAGCTCCGGGTTGAGGTTGGCCCGAACCAGCTCCACATTGCGAAGCAACTGCCCGAGGCCCTCCAACGCGTAGTACTCGCATTGGATTGGGATCAGCAGCTCGTTGGCGGCGGCGAGGGCGTTCACCGTGAGGAGCCCCAGAGAGGGCGGGCAGTCGATGAGAATCGTGTCGTATTGGTGGTCGATCGATTCGAGCGCCCGCCGCAGCCGGGTTTCCCTCGACATCGCACTCACCAATTCGACTTCGGCGCCGGCCAGGTCGATGGTGCTTGGGAGGACATGGAGGTTGGGAACTCCGGTCGCTCGAATCGCCGCCGCAGAGGCCGTCTCACCTGTGAGCACGTCATAGATCGACGGTTCGATGTCGCGATGGTCCAAGCCGAGTCCCGTCGATGCGTTGCCCTGCGGGTCGAGGTCGATCACCAGGACTCGTGCTCCCGCCAACGCGAGGTAGGCACCGAGGTTCACCGCGGTGGTCGACTTGCCGACTCCGCCCTTCTGGTTGGCGACAGCCATCACCCGACGGATTCCGTTCAAGGTCTCGCGGTGGATCCGGAACGTGACTCTGGCGTTCCTCGCAGCGGATTCGATGTCGATTGTCTCGTCCGCACTGGGCTCGGCGACGGTGAAGCCCTCCGCCGTTGGGTTTGTTTCACGTGAAACATCGACCCCGGCCTCCGCCGCCGCCCGCGATACGGCATCTCGAACCGCAATCGCCGCCTCGTCCTCCGACTCCTTGTCCTCGAGTGCTGGGTCCATCTCTTCACCACCATCTACAGATGTTTCACGTGAAACATCGTCACCGGTGCCGGCTGGCGCCTCACGGAGATCGACTTCTCCCGCCTCAGTTGGTCTGACAACGGTCGACATGTTGGCGCGCCTCGCCCCGCCCTCGCCACCCTCGGGGATCGAGGCAGCAGCTGGCCCCATAGGAAGGTCCGCTCCTTCTGCGCCTAGAGAGCCAGCCTCAAGCTGCTCGCCGGGCCTACTGTCGGTCTCCGATTCGCTGGTTGTGACATCGATGATCGGTGGAGGATAGGTTGCTAGGGTGTTGGACTCTCCGGATGTCGCTGACGAGGATGCTTCCTCGCCACTGCCTACCGGCACCTCATCCGAGGATTCAGGCTCCCCATGCCGCGTCTCCACACTGGGCGCAGCGGAGTTGCCGGCGGGTTCGCCGCTGGCGAGCCCGGCTTCGGAGGGCGCATCGAGGTCTTGAGGCTCCGCAGGCCCGACCGGCTGCTCCCCCACGGGTTCCGCTCCCACCGGCTCTTCTGCCACCGGCTCCTCTGCCGAGGACCGAAGGTCGCCTTCACCGCTGGGCTCGAACCCTGTTCCCTCCTGCCGGGGGTGGGGATTCTCGCCCACCTCCTCATTGTTGTGCTCTCGGCCAAGCTCCACCGGGGGACCCGTGGTCGCCTGCTGGGCATCCGAGACGTCACCCGCTTCGTCGGTGCCGTCGCCTTCCGGGCTGCGACTGAACAGGGGAAGCCAACTCGGATCCGGCTGCGGTGGGAGCTCGCTGTCGGCTGGGTCCTCCTCCTGATACGGGCCGCTCTCACCGCGAGCCGGCGGGGCCATCCCTGGTGGCCAAGCCATTGGCAGTGCCGGTTCCATCCAAGGAGTGGGGTCAAGGGTCGAGTCGAGCGTGGCTTCCCCCTCATGGGCGGAATGGGCCGTGCTGCCGGCCTCCTCGCTGCCACTGACTCCAGCGGTATGCGTTCGCTCAGCGACTCCCACATCGCCCGGGACGCCCGCCCCGGCGGTCTCTTGGACCCTGGCGACAGGCATGGCCTCGTCGCCGGCATCGGTTGTCCCGGCCCCCTCGTCCGCGCCACCCGACTGGACGGGGCCCACGGACTGGACATCACCGATCTCGGCTGGACCGGCGGCCCCGGCGGCTTCTCCGACGTGCTCGACATCCTCAGCCTCAGAGCCCTCCTCGAGTTGCTCGGCCTCACGGGTGAGGCCAGCGGAATCACTGACGTCGCCACCTGGATGCCGTGCCCCACCCACCTGGGGCACCGCCGCAGCCGTAGGGCCACCGGAGCCTTCCTGCGGGACTAGGTCCACAGGCGACCGTTCCGTCCATCCCGCAGCGCTGGGAGGCGAGCCGATCTCGGGGTCAGGATCCAGATAGACCATCCCGGCCTCGATCAACTCCGGGCTTGGAAGCTCTTGCCGACCAGGCGCCGAGCCAGCGCCGATCGGCGCGTTCTCCTGTCCGGTCGACGCCTCGGGGCCGAGGGGCTCCGGAGCTTCGGGGGCGAGGGACTCCTCGGGTCCGGACACTCCACCGGCGGTCGCCGAGGCACCGGACGACTCAGCGACCTCTCTCGGCTCCTCACCGCCGGCCGACGTTCCACCAACCGACCCACCTGGCCCAGACGAGCCCCCGGCGGCGGCCGCTTCGCCACCTCCCGACGGCTCACCGG
>DASSED010000206.1:0-12158 GCA_035695405.1 Gemmatimonadales bacterium
GGGAATGCCTCAAGGATCCCTCCCGCCTGTCACAAGTCAGAAAGATGATGGCCGGCAGTCGAAAGGAGCTCGGAACCCAAACCTTCGAACAGCACCTGGAAGAATTGATCGAAGCCGATCAAATCAGTCCCGAGACCAAGCGTGCCGCCCTCGCCCTGGCCAGCCCGCCATCGTCCACGACCCCCAGCCATACCACCGGCGCTGTGACCTACACCAGACGCGGGCCCGGAAAATCCGCTGCCAAGTGAGTCACCAGGCAGAGCTGTGGCGAGTTTAGAGGCCACAGTTCGGCAGCTTCTTACTCTACCCCGCGAAGCCGGAACACCCGAGGCTGCAGCCGCCCGAGAGCTGGTTGCTGGGCACCTCCGGGCTCTCGGCTATGACGTGGTCGCTCAGAAGTTCAGTTTTTGCCCCGCAAGCCTTCGTGCCTTCCCACTATTCGGCGACGGATTGGGTGTGCTGGCGCTGATTCTCTTTCCCTTGCTTGCCAGCCCCAACGTTCCGGCCTGGGCCGCTCTGCTGATCTGGCTCGGTGGGATAGTCTTACTTACCATCACGGCGGTTGGCATCGCTCTCGGCTGGGCCCCGCTAGGCGAGAGACCCAGGGAAGACGCCAATCTCATAGCCACCAAGGGGTCCGCTCGGCCCCGCCGCTGGGTGGTGGCGCATCTGGATAGCAAAGCGCAGGGCCACTCAATGGCCGGCCGTCTGGTAGCGGTCTGGATGACCGGACTTGCCATCGTGACGGTGTCCATCGGTGCCGCCTTACGCCTGGCCGGTCCGGTGGGTGGCCTCGGGTCCGCAGTGATCTGTGGAACGGCCCTCGTGGCCGGTTTCCTTGCCCGGCGGGGTCGCCTCAAGGGCCGTTCGCTCGGAGCCCGCGACAATGGATCCGGTATCGTTGCTCTATTGGCGGCCGCCGAGGTGTCGAAAGGAGAGTTGGGCTTTCTGGTGACTGGAGCGGAGGAGTTCGGGCTGGTCGGTGCCCGGGTCTTTGCCCGGTATGAACCCAACTTCCGTAGCTGCGAGTTCGTGAACGTCGATACGGTTGATGAGCAGGGTACCCTTTATCTGGTCAGCCACAACTCTCAGGGCGAGCGGCTGGCCGGGGCACTTGAGCCCGGCTTGAAGGATGTGGGTCCGCCTTTGCGTCAGCGGAGGCTTCCGCTGGGGATCTTCGTTGATAGTGCGCCCCTCGCCCGGAGTGGCGCGGCGGCGGTCACCGTGGGTCGGCTGACGTGGGCCACGCTTCGCTGTATTCACACGGCTGCCGATACACCGGACAAGCTTTCGTTCAGCACCGCGAAGGCCGTGGGGCAAGCCATTGCGCTGAATTGACGTTTGCACAGGGCAACGGTAGGTTTGCCCGAGGATTCAGGAGCCCCGCAAGGGGCTCTTTGTCGTTCCAGACGGGAGTCGACATGTTCGATGCCAGGACGACTTGCCTGGTGGTGGTGGGGGCGCAGTGGGGTGATGAGGGGAAAGGCAAGCTGGTGGATGTGCTTGCCGAGCAGGCGGATGTCGTGGTTCGCTACCAGGGCGGTGCCAACGCGGGCCACACCGTGGTCATCGGCGACACCCAGTTCATCCTGCGTCAGATCCCGTCCGGGATTCTCCATCCCAGAGTCACCTGTATCGTCGGGAACGGAGTCGTACTCGAGCCTGAGAATTTCTTTCTCGAGCTGGACCAGCTGCACGAACGGGGTATCGACACTGCGGGCCGGCTTTTCATCTCGGATCGTGCCCACCTGGTGCTTCCCTATCACAAGCTGCTCGATGCCGCAAGTGAACGCAGCCAGCGTCTGGGAACCACAGGCCGGGGTATCGGCCCGGCGTACGAGGACAAATATGGCCGCCGGGGGATTCGAGTGGGCGACTTGCGTCGCATCGAATGCGCGCCCAACCTGCTGGCTGAACGGGTCTCACGAGCCAATCAGTTGCTCTCCCTGATGGGCAGCTCCGATCGGGCCGGATTAGAGGAGCACGTCGGCCTGGTCCAGCGGGTGGGCCCTCGACTTCAAGCCTTGGCAACGGACACCGGCCTTCTGGTTCATCGAGCGGTTCGGGGTAAGCGACGGGTGTTGCTGGAAGGTGCTCAGGGTGCGCTGCTCGACGTGGATCACGGCACCTATCCATACGTGACCTCCTCCAACACCACGGCGGGCGGAGCCGCCGTCGGCTCGGGCATCGGGCCCACGGACATTCACGGAGTCCTCGGGGTTGTAAAGGCCTACACGACCCGCGTGGGTAACGGTCCGCTGCCGACTGAGGCGCCAAGTCCATATGGTGAGCGGTTGCGGGAGCTGGGCGGTGAGTTCGGTGCGGTCACGGGAAGACCTCGCCGCTGCGGCTGGTTCGATGCCACCGTGGTTCGCTACGCAGCCCGCGTGAACGGCCTCACCGGCCTGGCGGTCACCAAGCTGGATGTACTGGATACGTTTGCGGACATTCCGGTAGGCACGATGTATCGGCTGGAGGGTCACGCCTGTGAGGAGATGCCGGCGGAAACTGACGCCCTGAGCCGGGTCGAGCCGGTGTATGAGACCCTTCCCGGATGGCAGCGGCCGACTGGAACAGCTCGCAAGCTTACCGACCTTCCAGCTGCGGCCAGAGCTTATCTGGATCGGTTGGAGACGTTGTCGGGCGTCCCGGTTCGGTACGTGAGTGTCGGGACTCGGCGAGATCAGATCATCCAGGTGTGACCGGAATCAGGAACGGAGCGCGATGATGGTGGAGGAGACCGATCTCTTGGTGGTTGGCGCGGGACCCTGCGGGCTGGCTGTGGGTATCGCCGCCAAGCAGGCAAATGTGCCCTGCGTCCTCCTGGACCGGCGCACCATCGTGTCCACCATTGAACGCTACCCGCTGAGCATGACCTTCTTCTCGACTCCGGAGCGGATAGAGATCGGCGGGGTACCATTCATCTCCAGCCACGAGAAGCCCAACCGCCGCGATGGGCTGATTTATTACCGCCGAGTGGCTGAAGCCTACGGCCTCGACATCCGGCCGGGGGAGGATGTGAACGATGTGTCGGTCGAGGGGCCGGCGCGAGACGGTCGATTCCGGGTGGCTGTGACCCGGGCCCATGATGACAAGATCTACTACGCCAGTGCCATCACCTTCGCCACCGGGTACTACGATAATCCCAACTTTATGGACGTCCCGGGTGAAAGCTTGCCGCACGTTACGCACTATTTCGTCGAAGGCCACCCCTACTGGCGAAAGAGAGTCATCGTGATCGGAGCAGGGAATAGTAGCGTCGATGCTGCCCTCGAATCGTGGCGGGCCGGCGCCTCCGTGACCCTGGTTCATTTCGGCGAGGGATTCGACCGCACAGTCAAGGCGTGGGTACTGCCTGATATCATGAACCGGGTCAAGGAAGGGAGCATCGGGGTTCGCTGGCGTTCCCGAGTCCGGGCTATCACCCCGACGCATGTCGAGGTTGCTTCGGAGGACAGCGGGGCCGTCGAAGAGATTCCGGCCGATGCCGTCTTGGCCATGACCGGCTATCACGCCGATACCAGACTGCTCCAGCGGCTGGGAGTTCCGGTGGACTCAGCGTCCGGCGTTCCGGCTCACGACGAGAGCACCATGGCCACCCCGGTTCGGGGGTGCTATTTGGCGGGTGTGATTGCGAGCGGCAATGACGCGAATCGTCTGTTTATTGAGAATGCTCGTGGCCATGGCGAGCTGATCGTGCAGCACCTGCTTCGATCACGGGCGTCGGCTACGCCGACTGCAGTGCCACCTGGGAGTCCCACTTTCGCATCATCGAGATAAACGATCCGGCAATACTAGGATCGAACTCGACGCCGGCTCGATCGTGAATGTAGGTCAGGGCGCGTTCCGACTCCCAGGCGTGGCGATAGGGGCGGGTCGTCCGTAACGCGTCATAGACATCACAGATGTGCACGATACGGCTGGCATACTGCGCGCCTCGGGCATCGTGCAACTTGGGATACCCACCGCCATCGAGCCTGACGTGGTGCTCGTACGCAACCACCGCCGCCAGCTCCATAGGCTCCGAATGCTCCAACAACATCTTTGCGCCGGTCACCGGATGCTGCTGAATAACCTCTCGCTCGGAATCGGTGAGGGTACCGGGCTTCACCAGGATGTCTCGAGGAATGCAGACTTTGCCCAGATCGTGTAACAGACCGGCCACGCCAAGTGCCCGAACGGTGGCCGGGCCGAGCTGGAGAAACTCGCCCAGCGCCATCGCCAACACAGACACGTTCATGGAGTGGGTGGTGGTGTACTGATCGAACTCCTTCAGCTGCAACAGCGGGAGCACCATCGCCTGCTCCGAGTGCATGGCGAGTGACAGGGAGCGCACCACCGCCTCTGCCTCCACCATGGGGAGCTTCGAGCCATCCCGAATCTCCTGGTGCATCCAGTCGATCGTCTCCCGTTCTTCGCGTAAGGTGTAGGTGAGGGTCGCGACAGCCAGAGGCGATTCCAGTCGTCGGGTGAATCCCTCCGCCAGCGCAATCTGCCCGAACCGAATGGCCGAATCTCCCATTTGCCAGAGATCATCGGTGGTCGACCCCGATCGGATTCCGAGTCGGATGGTCAAGTGGGCCAGGAAACGGGCGAACTGCTCAGGCTCTGCCATCTCAGTGAACTCGATCCGCTCGATCCCGGCTTTGACGAACCGGCCGCTCCATTCCCAATTCTCCAGCTCGGGGACCGGCTCCGAGTTGAAGAGCACCTCTCCCGCGAGGAAGGTGAAATGCAGCTTGGGGCTGGGTCCCTCCTGCAGGTCCCGCAGCCGTTCCATGATGTTGTCCAGTGCACGGAGCGTCGCTGGATGGTCGTCGCCGTACAGACCCATAGTCGAAAGCGACTGGGTGAGCGCCATCAGAAACCGAACCGGAGCGCTCATGAGGTCTGACTCGGCATCGCTGCGGCTCTGATCTCCGCATCGGAATGCTGATGCGCCAGCGTCAGGATTTCCACTGCGGTCGGATGCTCACGCCAGTAGTTGGCCAAAGCGCTGAGAGCGGCCAACAGCAGGGGTGATTTCGGCGCGAGTCGTCTTCCGAACCAGAGCCGGCGGTTGAGCGCCGCCATCAGCACCAGACGCAGCGCTTCGGGTGCCCGGGTGCGAGCCAGAATGCGCAAGGTGATCGCCCGCAGCTCTGGACCTCGCCGCACATCGACGGTGATACGCTCCACCAGAGGAAGAGCCGAGGCCGGACAGGCCTCGAGGGCGGCAGCCGCAGCCAGGGCGGCGATGCCGTCATCGACGTCGCGCAGGCCGAGCATGATTCCTTCTGTCACGTGGCGGGAGGACTCCAACAGCAGCTTGATGGCTTCCCGCCGGATGCGCACGTCGGGGTTGCCGGCATAGTCCATCGGAGTAAATCCCTGCGGCCAGT
The DNA here is from genome assembly GCA_035695405.1 of Gemmatimonadales bacterium. Classification (GTDB taxonomy): domain Bacteria; phylum Gemmatimonadota; class Gemmatimonadetes; order Gemmatimonadales; family GWC2-71-9; genus CAVVWJ01. Next base: position 5,382 of record DASSED010000206.1, read on the forward strand.
TCCCCAGGCGTCCGATAAGCAGCAGGATATTGCGCACCACATACCAGGGGGCGTCCGGGACGAGCCGCGCGACGGCGATGCGCCCGACCTCGGGTCCCAGAGCCAGCAATTGCTTGAGAATGGCGGCCCGGGTCGAGCGGTCCTCGGCTGAGGCCAGACGATCGAGCAGGGCATCCGTTGCGTCAGCTCCCATTCGTCCCACGAGAATGGCTACCGCTTCGGGGTCCAGCGGCGTGGCGGTGAGTTCGGTGGCGAGCCGCTCCGGTGTGGCGATGTACTTCCAGACCGCCTCCGCCGCTTCGCTTCGAGGGCTGGCGTGCAACAGCTTCGCCAAGGGAACCAGCTCACGCCGTTTCAGGAGCGCTTCGACAGCCAGGTAGACGGCAGGGCCCAGGGCTCGCAGCTCGAGGGCCATCTTGAGGATGGTTTGGGCATCACAACCGGCGCTGTCGGTGGCCCCTTCCGTTGGTGCGCTTCGGACCATTCGTTCCAGAATGGCTGTGTATCGAGTGGGATTGGGGTCGTCGAGTTCCCAGTCGCCGATCAGGCGTGCTACGTTAGTTCGCAACGCTCCATCGGCCTCGGCTCGCGTTACCACCGGACCTGCCTCGGCGTGGTGGGCCAGCTTGTGCAGCAGCCGCAGGAGGTTGTGGGAGATGGTTTGCTTGGATGCGTGCGCGGCAGCCTGCACCACTTCCATGACCGCATCGGCCGCGAGAATCTGGGAGGCGTTGAGCGCAAAGTTCCGACGCCCCGCCTGATCGGCCCCGGTGGTCAGCAGGCGGCGAAGAGCGTCGGGATCCATCGCCTCGATCATGCGTGACAGGCGCTGTCCCAGCTGATCTTCCCCGGCGCCTCTCCGGCCGGACATCTCCTCAGCCACCTTGGAGAGATATCCCAACACCACGCGGTCGTAAGCCACTTCGCCTGATTTCTGGCCAATGGCGTGAGCCACGACCAGCGGATCCGCGTCCTCCGGGACGTCGGCTCCCTGTTCGGTTGAAAGTGCGATTCGCGCCAACTCCACCCACGCGTCGCGCTCGGCTGCGGTTCCTTCGGTGATGGCGCCCTCGGTGCCATCTGACTGTTGCAGAGTGAATTTGTCGAAGCCCATGGCTCGGAGACGGACGTGATCCCAGGGACCAACCTGATTCAGTCTTCGTCCGATCGGCCCGGCGCCGCGCTGGGGATCCTCGCTCAAGGTGGTGAGCACACTTTCCACCTCGCTCAAGGTGGCTCCCCGAATGAGCTGAACCGACGCGATACGATGTCGGTGAAGTCGGTGCGCCAGCTCCCGCAGGAGAGCGTTGTTCGGATCGGTGGTTGCCGACTCGATAACCAGTCGGTGGCGAGCCACTCCCAGGGTCACAGATTCGCGGTGCTCCAGCAAAGCAGTCATTCTATCGGCGAAGCGAACCGCAGAGCTTTGGATGTGGGGATGCCCGGGCGGGTACATGGAGCGCTTATGCAGCACGATGGAGAATTCGACCAGGAAATCAGCAAGGTCCCGAGAGAGCGTTGTGGGGCTGTGACCTCTCTGACCCCCAGGCAACCCCTGAGCCCCCTCCGTCGTGGGAGGGTCCGGCTGGCTCATTGGGGTCGGTTGCATCATCAGCATGCCTCTGACGAGGAAGGGAAATCGTCCCGGAGAGGCCCCAAATCGGCAATTTCCGAGCCCTCTCAGGCTCCAGGGTTAAGATTTTGTCATTCAAGAACATACGTTCGAGTGTTCGACCGGTTGTTCAGCGGAATTCGGTTCTGGTCCGGGGAATTTGCTACTCTGGCTGCGGCTTCCTTGGCGATCCCCCTCGTCCTATCTTCCCCGCTGGTTTGGTGCCCACCCCATTTTGCTCGGAAACCAATGGCTGACACCACGTTGATGGAGAAGCTGGTCTCCCTCTGCAAGCGCCGAGGGTTCGTGTTCCAATCCTCAGAGATTTATGGCGGACTGGGATCGGTGTGGGACTACGGACCCCTCGGCGTCGAGCTCAAGAAGAATGTGAAGGATCGCTGGTGGCATGCCATGGTCCACGCGCGGGATGATATCGAAGGGTTGGACGCCGCGATTCTCATGCACCCCAAGGTTTGGGAGGCATCGGGCCATGTGGCGGGTTTCACCGATCCGCTGGTGGATTGCCGCCATTGCAAGAATCGTTTCCGAGCGGATGACCCTCGGATCAAGGGCACACCGGGACAGCCGGATGCCCAATGTCCGGTCTGTGGCACTCGAGGTTCCCTGACTGAGCCGCGACTGTTCAATCTGATGTTCAAGACATTCATGGGGCCGGTGGAGGATTCGGCCGCGATTGTCTATCTCAGGCCGGAGACCGCGCAGGGGATTTACGTGAATTACTTGAATGTGCTCCAGGCGTCCCGACAACGCATTCCGTTCGGAATTGCCCAGATCGGCAAGGCGTTCCGCAACGAGATCACGCCGGGAAACTTCATCTTCCGGACCCGTGAGTTCGAGCAGATGGAGATGCAGTTCTTCGTGCAGCCGGGAACCGATGCCGAGTGGTTCGAGCGTTGGCGCGAGTGGCGCATGGCCTGGCATCGGAATCTGGGTCTCACACCGGCCAAGCTTCAATGGCATCAGCATACTGGGAGCGAGCTGGCGCACTATGCCAAAGCAGCGTTTGATGTCCAATATCAGTTCCCCTTCGGATGGCAGGAGATCGAAGGGATCCATAATCGGGGAGACTTCGACCTGAGTCGGCACCAGCAGTATTCGGGCAAGAAGCTGGAGTACTTTGATCAGGCTGAAAATCGGCGCTACATCCCGTACATCGTCGAGACTTCAGCCGGTGCCGATCGCGTCACTCTGACACTGCTGGTGGACGCGTACCGGGAGGAGGAGGTCGAGGGAGAAACGCGAGTGGTCCTAGGTCTGTCGCCGGCGGTCGCGCCCATCAAGGCAGGCGTATTTCCGTTGGTCAAAAAGGACGGAATGCCGGAGCTCGCCACCAACGTCTACCACGAGCTGCGCCGAGAGCTCGCGTGTTTCTATGACGACAGCGGCGCCATCGGGCGCCGCTACCGCAGAATGGATGAAGCCGGCACCCCGTTCGGCGTCACCATAGACGGAGAGACGCTGAGTCATCGCACCGTCACGGTGCGACACCGGGATTCGATGCAGCAGGAACGGGTGGTGTTGGAACGTCTCTCGGACTATATCCGCGAAAGGGTGAACGCTGCGAGTAGCTGACTTCGAGACGCTGGTCCGGCAGTTGTGTAGCGAGGTGCCGGAGGAGTTCTTCGACGGAGTAGCGGGGGTGGTGGTGTCTCCCCGGGTCGTGCCCCATCCCGAGCGAGAAGGAACCTTTACCCTCGGCGAATGCATTCCCCTTCCAATGCAGGTGGGCAGTGGCTCGGAGGGACTTCAGAGTCGGATTGTCTTGTATCACGGATCCTTTGCCGCACTCTCCCAGGGCCAGGATGGGTTTGATTGGCGACACGAGGCGTGGGAAACCCTGACCCACGAGCTTCGGCACCACCTCGAGTGGCGGGCTCACGCGCCCGACTTGGAGGAGTTTGACTGGGCGGTGGAACACAACCTCGCCCGGCAGGATGGTGAGCCCTTTGACTCGACTTTCTTTCTCAGTGGAGAGCGACGGCCAGACGGAACGTACCAGGTAGATGATGATGTCTTCCTGGATCACATAACCTCCACGATACCCCGTGCAGTGACCTTCGTCTGGCAGCATAAGACTTACCAGGCGACCCTGCCGGAGGGCGCCGCGCTCCCGTGCTTCCTGACGATTGATGGCGTGGAGGACGCGCCGCCAGGCGAGCTTGTGGTCGTGTTACGGAGAAACCCGGGAGTGCGCGACTTGCTGGGCGAGCCTGCGGTGTTTCAGGCAACGGTGCAGGTTACCAGCTAGGGCAGTATCTTACCGGCCCACGATCGACTGGAGCGGGGGGAAGGATCAGGATGACATGGCGCTGCGTCGCTCTCGCTTTTCTAGTAGCCCGCGCGGCGCAGGCGCAGGGAGATCCCGGCTACCGCGTCGGGGTGGTGAGCGAATCCGGAGACATCGTTACCTGGCTTCGACCCTCGGGTGTGGGGCTTGCTCTGGATCATGTCGTACCGGTCGGCGTCATGCCGTCGGATATCGATGGCCCGCACAACATCGCGATGGCGCCCGACGGAAAGAGCTACTACGTCACCATCGCACACGGCACGCCCTACGGCTCACTGTGGAAGCTGAACAGTCACGGCGACTCGGTCCTGGGGCGAGCTCAGCTGGAGATGTTTCCCACGACGATCGGGCTGACACCGGACGGGCAGTTTGCCTTTGTCGCCAACTCGGACTTCCATGGCGATCATCCTCGCGTCAACGTGGTCTCCGTCGTTCACACCGGGACGATGAACAAGATCACCGACATCCCCGCGTGTGACATGCCGCATGGCGTGAAGGCCAACCATACCGGAACTCGGGTCTATGTCTCCTGCATGCACAGCGATGAGATTCTCGAGTTGGACGTGGCCAGCCTGGCTATCGCGCGCCGCGTCAAGACCGGTGAACACTCGTCCAATACTGCCGTTGCGGCCACGGCAGCTGGAACCCACCACGAAACCGCGCCGACTTCCTCTACTCCGGCGGGCCAGGAGTGTTCCCCCACGTTCGTGTCGGTTTCGCCCGACGACCGTCGTCTGTACATCGCCTGTAACTATGGGAACAGCCTTCAGGTTCGTGACGCAGGCACCCTGAGTCTCATCAAGGAGGTTCCGGTGGGGAAAGGGGCATATAACGTAGAGCCCTCACCCGACGGTAAGCTCGTGATGGTCACCAACAAGAAAGATCAGAGCGTGAGTCTCATCGATGCGGCCCGGCTCACCGAGTTGGCTCGGATCCCGACGAGCAAGAAGATCGTTCACGGCGTGACCTATTCTCCTGATAACCGCCTGGCATACGTGTCCTCCGAGTCCATCGGGACCGATCCCGGAGCGGTGGACGTTATCGATCTCTCCGCCAGAAAAATGGTGTCCAGCGTGGCAGTAACGGGTCAACCCACCGGCGTAGCGATTCTCCCTGGCCCCACAACCGCTTCCACCCACTAGGCTCAACATGGTTTACGAGGTGATCACCACGATGGATGGGCGCGAGGTGCTCCAGCGCGCCAAACGGTTCTTCGCTGAGCGAGTACCTCTGAACGCTGCCTACCCTGAGCGCGAAGGACCCAGCTATCTGACCCTGAGAGGGCAGGGCGGAGAGGAGATCACCTTTGCCGTGTGGTCCGTGGAGGGTGGGACCCGGGTCCGGGCTTCTACCCTCCTGTTCGATCAGGTGGTCGATCGTTTTCTTTCCACGCTGCCGCTCCCTTCCGAGCACGTGGCATGAGCCTCGTGCCGCTCCGGGTCATGGTGGAGGATGTGTGGGACGAAATTTTTCTCGAGCTCCCGCGCGACACCCCCGTCGCGGAGGTGAAACGCGTGGCACTGGAGCGAACCAAGGTCCCGCGAAACCCATCCGAATTCGTGCTCAAGTTTCGTGGTGCCGAGCTGGTAGATGAATCGCTGTCGCTGGCGGACGCTGGCCTGGTGCCGAACGGTGCTCTGATGCTGCTTTCGCGGCGACGCCGGCCGGTGCGGTAGGATGTCACCGGCCGCGGCGCGAGGCCTGACCATTGCTGCCGCTGTGGTGCTCGGGCTTGATGGCGCCGCGCTCGTAGGCATCGGCTCGTGGAGTAGACGACCGGGGTTCATGGTGGTTGGAGTAATTTTCATGGTTGCGGCCGTTGTGGTCCTGTTCTCCTGGCGCTGGTACCGCCGACGGCTGGACGACATAGCCGTGGCCCGAAAGGCCCTCAGAGAGGAAGCGCTCGATCTCCAGCGGGTCCTGCGCGATCGTCAGAAGTAGCCATGGCTCTCCCGGTTTTCACCCACCCAGACTGCATCAAGCATGATCCCGGCCCCGATCACCCGGAGACGCGGGCACGGCTTCAGGTCCTGCTGCAACGCCTTCGAGCCGATCCCCAAGTAGATGTCCACGACGCAGCTCCGGCGGATCGCGAATTGCTTCTCCTGGTGCATCCCGATTCCTACCTCTCGAGCTTGGAAACGATGAGTGAGCGAGGTGGAGGCGTGCTGTTCCTCGATACCATTCTCAACCGCGACAGCTGGCACTCGGTATTGGGTGGCACCGGAGCCGTGCGGGGCGCCGTGGATCACGCACTCACCAACCGAGGGAACGCCTTTGCCGCCATTCGGCCGCCGGGGCATCATGCGTTGGCGGCGCGGGGGATGGGATTCTGCCTGGTAAACAATGTGGTGATCGCCGCGCGGCACGCGCAGCGCAGCGGAAGGCGACGGGTGCTCATCATCGACTGGGATGTGCACCACGGGAACGGAACCCAGGCTCTGGTCGAGGATGATGCGACCATCCGGTACGTCTCGCTGCATCAATACCCTTGGTATCCTGGGACCGGAGCCGCAGGTGAGAGGGGAGTCGGGAACATTTTCAATGTCCCTCGCGGTCCGGGGAAACCGCCGGAGCTCTATGTGGGCGACCTGTGGTCAGCGGTGGTGGCTGCGACCACGAACTGGAATCCCGATCTGGTCCTGCTCTCCGCAGGGTTCGACGCGATGAAGGGCGATCCGCTGGGCGGCTTCACGCTCGAGCCCGAGCACTATGCCGACCTCACTCACAGGCTGCGAGAGCACCTGCCCGAAACTCCTGTTGTAGGAATGCTCGAAGGCGGATACGTCCCTGAGCGACTCGCTCTGGGCGTCGCCGCCCATCTTCACGCATTGGGCTGAGCAGGCTGTCGCCGCTC
>DASSED010000207.1:0-7783 GCA_035695405.1 Gemmatimonadales bacterium
GATCCGAAAGCCCAACCAGCAGAACAGCGCAAAGAGCGACACCACGACCAGCAATCCCAGGAACCCCCACTCCTCACCGATGGTGCTGAAGAGAAAATCGGAATAGGCATAGGGCAGATATCCCAGCTTCTGCTGGCCTTGCCCGAAGCCCACTCCGAAGAGCTGCCCCGATCCGATGCCAACCAGAGACTGATGGATCTGAAATCCGGCCTCGGTGGTCGCGTCGCCGGGGTTGAGAAAGGTGAGTAGCCGAGCCAGACGATACTGCACATCGCGGATCTGGTGAAAGACCAGGATCATCGCGAGGCCGGCGAGCAGGACGAAGTGGCCGATCTTGGCGCCCGAAGTGAACAAGACCAGGCCACCCAGCAACGCCACCAGAGTGGCCATCGAGAGATTGGGCTCGAACAGGATGAGGATTGAGACCAGACCCAGCACTACAATGAACGGCAGCACCCCTTTCTTGAATTCCCGAACCTGATCGCCCTTCTTGGACGCCAACATGGCACACCAGATCACCACAACCACGCGCGCCAGCTCTGACGGCTGAAAGTTGAATGGACCGATGTCGACCCACCGGCGGGCGCCGTTGGCCAGCGGGGCCAGGCTGCGGGTTATGGGGAGGAGCGGAATGAGGAGTAAGACCAGAGTAACCCCGAGCAACGGCCAGGCGAGCTGGCGCCAGCGGTAGTAATCGAGCCTCGAGGCCAGAAGGAGGAGAACCGCACCGGCCAGGGCACCCGAGAGCTGCCGGAGGGCAAACCCCAGCCCCATGTTCTGCCCCTCCAGTGTGACCAGACTTGCCGCGCCGTAGGTGGCGGCCACACCGAAAACCACCAGGATCGCGGTCACTGTGGCAAGCAGTCGAGTTTCCCAGCGCAGTTCGCCGGGGTGACGCACGGGCCGCAGGCTCATAATGCCTCCACCGCCGCTCGAAAGCGCTCGCCCCGCTCCTCGTAGTTGCGAAACATGTCGTAGCTGGAGCACGCCGGAGAAAGCAGCACCGCATCACCCCGCCGGGCGAGCTCCCGCGCCGTCGCCAGCACATCCGCAAACGACTCGGCCGGCACCACCCGAATCCTGCCGCCCAGATCGTTGAGGATGAGGGGTTTCGCCTCCCCATAGGCGACCACCGCACGGCACTGGGGGCTCAGACGTTCCGCCAGACGAGTATAGGGTTCTCCCTTGTGGCGACCTCCCAGCAGGAGAACGTAAGGTCGTTCTTGGGCCGCGATCGCGACTTCGGTGGAAGTGATGTTGGTCGACTTGGAGTCATTGATCCACAACACCCCGTCGACCTCCCGGATTGGTTCCACCCGATGGGGAATGGCGCGGAACGAGCGCAGCCCCGCCGCAATCCTGGTCACGGGAACATCAACCTGGGCAGCCGCCAGCGCGGCGGCCAGAGCATTGGCCACATTGTGGTCACCCAGCAGCGGCAACTGGTCACGCTGCAGCAGGAGGTCAGTTCCGAGGATGAGTCGCCGGTCCGCCCGATCGTACCACGCATCGGCGCGGCCTTCCGTGGAGAAGCGCAGATGTTGGCCCGCTACTCCCCGGGTCATCTCCTGCACTGCGGGGTCGTCGGCGTTGGTTACCCACGACGATCTGGCGTCTGCGTTCCGGAACAGCAGCGCCTTGTCCGCGTAATATTCCTCGAGCGTGGCGTACCGGTCGAGGTGATTGGGGGCGAGGTTGGTGAGGACTCCTATGGCCGGCTTGAGATGAGGGGCGTCATGCAGTTGAAAGGACGAGAGCTCCAGCGCCAGCCAGTCAGGCGGATTATCGGAGCGCGCCACATCACAGAGCGGGCGTCCGATATTCCCCGCAGTCTCCGCTCGGAGCCCCGCGCTTGCCAGGATGTGGGAGATCAGTGACGTGGTTGTCGTCTTGCCATTCGTTCCGGTGATGCCGATGCAGCGGGTTCCCCGGAGTGCGATGAAGCCGATATCCACCTCGGCGTAGATCTCGAGACCGGCTTGTCGAGCCGCACGAAGGGCCGGAACATCCGGGGGGACACCGGGGGCCACCACCACTCCCGTCGATTGCGCAATCCGGCCGAGATCATGAGAACCCAGGTCTACTTGGGCGCCCGCTTCCCGCAGAGTTCTGGCCCACGCCTCGTAGGTCGGACCGGTACCCGTGTCCGAGGCGTACACCGGAATGCCCTTGGCTCGGAGCAGCAGGGTGGCCGCGACTCCGCTCTTTCCCAGGCCAACGATCGAAACCTCTCGCCCAGTACTCAGCCACCGATCGAAGAGCTCAACGCCGATCATCGTCATCTGACTTTCAGGGTCGAGAGTGCCAGCAGTGCGCACAGCAGACCCAGAATGTAGAAACGGGTCACCACCGTGGTTTCGGCCCAGCCGAGCTTTTCGAAATGATGGTGCAATGGAGCCATACGAAAAATTCGGTGGGCATCGGCATACTCTCGACCGCGGGTCCGCTTGAACCACTTATACGTTCCGGTCTGGATCAACACCGAGATGGCCTCTGCCGCAAATACTCCACCGATGAGGAGCAGGAGAAACTCCGCTTTCAAGAGGATAGCCACGGTCCCTAGTGCGCCTCCAATGGCCAGGCTGCCGGTGTCTCCCATGAATACCTCCGCCGGATGGGCATTGAACCAGAGAAAGCCAATGGTGGCTCCCATCAAGGCCGCGCAGAACACCGCCAGCTCCCCCGCTCCGGGCAGGTAGAAGACGTTGAGGTACGTGGTCACGTCCACTCGGCCGAACAGATAGGCAAAGACGGCAAAGGCGGCGGCGGCAATGCCCGCCAGGCCGGTAGCCAAACCGTCCAATCCGTCCGTGAGGTTGACGGCGTTGCTGCTCCCGGTGATAACGACGGTAACAAATACCACGAACAACCAGGGAGCGAAGTTGACCACGAGGTACTTAAAGAAGGGCAGCGTCGTGGCGGTGGCAGGCAGGGTATCGGTGGGAACGACCGGATTGAATGCGAGGAAGAGGCCGAGCAACAAGCCGAAACTACATTGGCCTGCCAGTTTCCATCGAGCCACCAGGCCTCGTGACTTTCCTTGCACGATTTTCAGGTAATCGTCCAGAAAGCCTATGCACCCCATCCATAGAGTGGAGAGCATCGCCACCACGACGAAGCGATTGGTGAGCGGTGCCCAGAGCAGGGTTGGGACCACCGTGGCCAGCAAGATGATCAAACCGCCCATGGTCGGCGTTCCCCGCTTGGTTTGATGGCTTGCCGGACCCTCCGCCCGAATGACCTGGCCCACCTTCCGACTGCGTAGTCGCCGGATCACCGGCGGGCCCACCAGGAAGGCCAGGATAAGTGCCGTGACGGTCGCGCCCGCGGCTCGAAAGCTGATGTAGTTGAAGAGATTGAAGATGATGTACGTTTTGCCGAGTGGCGCGAGCCAGTGATAAAACATCAATCCTCAGCGGGGATGAAGCGAAGCACCGGGAGTGGGGGTGTGTTTCGCGCAGGCTTTCAAGGCCGGAAGTATACGTTCAAGCGCCACTCCGCGGGATGCCTTGAGAACCACGAGCTCGTCTCCTCGCAAGCGCGCCGAGAGCAACGGTGCGAGAGCCAGGGGGTCGGCGGCTGTGATCAGGCGATGGCGGAGGGCCCCGGCGTAGGGCTCCAGCGCGGGAACGAAGTCTCCGACCACGGCCAGCAAGTCGGGATATAAGTCCACCAGTGCAGCCGCGACCTCATGATGCAAAGCAACCGAGTCGGCGCCCAGTTCCCGCATCGTGCCGGCGACGAATACCAGCCGGCGGTTGCCCCTCAGCGCCTCCGCCGTGGCGATCGCGGCCCGGAATGACTGCGGGTTGGCATTGTAGCTGTCGTTGAGGATGGTAAGCTCGCCTTCCTGTACCAGTTCGCCCCGACCAACCGGGAGAGAAAACCGTTCCAGCGCACTCGCGGCGGCCTTGCGGTCGAGTCCAAGGGCCTCGACCACCGCCCACACTCGCACCGCGTTATCGGCCTGGTGCAGGCCCCGAATCGCCAGAGTAAACGTCGTATCCCCAAACGTAAGGACCGGTCGGGCCTGATCGTCCAGGCTCACTGTGTCCGGGGTCAGCTCAGCGTTTCGAAGTCCCGCCGAACGGACTCCACGTGCACGTGTGCGGGCCCCCTCCACCAGCTCAGGCGGGTCGAGTCCCACGATGGCCAGCGGGACCCCGTCGGTGAGAGAGAGTTTCTCGCGAAGCACTCCTTCGAGCCCCCGGAAACCTTCGAGGTGCCCCTGGACGGCATTGGTAACGATGGTGATCGAGGGCTCGATAATTTCGCGATATCGCTCGATCTCGCCCGGCAGATTGGCGCCGGCCTCGACAATGAGCGCTTCGACATCGAGCGGGGCTTCCAGAATGGTCTGAGGAACGCCCACCAGATTGTTGAGATTGGCCCGCGTGGCGTAAGTGCGATACCTCGTCTGCAGCACGGCGAGCAGCATCTCCTTGGTACTGGTCTTCCCATTCGTCCCGGTCACCGCAAGGACGGGACCCTGCAGCGCCATGCGGCGATAGTGGGCCAGGTCTCCGAAGGCACGCAGGGTGTCCTCCACCTCGTAGAGTGCCAGGCCCGGGATCGGGGGAGTTCCCTTTCGCACCACAGCGCCGCGTGCGCCTGAGCCGGCCGCGCTGGAGAGGTGATCGTGACCATCGAAACGATCCCCTTTGAGTGCAATGAAAAGTGCGCCGGGCTCGATCGAGCGGCTGTCGGTAGAAATGGTGGAGTAAGTGGTGGGTTCATCCTTCGAGACGGAAGCCACGCCCAAGGCATCTCTGACAGCCTCGGCTGGCCAAGCCGGGATCGATACCCGCTCCGCCTCCCCGCTCACTCTTCACCTCGCACGTGTCTTTGGACGATCTCCCGTTCGTCAAAGGGCAACTTCTCGGTGCCGATCACCTGGTAGGTCTCGTGACCCTTGCCCGCCAGGAGGACTGTGTCCCCCGGCCGCGCTTCGCTCAGCGCAGCGTGAATGGCCCCGAGTCGATCGGTGATCCGGCGATGCTCAAGGTCTCCCATGCCCTGCTCGATATCGTCGATGATGGCATCGGGATCCTCAGTGCGGGGGTTGTCCGATGTTGCGATGGCCAAGTCCGCGAGTTCCGCTGCGATCCGTCCCATGATCGGGCGCTTTCCTCGGTCGCGATCTCCACCACAACCAAACACCACGATCAGCCGGCCCCGTGTCAGCGGTCGCAGGCTGGTGAGCGCCCGCTCCAGCGCATCGGGCGTGTGGGCATAGTCTCGAAGCACGATGCACGGCGTCTCGGAAATGCGCTCCATGCGTCCGGGTACTTGGGGAACCGATGCCAGACGGCGCACCACTCGAGTGAGTGGCTGCCCCAATGCCAGCGCGGTGGCGGCGGCGGCGAGTGCGTTGGCTACATTGAAATCACCCAGCAGCGGCAGTGACACCTCGGCCGTACCAAACCGACCAGACAGCTCGAACCGGGTTCCCCCCGCGTCCAACACCACCCCTGTGGCACGGACGTCGGCTGCCGGATCGAGTCCGAAGGTGATTCTGGGACTGCGCGGCCGCATCCCACGCCAGGCATCCTCGTCCAGATTGACCACTTCAATCCCGCCCAGCTGCAGTAGGGTGCTGAGACGCAGCTTGGAAGCCAGGTTCGCCGCCATGGTTCCGTGATAATCCAGATGATCCCGAGTGAGGTTGGTGAAGACTCCGGCTGCGAAGGCGAGGCCGTCCAATCGGCCTTGATCCAGACTATGGGATGAGGTTTCCATCGTGACGTGGCTGACGCCGCGCTCCAGCATTGACGCCAGAGTTGCCTGCAGATCAATCGGGCCCGGAGTGGTCAGGGAACCTGCGGTAGAGGACACCGGATCGCCCCGGCCATCGAATGCGCCCAAGGTGCCGATGCTGCCGGCGGTGCTCGCCTCGTTGAACAAATGACGGATAAGACCGGTGGTCGTGGTCTTTCCGTTCGTCCCCGTCACACCGATCAAGGTCAGATGGCGGGCGGGATGACCGTACCACGCGGCCCCCAACGCGAGGGCTGCGCGACGGCCGTCATGGACCAGTATCTCGGGGACTCTCGAGTCTTGCGGCGACTCGACCACCAGGGCTCCGGCACCGCGACTGATTGCTTGCGTCACAAAGCGGTGACCGTCAGTTTGCGAGCCTCGCACCGCCACATAGAGCATCCCGGGCTCAATCGTGCGACTATCCACTCCAATGCCGGTGGGGTTGGGGTGAGGTCCGCTGGATGGTGCCGATAAGACGAGGTCAGCCCGGCGTAGCTCGTCGATTACCTCGCTCCAGCTCAGCGGCACCGAAGAACCGCCGGGTTCATTGATCGGCCCACACAGTCACCGCGGCCCCCGGCAAGGCGTCTTGTCCTGCCGCTGGTGCCGTCCGAGTCACCTCGCCAAGGCCGTGAAGATTCACCCGGAACCCTCGGCGATGCAGCGAGAAGGCGGCCTCCCGGACTGATCGGCCGAGCACATCGGGGACCGGGACCGGTCGGGGCTTTGAATCACCGGGGCCGGTATATGGCCACGCCAGGATCACGGTGGGCACACTCGAGCTCGAGAGGACCGGCGGCGGCGCAATGGCACCTGCGCTCTCCCGCAGGGTGAGGCGGCTTCGGTCGATCGCCACCTGGCGCGAGGCCAGGGCCTGTTGCAGCATCGTCCGGGTCACCGGAGCGGCGGTGAGACCCCCGTAATATTTGCCTTTGGGATTATCGATCTTCACCACGACGACCAGCTGCGGGTGATCTGCCGGAAACAGCGCCGCGAATGAAGCGGTGTACTCGCCCCGCACGTAGCGGCCGCCTTCGAATCGGATGGCGGTCCCCGTCTTACCGAGAAGGGTGTAGTTGGCCAGTTGGGCCTCCTCTCCGGTTCCTCCCTCTTCCACCGCTCCTCTGAGGAATTCTCGTAGTTGGGCCGCGATGGCGGCGGTAACCACACGCCGCACGGGCTCGGGCCGATGTCGGTACAGCACAGCCCCCGACGGATTTCTTACTTCTCGCACCAGGGTGGGCGTGAGGAGCAGCCCATCATTCGCGATGGCCCCATAGGCAGCAGCCAGCTGTACCGGCGTGACACCGAACTCATAGCCCATGGCCAGACTGGCCCGGGTATACATGGCTTGCCAGGTGTCCGGTCGAGTCAGCCGCCCCCGGGACTCTGACGGAAACTCCGCCCCTGTGGGCGTCCCGAAGCCGAAATCGCGTAACATCTCGAACTGCTCTTCCGGGGAGAGTCGAGCCGAGAATTTGGCCATCCCCACGTTGCTGGAGACTTGAATCGTCTGGGCCAGCGTCAGATTCCCCTTCGTCTTGTGAGCATCCGAGATCACCCGCACCCGTCCTGCGCTGGTGATCGGCATGCGCCAGGTACCACCCTCTGCATACACCGCGTCCCGTGCGCTCACCCGGCGATGGACCAGCAGTGCGGCCGCGGTAAAGAGCTTCGCTGTCGACCCAGGCTCAAAGGGATCGGTAAAGGTGGATGCCCGGCCACCCTGTCCGCTTCCCTGACGCGACGCCAAAGCCAGGAGCTCGCCGTTGAGCGGATCGTAGAAGACGATGTCCCCGCCGGCCGCGCTCATCGCTTTGACGGCGTCCTCAAGGCCGTGTTCGGCGATCTCCTGCAATTCCGCATCGATGGTCAGGATGACATCGTCACCCGAGACTGGCTCCTTGACCAGTCGTCCCGGCGAGTCGTAACGTCGCCCCGCACGATCCTTCAGCAATACCGCTTCTCCGGGCTGCCCTGTCAGAATCGAGTCGAGAGACAACTCCAGCCCCGCCGCCCCAAC
>DASSED010000208.1:0-8949 GCA_035695405.1 Gemmatimonadales bacterium
CAATCACCCGGGTGATCTTTCGCAGCTCCTCCATCAATCCCTCCTGCGTGTGCAATCGCCCGGCCGTGTCAATGATGATCGTGTCCAGGCCCCGGGCAGCTGCGGCGTCGATTGCATCGAATGCCACGGCGGCAGGATCACCGCCTGGGGCCCCGGCCACGCAAGGAAGTCCCAGCCGGTTGGCCCAGACCTGGAGCTGGGCAATCGCGCCGGCTCGATAGGTATCGGCGGCGGCGAGCAGCACGTTGCGGCGCTCGGATTGCAGTCGCCGGGCCAGCTTGGCGGCGGTGGTGGTCTTTCCCGTCCCGTTCACCCCAACCAGCAGAATCACGGTCGGAGGCTCCTGGGCTCGGGCAATGGCTCCCGGATCTCCGCCGTCCTCGAGCATAGCAGTGAGCCGGCTCTGCAAGGCTCGTTTCAGGTCAGCCTCGGTCTTGAGCTTGCCCCGGCGCACTTCGTCTTCCAGCGCCTGGGTCAGCTCCACCGTTGCGGCGACGCCGAAATCAGACTCGATGAGAACCCGTTCCATGTTCTCGAGGTCCTCGGCATTGAGTCCGCGCATAAGGGCACCCACATCGGTGAGCGCAATGCGCTTGATCCGCGACCAAAGGCTCCGTTTTTCACTTCCCAACCGATTGGATGCCACAGTCCTTATCCTCGAGCTGTTGCCGGAAATCTATCACTCACCGAAGCCCCAAGCGCCGACGCGCAAACCATTCGCCCGAAAGCGCCACGATGCAGAGACCAAACAGCCAGATCCAGTCACGCGAGGAGGTGCGGGCGACGGAGCCGGAGCGGCGTCCCGAGTGCGCCGCGAGCGTGATAGGATGGGGGAGTAGTTCATCCGAGTACTGCTCCACTGCTACGGTACCCGATCCGCCGCCGCTCAGTCGATAACGGTATACTCCCGACGGGAGCCATACGGTGGCGCGGCCGTTGCCATCGAAGCGCAGAGAATCCCGAATACCTGAGCTCTCTCCTTGCCCCGAATCTGATGTCGCAGACCAGACGACCGCCTGGGCCATGGGCACGCCGGACGCCACCCACTCGAAGAGCACCGGTCGGCCGTTCGGGACGACTGGTTGAATAGGACGAGCCACGCCCCGAGTCGTGTCGGCCCCGCCCAGAAGCCAACTCGCAGTGGCGGCGACCCACGAGCGATAGCTCTGCTCGCTGGAGCCACCGCGGAAGGCCCAACGCCACAGCCCATCGACGCCCACCGTGATTCGGCGTACCCGCCCGTCTTGCCGGCCCACGACCGCCGGACGAGGGGAACCGCGTCGTCCAAGCTGGGCGTACAGCGCGATCCAGTCTGGTCGACCCGATTCCAGAATGTTCAGCTGCGTTGCGGGCGGGAAAGAGTCGAGCGGCTCACCGAGGAACGCGCCGGCCATCGGAGATGCGTTCCCGGCACTCAGATACCAGTCGCCCGGCGTCTGACTTTCCCCTCCCTCGCCCGATGGCCAGAGCCAGATCCCCCGCGCCAGACTGTTCTCCGCCAAACGGCCCACTCCACCTTTCAGGACCAGCAGATCCGCACCTCGAGCGGCCTGCCGTACTCGCTCCGGAGAGACCGGCTGGAGATCCGTCATCGAACGCCAGCGGTCCGCGTCCAGACGCACGTACCCTCGGACCGGCAGTTGGGAGACTTCCCGCAAGACTCGGTACAGAAAGCGGCTGTCCCAGTCGGCCGGGCCCGCGACAAAGACGACTCCCGGCGTAGGGGTGACGCTCACCAGATGGAGTCGGCTGTCGGTACGAGGCTCGCTGTCTCGCGTGCCCACGAGGTTCACGTCGAGGAGGTGGTCTCCCTTCGAGAGGGCTCCGGGTGGGATCACGATATGGGCCCGACCGCCGGCCTTGCCCTTCAACTGAACCAGCCGCGACGCCAAGCGCTTGATTCCCGCTCTTACTTCGAGGGTGACTGTGTCGCTGGTGCTGCCACCGAAGGGCTCGACCACAACATCGAGGGGTAGAGAGTCGCCGGCTGCTATCCGGAGCGGCCCGGCTACGCTGGTAATGGCCAGATCGGGCCGTGGGGTCCTGGGAAACAGTCGAACACTGGTGCGGGCCAGAATATCCGGCGGGATGTCTCGCTGATCTTCGATTTCGCCGTCGCTTAGCACCACGACCGGGCGATCAGAGCCAGAGGCTGCCAGCAGGGCGGGCGCGAGCAGCGAGCGCCCGCGGGTGGGCGCGGTGTCCGGGATAAGCCGTTCATCACCGAATGGACGGACATCACCCAATCGAAGCGCTGTGTCCCGTGCCTCCTGCCAATGTCCGCCCGCCGTGCCCAGGCTGAGCGACGCATCGAGCAGAACCAGCGGGCGCAGCGGCGCACCCCGAACCGGACAGCTGAGATCGGTGAGCAACAAACCGAGGGCGATCCAAGCTACTGTCCGGCAGATCAGCGGCACCCAGGCTCTGCTGCCAAGCCGTTCCCAAACGAGATACGAGAGTGTCGCGGCACCCACCGCGAGCAGGACTACGAAGAACGCCATCAAGCCCGTGACAGGCAGCTCGCAGCGGCAAGCGCATCGATCAAGTTCAGCCGTCCCTCATACAGTGCTCGGCCCACGACGACGCCATCGATGCCCGCGACACAGGCATCGTGAATATCCACCAGCCCGCTGACGCCGCCACTCAGGATCACGCACGCGCCGGTAGCCTTGAGGTCTACAGCGCCGCTCAGATCGGGACCGCTCAACATCCCATCCCGTGCGATGTCGGTATAGACGACGGTGGTGACCCCATCCTGCACCACTCGCCGGGCAAGATCCCCTGCCCGCTGGGAGGAAGTTTGGGACCATCCTCGGATGGCCACGTAACCCTCCCGAGCATCGATCCCCACGGCCAGGCGATCGCTGCCGAACTCCTTCACGGCAGACGAGACCAGCTCGGGATTGGTTGCCGCTGCCGTACCAATCACCACCCGCTCGACTCCCCAATCGAGGCTCGCGCGCACGAGATCTATGGTGCGAAGTCCCCCGCCCAGTTGGATTCGGACCTGCGGGGCCAACTGAGACACCACCCGACTGATGGTGGTCGAATTGTCGCCCTCATTGAACGCGCGATCGAGATCCACCAGGTGGATCCACCGAGCCCCAGCCTGGGCAAACTGTTCGGCGATCGCAACGGGGTCGTCTCCATAAACTGTTTGCCGCGTCGGCTCACCCTGGCTCAGGCGGACGACGCGGCCGGATCGAACATCGATGGATGGAAGGAGATCCACTACAGCGCTACGGCAGCCACCGGGTTGAGGATTCAGTCGTCTGTCCCGCCAGCGCGGGCGCTGAGAAGGGCGCCTGGTGGAGGAGAGCAAGCAAGCTATCCCGCTGCTGGTCGAAGGCCGACCGGTCGGCCGCGGCTACCGGCGTGCCGTTGCCGAGATTGACCTTGCGTGAATCCTTGGCCACCCCACCGACCCGGAATTCGTAGTGCAGATGGGGACCTGTCGCGAGACCGGTCGAGCCCACATATCCGATGACCTGGCCCTGTTGCACCCGCATACCCGCTCGAATCCCTCGGGCGAAGCCGCGGAGATGTCCATAGCGAGTGGTTATGCCGTTGAGATGCCGCAGCTCGATGAGGTTGCCATAACCTCCGCCCCGGCCAGCCCGCAGCACCACGCCGTCACCGGCAGCCATGACCGGAGTGCCGGGTGCGGCGGCGTAGTCGGTTCCCTCATGCCGGCGCGTCAGGCCCAGGATGGGATGAAAACGGGCGCTCGCGAAGCGGGACGATATGCGGCGGAACTCCACCGGAGCTCTGAGGAAAGCCCGGCGGAGGGAATTGCCCTCGGCATCGTAGTAGAGAGCGATCCGGCCGTTACCACCGAATCGAACCGCCGTGAGACTCTTGCCGGAGATGGTCAGATCGCTGGCGAGCACCCGGCCGAACCGGACCTCGCCGTCCTCGGAGACCAGCCTTTGGTACACTACCTGAAAGCGGTCACCCGGCTGAATGTCCCGCGTGAAGTCGATCTGCCAGGCATACACATCGGCCAGATCCCAGGCCAGCCGCCGACGATTGATGGCATCGAGCTGACTGTCGGCCACGCCGGCATCGAGGGCTTCATACAGGGAGTTATCGATCGCGCCCTCGATCCTGGCCGGCTCCGCCCGCCAACGGATCGGCTGGGCCTCGGCGTTCCACTGCTGCGCAATGCGATGGAACGTCACCCGCTGCTCGGGAGAGGTGCGGACCAGGATCCGGGTGGGGGCGGAATCTCCCTCCTGACGGCCGAAGCTGAAGACCAGCCCGGGGCGGAGCCGGCGGGGATCGAGCGCGAGGGAGGGGTCGAGGCGGTGAAAGTCGATACCAACGATGTTATGACGGGCCAGCAGATCGGAGAGCGTTTCCCCCCGCTGGAGGGTGTCCAGTGTTTCTATGAACTTGGCTGCCTGCTGAACCACCACGGGAGCTGTGGGAGACGAGCTCAAGCGACGCCAGGGCCAGTAGCCGCTCAGCCCGAGGAGCGCCGCCGCGGTGAAGACGACAATAGCTGCGGGACCCTTGAGCTTCCCCATCAATCCATCTGCCGCCGGATAAAGGTGGGAATCTCCATCTCCGGTACATCGGTCGGAGTGCCTTGCGCCGGGGTCTGATGAATTCGGGGCTGGACCCGGGTGATGACCGGATTACTCGGCTGCGACACAGCCGCGGGGCGCTGTCGCGGAGATGGGAAGTTGATCACTCCGCTTGCGCCGGAGACCCGGCCCGCGGGCTGCTCGACGGGGGCCGGCCGGTCAAATCCGGTGGCGATCACGGTAACCCGGACCTCGCCATGCATGGCGGGGTCGTTTCCGGCACCGAAGATGATCTCGGCGTCATCGCCGACGGCATCGTGGATGATGTCGTTGATCTGGGTGGTCTCGCCCAAGGTCAGATCGTCGCCGCCAATGATGTTGATCAAAACCCCCATAGCGCCTGCGATCGAGATGTTGTCGAGCAAGGGACTCGAGATAGCCTGCTGCGCCGCTTCCAACGCCCGGTTTTCACCCCGTCCGATGCCGGTACCCATCAGGGCGGCCCCGCCGTTCTGCATGACCGTGCGCACGTCGGCAAAGTCCACGTTGATGATGCCGGTCGAGGTGATCAGGCTCGCGATGCCCTGCGTGGCGTGAAGCAGCACTTCATCCGCTTTCTTGAGCGCCTCCTGGAAGGGTATCCCCTTGCCTACCACGGCCAGCAGCCGCTCGTTAGGGACTACGATCATAGTATCGACGTTCTTGCGCATTTCGTTAATGCCGCCCTCGGCCTGCTTCATCCGCCGGCGGCCTTCGAAGAGGAAGGGCTTGGTCACGATACCGACGGTGAGCGCGCCAGCCTCCCGCGCCATCTGAGCCACCACTGGAGCCGCCCCCGTCCCCGTGCCGCCACCCATGCCGCACGTGACGAACACCATGTCGGCGCCTTGTACCGCGTGGAGCACCTCGTCCCGGTTTTCCTCGATGGCCTGGCGGCCGATTTCCGGTCGAGCTCCGGCACCGAGTCCCCGGGTGAGCTTCCGGCCGATCTGAATTTTGATGTCGGACTTCGACATGGCGAGAGCCTGGGAATCGGTGTTCACCGAGATGAACTCGACGCCCCCAAGCTGGTCCTCGATCATCCGGTTGACGGCGTTCCCACCGCCGCCACCCACGCCTACCACCTTCATCCGCGCGGTCTGGGCCGCGCCCTCTTCCAACTCGAAGATCATGGTCATTTGGTCGGCCGCCCTCAGAAGAAGTCCTGAAGCCACCGACGCACTGGAGCCAAGACCTTCTCCACCGCCGGTGACTTCCGCCCACCCGTGCCCAACGCCCCGCTCAACGCAACTTGTCTGGCCCCATAGAGCACCAGTCCGGCTGGTACTGCCATGCGTGGGGACTCGACGCTGTCGGCCAAGCCCCGCAACCGCTGGCCCGGAACACCGCAGCGGGCGGGCATCGCGAAAACCTCGCGAGCCAGCTCCACGATGCCGGGGGCCAGCGCTCCACCACCTGTGATGACGACACCCGCGGGCAGGCGCTGATGATAGCCAGCCCGGGTGATCTCGTCGAGCGCATACTCAAGAATTTCCTGCAGCCGCATATGCATGATGTGCGCGAGCACCCGGCGTTGGGCGTTGCGGGCCCCCTGCCCTGGGGTGCTGGGCAGCTCGAACACGTCGCTCTCGGGCACCAGAGGCTCGAACGCGGCGCCATATCTCTCCTTCAGTCGCTCGGAATCGTGCTGCGTCACCTGCAGACCGTGCACAATGTCCGCGGTGACGTGGCCCCCGGCACAGGGGAGTGAGCCGGTGTGGCGGATCTTTCCGCTGTGGAAGATCGACACGTTGGTAGAGCCCCCGCCGAGCTCGACAATGGCACAACCCAGCTCGATCTCATCTGGTGTCAGGACCGCGAGCGACGCGGCGAGCGGCTCGAGCACGAATTCCGCTACATGGTACCCGGCCCGCTCCACACATTTGCGCATGTTTTGGATCACACTGGACAGCACGGTCACGAGATAGACCTCGGCTTCCAGCCGGGAGCCGGTCATTCCGATCGGCTCGCTGATACCGCCCTGCTGATCGATGAGGTAGTCCTGGGGGATGGCATGCAGGAGCTCATGGTCTCGACCAAAGCTCACGCTGCTCGCCATGTCATTGACTCGGGCGACGTCGCTGGTTCGGATCTCGTCTCCCGTGACCGACACCATACCGTGTGACGTGCGGCCTGCAACATGCTCCCCCGCCAGCCCGCAATAGATGGCTCCCACCTCGACTCCGGCCATGCGCTGGGCGCTCTTCATGGCTTTGTCGATGGCACGGGTGGTCTCCTCGATGTCGCGGACGACACCTCGGCGGATGCCCGAGCTCCGCTCGACGCCCAGTCCCAGAATCTTGGCGCCGGGATCCCGCGCCTCGCCGGTCACCTCGGCGATCACCGCCACCACCTTGGTGGATCCGAGATCCAGCGCGGCAACCAACCGGTGCGGGAGGCTCATGCTCCCGCCCGACGGACGATGACCTGCCCCGCGAAGCGTCCATCGAGCTCCTGGTAACTTCGCCCCTGCCGGGCGAGATCGTGTGCGACCGCCATCACCGCTCGTATATCCTCCGCCGTTACTGCCGGGCCGAACCAGAGCCTGTGGCCGTCATAATCCAGTACCACGTCATCCTGCACCCGCCGGGCGGAGCGAACCCGACCGAAGAGCGCGGCATCAGTGAGCAGCACGCTAGCCAGCACGCGAGCCACTGTGGCATCCGCATTGCCGGCGACCGGTAAGTCCGGCGCTGACGCGGCCGGATCAAATGGCAACACCGTGCCGCTCGAATCGAGCAGCATCATTCCTGCTGGGCCCGGAGCTAGAGCAACCGGCAAAGCTTCGTGAACTCGGATTTCCAAGGTTCCCGGCATCCGACTCCGCAGCTCGGCCGACCGAATGCCCGGCACCGCGCGCAGACGGCGCTCGGACCCGGCGAGATCATCGAAAACGCTCGCTCTGGAGTCCAGCTCCAGGGCCTTGATCACCTTGGCTGGAGCAAGATAGTGAAGTCCGGCGATTTCCACCCGCCGGATGCGAAAGAATTCGAAGCGGCGGAGCAGCCGAGGCGCCACAAACCATGCCACAGCCACGATAGCAAAGGCACCGAGCAGCTGAAATAACGGCGAGAAGCGCCGTGACCCGAGTCGCTCTCGACTCAGGCTGCGCTGAGCCAACGAACCAGCTCGGGAGCAACGCGGGTAATGTCCCCGGCGCCAAGGGTGAGTACCACATCACCCTTCTTCAAGACGCCATAGACAGTCTTACCGACCTGAGCGCGGGTGGGTTCGAACCGGGCATCGGCTCCGGCCCGCCCCGCCGCTTCGGCCACCTGCCGTCCGCTGACGCCCGCGATAGGCTGCTCCCGGGCGGGGTAGATCTCCGTAACGATCACCACATCGGCTTGGGCGAGAGCCTGCCCCATCGCCTGTCCATGGGCCGCGGTCCGGGAGTACAGATGAGGCTGGAACACTGCCACCAACCTCCGCCCTGGAAACGCTTGCCGTGCCGCAGAGAGTGTTGCCGACAGCTCCGATGGGTGATGAGCGTAGTCGTCTACTACGGCGATGCCGGAGAACTCGCCCAGACGCTCGAAGCGGCGACCCACTCCGGCAAACTCACCTAAAGCGACGGCGGCCCGCTCCAGTGGAGCACCCAGCGCATCGACAACGCCGAGTGCCGCGACTGCATTGCGCAGGTTGTGCAATCCCGGTACCCGGAGCCTGAGGGAGACCGCTTGTCCATCTCCCCAGAAGATTCGAGCCTCGGTCCGATCGGCCCGCTGCACCACATCGCTGATTCGGATGTCGGCGTCGGGCGCGATCCCGAAACGGCGCACTGTGGTCCGCAGCCGGTGGGCCACTCGACCCGCGCCGGGATCGTCCGCACTGACGATGGCCACTCGCGCCCGGTTGGCGAACTCAACGAATGCGTCCTCCAGTGCGTCGAGAGAGCCATAGCACTCGAGGTGATCGGGTTCGACGTTATTCACCACGGCCACTGTCGGGTAGAGCGTGAGAAAGGCCTGGTCGAACTCGTCTGCCTCGACGACGAACAGCTCGTCCCCAGCGACGCGCGCGTTCCCACCCCAACTGCTCACCCTGCCACCAGCGATACCGGTGGGATCGAGTCCACTGGCACTGAGTGCTTCGGTGCTCATGACCGTCGTGGTGGTCTTGCCATGAGTGCCCGACACCGCCACCGAGCGCGCGCCCTGAATCAGCTCGGCCAGGGCCACCTTGCGAGGCACGATGGGCAGCCCCAGCTCACGGGCACGCTCGAGCTCAGGATGGTCAGGGGGAATTGCTGCGGTTACCACCACTGCTCTCGTGCTCGACAGGTGCGAAGGATCGTGCCCCTGGTACACCGGCACTCCCAACGCACTGAGATCGGCCGCTCCGGTTGGGTCCACGTCACAACCGGTCACCATCACGCCCC
>DASSED010000209.1:0-2038 GCA_035695405.1 Gemmatimonadales bacterium
GGCGAGACCCGGGAATATCGCGAGCTGTATCCCTATTTCGTGGTTCCTGCGGTGCTGCTGCTCATGCTCGAGCTGGCGCTGGGGTTGACCTGGCTCCGGAGTCTCCCATGACCGAGCTGAGCTTCGGAGCGCCCGGATTCCTCGTGCTCGCCGCGCTGATGCTGCCGCTGGCTGGGTGGGGCATCAGCCGAGAGCGGCGCCGGCGCCGGCAGGCATTGGCTACTTATGGAGACGCGATGGTGCTGGCCCACTCTTCAGCCTTGCCTCAGGCTCGGGCCTGGGTCGCGCAGCAACTGTTCCCGACGATTGCGGTGGCTCTGGCTCTGGTGGCGCTGGCTCGCCCCCAACTGGGCCAGCGTCCGGCCAATCTGGTTCACGCCGGCCGTGACGTGTTGGTACTGCTCGATCTGTCGCGCTCGATGAACGCGGCTGACGACGTGACTCCTCGTTTGACCTCGGCCAAACGAGCCGTTGAGGAGGTGCTGGGGCGGGTGCCGGAGAACCGGGTTGGGCTGATCGTGTTCGGGGAAAGCGCGTTCCTGCAGCTGCCGCTGACAAGCAATCAGGGCGCGTTCCGGCGCTTCCTCGACGCCGCCAGCACCGATGACCTGGGCGATCCGGGCACCAGTCTGGCGAGTGCCCTGACCGCGGCCGCGGCCACGTTCGAGCATGAAGGCGGAAGAGGTTATCAATCGGTGCTGCTGGTCTCCGATGGTGAGAGCGGCAGCGGCGACATCGGTCCGGCACTCGGCCGCTTGCGCCGTGCCAAAGTACCGGTCTTTTCGATCGGTGTCGGCTCCACTCAGGGAGCTCCGGTGCCCGCCGACAGTAGCGAGGCGCCGGAAAAGTGGCATCGGGATCATATCGGCCGGGTCGTCATATCGCGGTTGGAGGAAGGAGATCTTCGGCGAGCAGCCCGCGAGACCAACGGGGTCTACGGCCGGTGGACTCCCGCGGGAGTCGAGCCGCTGGCCCGGGAGTTAGCCCACATGGATAAGAGAATCATCTCATCTCAGGAGTCGTTGGAGCGGATCGATCGCTTTCAGTGGCCATTGGGGCTTGCTGTCCTGGCCTTGTTCGGGGGACCACTCATCGGAGTCTTGGGACGGAGGAAGCCGGGTTGAGAGTCGTTTCCTCGTCCGGAGTAGCGTTGGCTCTGGCACTGGCTGGATGCAGTCCAGCCATGCGCGACTTGCGTCGGGGAAGGCAGGAGTACGAGGCCGGCCGTTATCACCAAGCTTATGACGCATTCCGGCTCGCCTTCACCCAGAGCGGTGATCCGGCGCTCCAGTATCCGGTGGGCAATGCGCTCTACCGGCTCCGCCGCTATGAGGAAGCGGCCCGAAGCTTCCGAGAAGCGGCTGGGGTGCCGCGACTACGCCAGCGCAGTTACTACAATTTGGGCAACTCGTACGTGCGCGCTGCGGAAGAGGCCCCCGAACCCGATGCCCTGCTGCGCCAAGCCATTTCGGCTTATGAGGAGGCGCTTCGGTTGGCTCCCTCGGACTCCGCGGCCAAGTGGAACCTGGAGCTCGCGATCAGGCGACGGGGAGAGGACAGAGAGGCGGGCGGGTCACCCGGACGGGGGAGGTCGGCCGACTACGGGCGAGGGAACATGAACAATCCCTCGTATGAGGGGAATCCTGAGGCCGCGGTCGGCGCCATGGCTGGTGGCGGCTTCGGATCGGGCGAAGGCGAGTCAGCCGAGGAGCTGAGCCAGAGCCAGGCCCGCCAGCTGCTGGAGGCGGTCGAGCGAGAACAACTCCGCAGCCATCAGGGACGCCCTTCAACCGGAGAAGGCGGGGACGGCAAGGACTGGTAACTCAGCCGGACTTCCAGTCGAGACTCACCAACCCGACTCCCGCCAGGATTACCACCGCCGCAAGAATGGTTCGCACCGTGATCGGCTCGCGAAGAATCGCCCAACCCAGAAACACCGCCACAACGGGGTTGACGTAAG
Source organism: Gemmatimonadales bacterium (assembly GCA_035695405.1). Lineage (GTDB taxonomy): Bacteria > Gemmatimonadota > Gemmatimonadetes > Gemmatimonadales > GWC2-71-9 > CAVVWJ01. The sequence goes on from DASSED010000209.1 coordinate 1,961, forward strand.
CGTAGGTTCCCGCCTTGGCAATAGATGTAACGCCCAAGAGCCAGATATACGCGGTGAATCCCACCAATGAACCGAAGA
>DASSED010000210.1:0-6549 GCA_035695405.1 Gemmatimonadales bacterium
CGTCAAAGAGTCCTATTTCTACCTCGATTCCACGCCCACCCACTCCTATTGCAAAGCGCTTTACAAGTATCCCCAGGCTGCGTTTCCCTACGAGTGGCTGGTGCGCGAGAACCGCGAGCGCGGCAAGGATGACCTCGAGTTCGAGCTGGCAGACACCGGCGTGTTCGATGACAACCGGTACTTCGACGTCTTCGCCGAATACGCCAAGGCCAGCCCGGATGACCTCGCCATTCGTATTACGGTAGCCAACCGGGGCCCCGGGGATGCGGACCTGCACCTCCTTCCGACCCTGTGGTTTCGGAACACTTGGGCCTGGGGCCGGTCGGGTGAAGGCTACTCGTCGAAACCCGAGCTCCGCCGGAACGGCGAGGCAACAATTCTGGTGACGCACGGGACGCTGGGACATTACGAGCTTGAGACCGACACCGCCGAACTTGGTGAGATGCCGGAGCTGCTCTTCACCGAGAATGAGACCAACGTCGAGCGGCTCTACGGTGCGACAAACCCACAGCCTTACGTGAAGGACGCGTTCCACCGCGCGGTGATTCAAGGCGACTCGAGCGCCGTGAACCCGGCCGGTGTCGGCACCAAGGCCGCGCTCCATTTCCGGCTGGCGGTGCCCGCAGGGAGGGAGCGTGTGGTGCGGCTCCGCCTCCGGCTCGCCGGCCTCCCGGCCCCGACGTTCGGGCCGGAGTTCGACCAACTCTTCACCGAGCGGATCGCGGAGGCCGACGAGTTCTATCGGGAGCGGATTCCCGCCACCGTCAGCGCCGACGAGCGGCTGGTGCTGAGGCAGGGCTACGCTGGCCTTCTCTGGAGCAAGCAGTTCTACCACTACATCGCCGAGCACTGGCTGGAGGGCGATCCCGCCCAACCCATGCCGCCCGAGCTCAGACTCGAAGGTCGGAACGTGGGCTGGCCCCACGTGTACAACCGGGACGTGATCTCGATGCCGGACAAGTGGGAGTACCCCTGGTTTGCGGCGTGGGACCTGGCGTTTCACATGATCCCGTTTGCCCGGATCGATCCCCACTTTGCGAAAGAGCAGCTGCTGCTCCTGCTCCGCGAATGGTACATGCACCCGAATGGCCAGATCCCGGCGTACGAGTTCGCTTTCGGCGACGTCAACCCGCCGGTCCACGCCTGGGCCTGCTGGCGGGTGTACAAGATGACCGGCCCCAAGGGCCGGCGCGACCGGATCTTTCTCCAGCGCGCCTTTCACAAGCTGCTGCTCAACTTCACCTGGTGGGTCAACCGCAAAGATCCCGACGGGAAGAATCTCTTTGCCGGCGGCTTTCTCGGTCTCGACAACATCGGTGTGTTCGACCGCTCGCAGCCGTTGCCGACCGGCGGTCACCTGGAACAGGCCGATGGGACCGCTTGGATGGCCTTCTACTGCAATACGATGCTCGCGATGGCCCTGGAGCTGGCGAGCGAGGACGTGGCGTACGAGGATGTCGCCTCCAAGTTCTTCGAACACTTCATCGCCATCGCCGACGCGATCAACCGGCTGGGCGGGAGCGGGCTCTGGTCGGAAGAGGACGGCTTTTACTACGACCAGCTTCACGCGAACGGGATGCACACGCCGCTTCGGATTCGATCCCTCGTCGGCGTCATGCCGCTCATCGCGGTCGAGGTGCTCGACGAGCAGAAGTTCGACCATCTGAAGGGGTTCAAGAGACGGATGCAGTGGTTCCTGGAGAACCGGCAGGATGTGGCGCATCAGATCGCGTGCATGCACCCTCGAGATATGGGTAGCGGGGTGCGGCGGCTGCTGGCGCTGCCGTCACGCGAGCGGCTGGAACGAGTGCTTCGATACCTCTTGGACGAGAGCGAGTTCCTCTCCCCCTATGGAATCCGGTCGGTGTCCCGGGTGCACCAGAATCATCCCTACCAGCTCGAGGTTGAGGGCACCATTCACCGGGTTGACTACGATCCCGGCGAGTCGAGCACCGGCCTCTTCGGGGGCAACTCCAACTGGCGCGGCCCGGTCTGGTTCCCGCTCAACTATCTGATCCTCGAGGCGCTGGAGCGCTTCCATCACTTCTACGGATCGGACTTCAAGGTGGAGTGCCCTGTCGGCTCCGGACGGATGCTCGATTTGCAGGAGGTCGTCAGGGAGCTGGCGGGCCGCCTGTCCCGGATCTTCCTCCCGGACGAGAACGGCCGCCGGCCGTGTCATGGCACCGACCAGCGCTTCGCCAATGATCCTCACTGGAAGAACCTGGTGCTCTTCCACGAGTACTTTCACGGCGATACCGGCCGCGGCGTCGGAGCGAGCCATCAGACCGGCTGGACTGCGCTGGTGCTCCGCTGCATCGAGGACCTGTCGCACGCCCGATCTCTGAGTGACAGGCCCGGCGAAACCCGATCGCCGTCGGGACGCCGGCTCGTCGGGAGTAGGCGATGAACCCACGACTTGCGATCGACGAGATCACCGAGTGGCTCGAGGCCGACGGACTCGGCGGCTTCGCCTCTGGCACCACTTCCGGCATTCGCACCCGTCGCTATCACGCGCTGTTGTTGACGGCGCAGACGCCGCCGACCGGACGATTCGTTTTGGTGAATGGTCTGGACGCGTGGGTGGATAGGCAGGGTGAGCGGGGCGAGCCTGGCGCTGGTGGCCCGAGGAATCGGGAGTTCTTGACCAGGCAGCGATACGCCCCCGGCATCGTCGCTCCCGAGGAGGCAACGACCATCGAGTCGTTCCGGAGCGAGCCGTGGCCCACTTGGGTCTATCGCCTCCGGAGCGGGGCTCGGATCGAGCAGGAGATCTTCGTTCCGAGAGGATTGCCGGCTGTCGCGCTACGCTGGCGGCTGCTCGACCAGTCGGCCGAGCTGACGCTCTCGGTACGGCCGTTCTTCTCCGGCCGCGATCTTCACGCGCTACATCATCAGAACCCGGTGTTTCGCTTCGATGCGCGGAGCTCGGGTGAGCGGCTCACCTGGACGCCCTATGACAGCGTTCCTGCTATCTCCGCCCTGACCAATGGGACGTATCATGCGGAGCCGGATTGGTACCTGAACTTCGTTTACGCGGAAGAGCAGGCCCGCGGGCTGGACTACCAGGAGGACCTCGCCGCACCCGGCATTGTGAGCTGGAGCCTCCGCAGCGGACCAGCCGTGCTCATCCTGGGTGCGGCAGACTCGCTGCCGCCCGGCAACGCGGTCGCAACATTCGAGCGCTTGAGCCGCTCGGACCAGGCCCGTCGATCCCGGCTGGGCACCCCGCTCAAGCGAGCGGCCGACGCCTACATGGTGAAGCGGGGATCGGGGAAGACGATCATTGCCGGGTATCCGTGGTTCACCGACTGGGGCCGCGACACCTTCATCGCTATGCGAGGCCTCTGCATCGCCACCGGCCGATTGGCCGAAGCGCGCTTCATCCTGCTCCAGTGGGCCGCCTACGTATCCGAGGGCATGCTGCCGAACCGCTTCGTGGACCAGGGCGATGCACCCGAGTTCAACTCGGTGGACGCCTCGCTCTGGTTCGTCATCGCGGTGCACGACTACCTGCGAGCGCTCCGGTCATCAAGAGGGGCGCTACCCGAAAGGGATCGCACTCTCCTCGCGAACGCGGTCCAAGCCATTATCGCGGGATACAGTCGGGGTACCCGGTACGGCATTCGGCTCGACCGCGACGGGCTCCTCGCCGCCGGAGAGCCGGGAGTTCAGCTCACCTGGATGGATGCCAAGGTAGGCGACTGGGTGGTGACCCCGAGGATCGGGAAACCGGTCGAAATCCAGGCGCTCTGGCTCAACGCGCTGCAGATCGTGGAAGAGTTCACGGCAGAGTATCACGAACTCCTCCAGCTGGGACTTTGCTCGTTCAACCAGCGCTTCTGGAACGAGGCTGATGGGTACCTCTACGACGTGGTGGATACCGATCACCGGCCTGGCGACAATGACTCGACGCTCCGTCCCAATCAGATCCTCGCGGTGGGCGGACTGCCCTACGCCGTCGCCGACCAGAAGCTCGCCAGCGTCATCGTGGACGCCGTCGAGTCGCGGCTCTGGACTCCGCTCGGACTCCGCACCCTGCCGCGCGATGACCCTCGATACGTGCCCCGCTACCAGGGTGACGTGCGGTCGCGTGATGGCAGCTATCACCAGGGTACCGTCTGGCCCTGGCTGATCGGCCCCTTCGTTGAGGCGTGGGTCCGTGTTCGAGGCGATACTCCCGAGATCCGGCGCGAGGCTCGGCGAAAGTTTCTCCATCCCCTGCTGGACCATCTGAGTCAGGCCGGGCTGGGGCACATCTCCGAGATCGCCGATGCGGAGCCGCCCCACACACCACGAGGCTGCCCCTTCCAGGCCTGGTCAGTAGGTGAGGCGCTCCGGCTCGATCTCCAGGTGCTGGCCGAGCCGGCGCCGGCTCGCTCCCGCCGGAGCAGCGGAGCCCATGCCGCGCGTTCCTAACAGCGCTCTCGCGCTCTGGCGACGGCACTGGCCCGAGTATGCAATTGAAGCCTCGCTGCTCGGAACATTTATGGTGTCGGCCTGTCTCTTCTCGGTGCTGCTGTTCTATCCCCAGTGGCCGGTGGCGCGCGCGTTGCCCGATCCGTTCGCCCGCCGGGTGCTGATGGGTTTGGCGATGGGGTCGACCGCCGTCCTGCTCAACTACTCCGCCTGGGGCAAACGATCGGGGGCACACTACAACCCGGCGGTGACGCTCACCTTCACTCGGCTGGGCAAGGTGGCGCCTGGGGACACGGCCGCCTACGTCACCGCCCAGTTCGTCGGCGGCCTCTGCGGCGTCATGGCGGCACGCTTCCTCGCGCAGGCGATGTTGGCGAACGATCAGGTACACTTTGCCGTGACCAAGCCCGGGTCTCACGGCGTGGCGGCGGCGTTCGCTGCTGAAGTCGTGATCTCGTTCGTGCTGATGACCGTCGTGTTGATCGCCACCAATCACTCCAAACTTGCGCGATACACCGGCCTCTTCGCTGGAATGCTGGTCGCCACTTTCATCACCATAGAGGCGCCAGTCTCCGGCATGAGCATGAACCCGGCACGCACGATGGGATCCGCCTTCTGGGCCGGTGACTGGACCGCGCTCTGGCTCTATTTCACCGCTCCGCCGCTCGGGATGCTGCTGGCGGCCGAGCTGTATCTGCGGCGCCGGGGGCCGCAGGGAATCTTCTGCGCCAAGCTGCATCATCTGAACAATCAGCGATGCATCTTCTGTGAGTTTCAGGGCAGGGGGAGCGAAAGGCGTGAGGGGGAAGAAAAGAGCGTCAGCGGGAGAAACACGGTGAGCGGGATGTTTGGAGGAGGGCAGGAAGAGCGTGAACGGGGAGAAAAGAGCGTGAGTGTAAGATGGTCCTAGGGGTTGTCCCAACGACCCAACATGCCAAGAAGTAAACGTTGGCTACGGCGGATCCATAAGCTATTCGAAGGTGCCGAGCACAACGGCTCGAGCTTCCTGCCAAACATGCAACGAGCGATGGTCCCGTATCTCCTCAAGGTTTGACCGTCACTCTTGCCCGCTCATCCTATTTGTCTCCTGCTTACGCCTTCCGTTGCCCATGGGAACTTTTCCCGTCCAGCCCGCATTACACCCCGCGACACCAGCAATCATCTATCGACCAAGCGAAGGAGACACGAATGCGTCGTCGCAACTGGGTGGTGGGACTGGCAGTGATCGGCGGAATCGGTTGGTACGCCTTCCGGCCCGAGCTGCTGTTCGTTCGGAAGAGTGTCAATGAAACCCTGCCGGTCGCGACGGCACAGTCCTCCGGCGGCACTGCCGCAGCAGTAGACGTCGCCCTGGTAAGCGGCACGTTCCACTCGGTAGCCCACGAAACTCGGGGCACGGCCACGGTGCTGCGCCTGCCGGACGGCAGCCGCATCCTCCGGTTCACCGACTTCACCACTTCGAATGGGCCCGACGTTCGGGTGTATCTGGTCGCCGCGACAGATGCGGGCGACAATGCGACGGTCAAGCGCGCCGGCTTCGTCGAGCTGGGCAAGCTCAAGGGGACCGATGGAGACCAGAACTACGTCGTCCCGGCCGGCCTGGACCTCACCAAGTACCGGGCAGTCACGATCTGGTGCAAACGGTTCTCGGTGAACTTCGCGACCGCGCCACTCACGCCGATTTCCTGACAGGAGGCCACGATGATCTTCACTCGCACAGCCGTCGTTCTGGTCGCGGCCGGCATCGGTGTAGCGGCGACCGGGAACGCTCAGACCGGTGCGCCCACCAAGTTCACCATCCAGGTGGAGAACACCTCGAAGGGTGAAGCGCTCAAGCTCTCCAACGGAGGCTCCGCGCCCTTCGTCTCCGCCCCGGTGCTCTGGGTGACCGGGACCGGCGGCACCAACCCGATTTTCGCCGGCGGGAGGCCCGATGCCGGACTGGGACTCGAGCAGCTGGCGGAAACCGGGAATCCCGGCACATTGGCGAAATCACTGACAGGCAAGAAGAACATCGTCCAGGTAGGAGCCGACGCCAGACCGGTCGGCGGGACCGCCGAAGGACCACTCACGCCGGGCCAGCGGTACGAATTGGAGATCACTGCCCGTCCCGGTGAGATGCTGTCGTTC
>DASSED010000211.1:0-7548 GCA_035695405.1 Gemmatimonadales bacterium
TTGGTAGATCCGGGAGAGGTCCTCGACACGTGCGGCTCAGGTCGTGGGTCGCGTGCCACGAGCTGGTACTGAAGGTCTATCGACTTTCGGCTGACTGGCCTCGGTATGAGTTGTACGGGCTCACATCACAGGCCCGCCGCGCCGCATATTCAGCGGCATCGAATATTGCTGAAGGTTCAGCGAAGAAAGGTGTCCGAGAATTCCGCCGATTTCTGGACGCTTCGCTTGGATCGCTTGCGGAGCTCACATACATCCTGCTATTGGCCCGAGATCTAGGTTATCTCAAAAAGGAAACCTGGGGAGAAGTTGAGGCTCTACGGGATCATGCAGGCAGACTGACCTGGGGTCTTTATCAATCCGTCCAGCTTAGAGTCATAGCGAACGGCGGATAGTAACCTGCCCAGCTATCTATTACCCTCTACCCACCTACCTATCTCTTACCCACCTACCCGCCTACCCGCCATCATCACGTCCTTACTCTCCCTAAAAGAACCAGCCCTGCAAACAGGAAAAGGACGTTAGGAAACCAGGCCGCCACCACCGGATTGATCAACCCACCGGACCCGACCGCCTTGGTGATCTGAACCAGTAACAGGAAGATCACCGTTGTCCCCAGACTGATTGCCACCCCGACGGCGGCACCAGCCCGATGCGATGTCACTGCGAGGGGCGCGCCGAAGAGCGCAATGATGATGCAGGTCGCCGGCAGTGCCAGCTTGAGCGCCTGATCCACCATGAGCTTGTTGGCATCATTGCCGGATCGCTTCAACGCGTCGATGTACCGCCCCAGCTCTGCATAGCGCATCTCGTCCGGTGCCTTGGGCTCGGCCAGGAGGTCGGCTGGTGTTTGCTTGAAGGACTTGAGCCGCATGGCTCGGAACTGAAAGGTCGCTTGCCGGTTGGGCCCGGCGATCACGCGGCTGGTGCCGTTCCGTATGCTCCACGCTCCGAGCTTGTGATCATAGGTGGCGCTGTCGGCCGTGATCACCATATCGGGATAGGACAGGCCGGTTCCCTGGCGCTCGAACATCAATTGCTTCAACCGCTCGCTGCCGACGTCCAGCGAGCGCACGGTGTAGACCCAGCCGGCGTCCCCCCGGTATACGAAGTTGAAGCGGCTGCGGGTGGGACGGGACGGCTTGGATTTCTGGATCTCCAGCTGTCGAGCCGTTGCCCCGGGCGCGAGCTCTCCTACCAGGAAGGTCAGGCCGACGGCAACTGCCGCGGCCATGAATAGCGGCCGCATGAGACGGTGAAAGCTCTGGCCTCCGGCCTTTGCCGCCGTCAACTCCGAGTGACGACCCATCGACCCCACGGTGAACACCGTGGCGAACAGGACCGCTGCCGGCATCACCAGAAACGCGTTTTCCGGGATCGAGTAGATGTAGCTGATCGCGATCGCCTTCACGCTGAGCCCACGATCCAGCAGCCGGTTCAGGTTATCGGTCAGATTGATCAGGATAGAGACGATGGGGAACCCTAGCGCCGTGAGGACGAAGATCCGAGTCCAGCTCTGGAGCACGTAGCCGTCGAGCCGCCGCAGATGGGTGAATGCGCCCGGCAATCTGCGCCGTTGAGCTGTGAGCGCCACCGAAGTCCCTTCCGGTTTGGCCCGGCCGCGTTCCCGTCCCCCGAGGCGCTGGTACCAGCCGCCGAGCGGGGCCAGCCAGCTCACCAGCGGACCCAGCCGGCGGAGCAGGTGCTTGATCCCATCGATCACTTCCTGGAAGTCACCACCGCGGGTCGAGCCGGATTCGCGGCTCACCCTGATCAAGCCGATCAGGCCGAGAAACGTCAGAACAATGTTGGGCGTCCACATGGCCGCCCAGGGAGACACGATACCGCGATCGGCCAGGCTCTCGCCCGCAGTCAACCCTACATAATGAACCGAGAAGACCAGGAGGCCTCCCCCGATCACCAGACCGATGCCGCCCCGGGGAAAGCGGAGCGCCATCACGATGCCGATGATCACGAAGGAGATGCAGGCGAGACTGATCGCCCATTTCTTGTGGACCTCGACCGCGTAGCGGTCTGCCCGCCGGTCCGCCTCCTGCGCCCGGTCGGCAGCGCTGGCCACCTCGGACCAACTGGACAGGCGTACTCGGGGGTGAGGTGGCGAGGCCGGCCTGGATGGACGGCTCTGTTGCGGGACCGTAACCTGGGTGTGTGCAGCCGACTGCGCCTGGGCCGTCTTGGGTAGAAGATTCGGTAGCATGGACCGGAGCCAACCGCAGTACCCCCCACGTCCGCTATCGGCCGCAAGCCGTGGTGGGTCGGCTGCGGGGGGGAGCCCCAGCAGCATCCTGAGGTCCCGGACCACCAACCGGGTCTCTTCCTGCTCCGCCTCGGCTCGTTCCTGATTGGCGTCCCGGATGACGCTGAGCATCTCGCAGGTACTCATTTCCCGGTCCCCGCGGATCGACTCGCTGGTGTTCCGTTGCAGCTCGTCAAAGACGTTTTTTACCCGAACGTCGTTGACGGCGAACGACGTGAGCTGAAAACGGGTCGGTTCGGCCGGCCGGTATTGGTGGATGGAGCCATCGTAGAGACGCAAGCTGAGATCGGTCTGTCCCTCCGCATACGCCATCGACCCACTGTCGGCGTAGATAATCCGGCGGCTCGCCTCGCCCCCAACATCATAGATCGTGATTCCCCGCAGGCGGCCCGTGGCGGCGTCGATTCGGCTCGCTCGCAGAAAGTACTGAGAGGGAGGGACTTCATTGATGACCTGCTCCCGCAGCTCGAACGTCGGCTTCTTCCGGCCGATGTCGATCAGGAGCGAGCGGAGCCGGGCGTTGCTGCGGGGCAGGACCTGATCGACGAAGGCGAAGTTCAATGCCGACATCACTGCGCCCCAGATGAGCACCGGGGTCAGGATCTGGTACACGCTGATCCCGCTGGCGCGGGTGGCGGTGATCTCGTTATCGGCGGCGAGGTGGCTGAAGGTGTAGAGCACGGCAATCAGCACCGCCATGGGCAGGGTCATGGCGATGATGAACGGAAGGCTCAGGACGAAAACCTCTACGATGACCGTCCACGGCAGTCCCTTTCCTACCAGGGCCCCGAACTTCTTCGCGATCTGGCTCAGAAGCATGAGGCTGGTTTGGGCCGCCAGCGCAAAAACGAAGGGCGCGGCGAGTTGTCGTAGGACGTAACGATTCAGCAGGCGCACAGGTGCTAACTTGTCTGGTTGTAAGGGTTTCTCGTGCCCGTTATATTCTGCGCTCCACCACCTTGATGCTCTTGCCGGTAACCTCTAGAGCGGCACCGCTCTTCGGTGCCCTGACAGCGCTCTGCACGCTGTCCGGAGCCCTCGCCGCCCAGGTCGACACAACCCAGGTCCGGTCACTGGAGGCGCCGGGCGCCACCGGGGTGCATCCGCGTTTCGACGTCGCTCCCTTTCGCCTCAAGGAGCCCCCGATTGTGCGGGCGCCCTGGGCCGGTGCTCCGCGCCTGCCGGCCGGGCTCCGGGCCCAGGCCTGGGACAGCATGATGAACCTGGTCCTGGACTCGGTTCGGACGGAGCAGGTCATCGCACGCCGCTATCTGGTCCTGTATGGCCAGGCGCTGGAGACGACCGAGCCCGGGCCGGAGGGAGAGCCTCCGGCCGTCGCCCGCCAGGGGCTGTCGAAGTATGCCGACCTGGACATCGATGGCCAAGTCAGGCTGGAGATCCGAACCGAGCGGCTGCGCAACGAGCGCTGCAGCCCGGTGCTGCTGCTCGATCCCAACTCCGGCTGTCGTGGGAACTTCAAGGCTCCCAGCATCGACAACCATGCGACGTTTCGCTCCGGAGGCATCATCGGCCAGCGGGTCCACCTCAACGTGGACTACGACAGCCAGCGTGACTTCAACGCCAATAACAATATCCAAGTCTACTACGAGGGTCTGGAGGATGAGATCGTCCGGCGCATAGAAGTCGGCACCGTCACTTTCCAGCCCCCTCCCTCTCACTTCCTCACCGCCGCCATCCCCACCAACAACTTCGGGGTGAACGCACGGTTCGAGGTCGGTCCGCTCCAGATTCAAACTCTTGCGGCTACTCAGAAAGGCAGCCAGGTAACCGAGCGCAGCTATACGGTGGGTCAAACCACCACCCAGACCCAGGATCAAACGGTGAGGGACTTGGACTTCGAGAGCGGCCGCTTCTTTTGGGTGGTGGATCCCAGCGGGATTCCGGGATACCCTGCGCTTGATGTTCTATCTCTGGATCCCGCCGTCATCGCTGCTGCCGATCGGCCGGTTCAGGTCCGGGTGTACCGTTATCGGGTCCAGACCAACCAGAGCACGAGTAATCCCAACTTTGCCGGCATCACCGCCACCGCCATTACGGCGGACACGCTGCAGAAACTGGTGGGGGTCAAGTGGGAACCTCTCATCCAGAACACCGACTACTATCTGGACCCGTCCGGTCTGTGGATCGCTCTTCAAACCAAACTGGATCCCCGCGATTACCTCGCCGTCAGCTACGTGACCGCGAGTGGTGCCACGGTTGGCACCTTCCCGTCGGTTGATGCCGGCCGCGAATCACGCGACAGTCTCCGTCTCATCGTTGCGCCGCAGGCTGGCCCCGAAAAGGAAACCTTCCGCCATGAGATGAGACAGATCTATCGAGTGGCGGGTTCGGAATTGGATCCGGCGTCGCTTCAGGTCAGCCTATCGGTCAACCGATCGGAGCGACCCCAGTCGGGAGCGGACACATACCTCCAGCTCCTCAACCTCGCGCTTCCGACCGACGCCAACGTCTTCGATCGTGAGAACCGACTCTTTCCCCGCAGCCGAGACCCGGAGGTTTCCCAGGTCCTACACGAATCGTACATAGTCTTCCCGCACCTGACGCCATTTGCGGACAGCACCAAGCTGACAGCAGAGGAGCGCTCCGACTCGCTCTACCGAACGCCACAGTATCTGCTTCTCACCCGAGGACCCGCCGCCAAGTTCCAGATGCGACTCCACTACAACGCCGCCGGCACTGGAGATCGGTCCACCTTGAACCTGGGTGCGTTCCAGATTCGCGACGGAAGCGAACAGCTCAGCTTCGCGGGACGCCGGTTGGAACGGGGGGTGGACTACACCATCTCGTATGAGTCGGGTCAGGTCGTCTTTCTCAACCCGGATGCCTTGTTCGGCAATCGCGCCGGACAAATCACCGCCCGCTTCGAGGAGCAGGGCCTCTTCGCGGTAGCTCCAACCACCATCCTGGGGCTGGCCACGAGTTACTCGCTGGGCGATGTGGGTGCGCTACATCTGATCGGCATCTATCAGCGGGAGCAGAGTGCCTTCAATCGGCCGCCGCTCGGGTTCGAGGCCACCGCCAATCTGATCGGGGGTGCGCGCACCGAGCTTCACTTCAAGCCCAACGCCATCAACCGATTCCTGGGCGGCTTGACCACCAGCCCACTTACCGCGCCATCTCTCCTCGATGTCAACGCGGAGTTCGCCTTCACCAAGCCCGATGCCAATCGCTCGGGACAGGCCTACATCGAGGAGTTCGAGGCCGACGCCGGACTTCCCCTGTCGCTGCGGGAGACCGCCTGGGAATTCGGCAGCCGGCCTCAGACGCCGAGTGGGCTCGAGGCGCTGGGTTTTGCTGGGGGTCTGGATACTGCCGATGCCGTAGCGCTTACCTGGCAGAACCTGGTGGTTGATCCCGCGACCAATCAGGCGGTCGAAGTCGACCCGCAGGACATCGATACCTTGATCCGCCTGTCGGGACGCACCCAGCAGCACGAGACCGTCATGTTTCTCACCCTTCATGCGGACACCGCGGGGGGTGTGGTTCAGCGTAATAATTCGTCCCGCTGGAGTCTCCCGCGACGCGACTTCCGGCCTCGCTGGCGCTCGATGGTCACCGGCCTGAGCCAGACCGGTCTGGATATCACCCAGGACGAGTACCTCGAGTTTTGGATCTTTCAGCCCGCCTCACGGACCACCGATTCGGCGGGCGTCAACCTCGCCATCGATCTGGGCAAGGTTGACGAGGACGCCGTAGCGCTCGCCCCAGACAGCATGCTCGTGTCCGGAGCCGATACGATCTTTACCGGCCGGCAGCTGGTCGGGTTGGGAAGGCTCGACACCGAGCGGAACAGTATCGACATCTTCAATGCCCAGGTCGATGACAACGGGATCCTGGGTGACCGCCCCGACCTACTGCACACCCTCACCGGTGATCTGAACAACTTTCCGATCTGCCACCAGATCCTGAGCCAGTCAGTGCCGATCTTCCCCTGGGGCGACCTGAGCAGCAGGTGTACCAATGGAAATGGCGTCCTGGACACGGAGGATCTCGACGGAGACAACGTCCTCAACGCTCAGGGGGCGGCCGAAAATGTTTTCCGCTACGTCGTCAGCCTGGCGCCGGGCGGGAAGTACTACGTGCGCGACGGCGTCCGGCAGTCCGATGGAAGCGTGTGGCAGCTATACCGGGTCCCGATCCGGAATCCGGACGCAGTGATCGGCACTCCTGATTTCAGGCTCATCCAGCAGATGCGGGTGACTGTCACCGGCACCCCGGACAACGGGACGCCCGACGTGGTGGCTCGCTTCGCTCTGGCGAGGATGCGCTTCGTCGGATCCAGCTGGGCCCGGCGCTCGGAGCAGCCACTCGTGGGGTTGGCGGGCACCTCGCCGGAGTTGGGTGGCGAGGTTATCTCCTCGGTCATCTCGACTGAAAACCGCGTGGATCTCGGCTATGAGTCACCGCCCGATGTGCTGGAAGCAGTCTCTCGGCGGGGCGGGGATCGCAAAGAGCTGGGCACCCAGATCAACGAAAAATCGCTGCGGCTCATAGCTCGGGGCATCCAGGTCGGGGATCGGGCCGAGGCATATCTGCGCTTTCCCGCCGGGCCGCAGAACGTGCTCAACTACCGGCAGCTGCGGGTCTGGTTCCGGGGACGCGGCCCGGGCTGGGAAGAGGGCGACCTTCAGGCCTTCATCAAGCTCGGCAGCGATGATCGCAACTTCTACCTCTATCGCATCGGCGCTCACACCAACACCTGGGAACCCGAGGCGGTGGCGGATCTGGAGGTCTGGCGGCAGCTCCGAGCGCAGATCGAGGAGCGCTGGCTCCGAGGTGAGCCGCCCTCGGGCGCGGATGTGTGCGGGGGACTACCGGAGGCCTACGTCGCGTGTCAGGGACCCTACCTGGTCCATCTCGCGGATCCGGGAATCAACCCGCCAAACCTGAGCGCGGTGCAGGAGGTGTCGGCGGGGATCTATCGCGTGGCCGGAGCGGTGGCACTCTCCGAGGCAGAGTTGTGGGTGGATGACATTCGGCTCAGCAGCCCGCTCTCTGAGACGGGAACGGCCATTGCATTCGATACCCGGTTGACAGCATCGGATGTGGGGAATCTGACCGCTTCATTTGTTCGCCAGGATGGCCAGTTCCGCCAATTAGGTGATAACCCGACCTACCGGACCACCGGACAGCTGCAGGCCAATTCCAACTGGCGGCTGGACCGCTTTCTCCCTCGCTCGTTGGGGCTCGCGGTCCCGTTTACGGTCAGCTACTCTCGGTCGACCGAGGACCCCCAGCTCTTGACGGGCACC
>DASSED010000212.1:0-9915 GCA_035695405.1 Gemmatimonadales bacterium
GACCTTGGCCACCTGGCCCAGACGAATGGACCGGCCCTCGCGTTCGGCCACCACCAGCTGGGCAAAATCCGGCGGCCCCTCAGGCCGTCCTCGAAGCCGGATAGTCCGCTCCTCCAAACCTCCGTTCAAGCGACCCACCGGTGCCGCCAAATTCTGGGCCTCCAGCGCCTGAACCACCTGGGCCACGCTCACCCCGGAGGCCTCCAGCGCCGCCGGCTGAAGCTCCACCGTCATCTCTCGTTCGATGCCGCCCACCACACTGACCTGAGCCACTCCGGGAATTGCCCGCAGGGCTCGGGTGACGCCCGGATCAGCCAGGCGGGTCAGCGTGGCCGCCGGCACTGAAGCCGAGGTCAGCGTGAGGGTGACGACCGGCAGCTCGGAGGGATCGAACCGGGTGAGGACCGGCTCTTCCATTTCGGTCGGCAGATCAGCCCGCTTGGTCGAGATCGCGTCGCGAATGTCCTGGGACGCCTGCTGGATCGGCTTCTCGAAATCGAAGAAGATGGTGCAGGAGGCCAGGCCATCGGTGGCGGAGCAGGTGGACTTCTCCCCATCCACACCACTGATGCTGAAGATGGCATCCTCGACCGGGTCTATGATTTCGCGGGTGACCTCGGACGGGGAAGCCCCAGGATACACGATGGTGACTCCGATGACCGGCTGCTGAATGTCCGGGAACTCATCGGTATGCAGATTCAGCAGGGCGAAGATGCCGAAGACCACGAGCGCCACCATGGCGGTGACCGTGACAATCGGGCGTCGAATCGCGAAGTCGGAGATGAACATCAGCGGGCGACCTCTTCCTGCGTCACCCGCACCTCGGTGCCCTCCGTGACTCCCTGGGCCGAGCCGAGTAGCACGGTATCACCCTGAGCCACGCCGGCGGAAACCTCCACCAGTTCCAGAGCCTCGTCGCGAACACCCAGCTGCACCGGCACAATATCGACCTTGCCGCCTTTGATCCGATGAATCACCGGAGCGGTGCCCCGCCGGTCCAGGGCCGACAAGGGAACGGCGATTGCTCGCCGCGCGTCGGTAGCCACCCGGCCTTCGGCGAAGAGGCCGGATACCAGGGTTTCATCGTTATTCGGAATGCTGACGTAGATCCGGACCTGGCGGGTGGCAGGATCCACGGCAGGGTTGATCCGCTCGATCTTGCCCGTGAACTGGCGATCAAACCCGCTCACGCCGAACTCGACCGGGGAACCCGGCCGGAGCCGCGCCAACTCCTCGACCGGAACCGTGGCCTCGAGGCGAAGGGTGCGGAGGTCCACCAGGGTAAACAGCACCGCTCCAAGCTGAACCACATCTCCCGCCGCGACCGGACGCTCGCTCACCGATCCGCTGATCGAGGCACGGACCTCGGTATGCCCCAGCTGTTTCTGGGCCGTGGCCAGCCGGGCCCGGGCATCGGCCAGGGCCGCCTCAGCATTGGTCGCATTCCATTGAGCGGTCTCCAGATCCCGCTCAGGAAGTGCGCCGGCCTGGGCCAACCGCGAAGCCCGCTCCGCATTCCGCTCGGCATTTTGGAGCGCCGCTTCAGCCGTCCGGACCGCGGATTTAGCTGAGAGGTAGGTGTCTCGCACCGCGCTATCATCGATCTTGGCCAGCAGCGTACCCTGTCGAACCCGCATCCCCTCCTCGGCATAGGTTCGCTCGATTGGCCCGGCGATCTCAGCCCGCAGCTTGGCTTCGACCTTGGGGACGAGGGTTCCGGAGACGGCGGGGCCACTGCGTAGCTCCGAAAGCTTCGCCACCGCGATGTTTTCCTGGCCTATCATCACTGTGGCATTGGAAGGCGCCGCCGCAGCCGCGTCGGTCTCCTTGCCTTTGCATGCGCCGAGCGCGAGCATCAGCGCCCCTATCGAGTACGACCACTTCATTGACCGGTGACTCCAGACTGAATGGCTTGCACCGAACCGGCGGATGGCGGGGGTACCGGAGCCTGGTAGATCGGTGGTTGACTCGGTGGGGCGGGTGTCGGACCAGCCGATGGTGTTGCCGTTCCCGTGAGCGTGCTGGAGGTCGAGGCTAATGGCAAGGCCGGCAGCAGCGCGATCCGCATCTTGGCGACCTGGAGGTCTCGAGCGGCGCGGGCTCGGCTCGCCTGCGCCTGCTGGAGCTGCACCCGTGAGTCCAGCAGCTCGGTCTGGGTGGAGATTCCCTCGTGGTACCGCAACTCCGCGATCTGATAGGCGCGAGCGGCTTGTTCCACGGTTCCGGCGCTGGCTTGCCACCCGGCGTATGCTGCCTGGACCTGGGTGATGGCGCTGCGGGAATCAACCGCGGCGAGCTCCCGCGTCTGCTGAAGTCTGAGCTCGGCCTGACTCACGTTGGCACGGGCAACTGCCACGTCGCCTCCAATCCTCCCCCCGGTGAACAACGGCACCTGAAGCCCGAGCGAGACGGACCAGTCCGACACAAAGTCACTCCCGAAAGGGGATACTTTTTCCGGAAAGGCCAGCTGGGCGTACTGCGAAGTGAGCGCTACCTGGGGCCAGCGTTGTCCACTTGCCACCCGGAGCAGCCCCCGCTGCGCCGTCACGCCTTCCGCCGCTTGCCGGACCGGGGCCCGGGCCGTGGTCGAAGTGTCACCCGGCTGTTGAACCACCGCGAGAACGCGAGTGGAGTCGACCAGGGTGCTGTCACCCAGTCCGGTAGCAAGGGTGATCGGCTGCTCGAGGGGAACGTCAAGGAGTTGTTTGAGC
Source organism: Gemmatimonadales bacterium (assembly GCA_035695405.1). Classification (GTDB taxonomy): domain Bacteria; phylum Gemmatimonadota; class Gemmatimonadetes; order Gemmatimonadales; family GWC2-71-9; genus CAVVWJ01. The sequence goes on from DASSED010000212.1 coordinate 2,712, forward strand.
CGGTAATAGGCCTGGTCGCGATCGGCTCGGCGCTGGATGACGACGGGACGCTGATTATCGCGGGTGACGCGAGCGCGGAGCAGCTCGAACTCGGATTGATTGCCGACCTGGCGGGCGAGCTGAGTCTGGCTCAGGGTCGTGTCGGCCTGCTCCAGTGTGGCTTCCGCGATACTGAGCAGCCGGTCCGCGAGCGCGGCATCGTAGTAGGCCCCCGTCACGTCGAGCAGGAGCTGGGCTCGGGCCGCTGTGAGACCGAGATCGGCGATCCGGACCCCCGCCCCGGCAGCCTCGGTCTGACCCCGCAACTGCCCTCCGCTGAACAGCGTCTGGGAGAAGGAGAGTCCGAAGCGGTAAGTGTTCTTCCGGCCGAAGGGAAGGCTTCTGAAGCTGGAGAAAATATTCTCGTTGCTGGCACACTCGACTGCGCTCTCCAACGAGTCAACCCGTTCCGTCAGTGGCGCACTCGGCCGAGGCACAAAGGTGTTGCAAGTGGTCGCGGGTCCGCTGGACGTGTCGGTGCCGGCGTTGAAGGCCGAGAACTGACTCTCAAGGGTACGCTGATAGGAAGCGGTCCCGCTGAGCTGGGGGAAGTACCCGCTCCGGGCTCGCCGTTGCTCGCCTTGCGCGCGCGCTACATCGGCCCGGGCAAGTCCCACCGTTTCACTCTTCTTTTCGGCGATGTCGAGTGCCTCGGTCAGCGTGATCGGCCGTCCCTGGGTGACCTGAGCCGAAGCCGAGTGTGCCGTGCCCCATAGTACGAGCGAGAGGGCCACCATGAAGCGAAGCAATGTGGTCATCGTGAAGTGGTATCCCGGCGCCGCCCGACTCCTATCGAGCGAAGAAAGAGCCGAACGTACTGATCGAGCGCATCGTCCGGCTCGTTGCGGTACATGTCGGGCATGATGTCGCGGCCCATGGCGTCGGCGAAGAGCACGCCCATAAGCATGGTGGACGCGGTTACCTCATCGAACTGGGCCTTGGCGATTCCAGCGTCGCGCAGCCGCCGAAGGTACTGACACAAAGCCTTGGCGGCTTGGGCCGGCGGACTGCTTTCGCTACTGAAGATGCCCGGATGTTCGGCGATCTCCCCCATGCAAGTCCGGATCAATGATCGACGCTCCCGCAGTCCGGTGATGTGAGCCCTGGCCCAGTCGTTCAGCTCGCGAGCCGGATCGCGGGGGGTTTCGGGGAGCTGCTGGGAAACGAGCGTCGAGCCGGCGCGGGTGATTGCCTCCTGGATCAACGCGTCCTTCGAGCCGAAGTGGCGGAAAAGGGTGATCTCGTTGACGCCGGCGGCCACCGCAATGCGCCGCGTGGTGGCGCCCCGATAGCCCGCCTCCGCGTAGAGTCTTGCAGCAGCATCTAGGAGTTGATCCCGAACCGACATGGGGGCCATAATAGCCCAAATTTGCGCTGCAAGCAAGTGGACACTTGCAACACTACTTGCGCGACTCGGGCCGCCTCGTTAGCGTTTTTGCGTCGCCCCTCTGGGGGCGATGGTCGATAAAGGCAAACCCGTCGTGAGGCGGGGACGCAAAGCCAGGAGTCCCGACGCAGCAGATCGCGTTCAGGACGGTCCAGCTGCCGAAGCCGAGCCTAGGGCTCTCCCTTCGGCCTATCCCATCCGGGGTAGGCGTTTCCATCTCTGACCCCTGCACCTCGAGTTCGCAGTCGCCGCCCGTGGCGCTGCGTTGACGATCGATCTCGACCGGGCAGGTGCGCATTCACCCTCAGCGTCGGAGACCTATCATGCGCCGCAGTCTCGTGGTTTCGCTCGCCCTGCTTGCGGTTGTTCGCGCGCCGGCAGTGGCTCAGACCTGTGAAGGCCTGGCCTCGTTTACATCTGGCCAGATGCAGGTGGCCGGCAATGCTCAGTTCAGCGACCTCACCAACACCTGGGGCGGAAGCTTCACGTACGGCGTTCCCTCCGGGATCTACGGTGGCGCAAGCCTGTCCACCACGTCGTTTGACGGCATCGATCAGAACTCGCTGGGCGTCGGTGGCCACGTCGGCTACCAGCTGACCCTGGGTCAGGCCAAGCAGTTCGCCCTCTGCCCGGTGGCGCGTCTCGCCCTCGGCATGGGCCCGGATGACGACGCGGCTAACATCAACTCCTCGAGCACCGACGCTCATTTCGGACTGTCGGTGGGCACCTCGATGGGCGCGAACCCGCGGATGCGCATTCTTCCCACTGCCGGCCTGGGCCTGCAGTACAGCAAGATCAAGGTCGAGGACACCGCTCCGGGTGGGACTACCGCCGAGGGGTCTGACACCTACGGCCTGGCCCGTCTGGGCGTCGGCTTCGTGTTCAACCAGCAGATCGCGGTTCGCCCCAGCGTTGATATCCCGCTGGGTCTGGACAACGGCGACACCTCCTTCGGTGTCACGGTGGCCTATAACTTCGGTAACCGCGGCATCAGCAAGAGCCGCCGGCACTAGTGCTTCGGAAGTTGCCTCAAGAAACGGGAGCGGCTCACGCCGCTCCCGTTTCATTTTCTGGTGCCGTAGCCCGCGGTACGCTGGGCGATTCGCCAGAAAGGCGGGGCCGGATGCCTCGACAAGCTGAAGCTGTAGAACGAGTTGGAAGCCAAGTGCAATGGTCTGCATATTGCTCCACGCTGCCCCACATCCCCCGCCGACATCTCGAACCACGAGGAACCATGAGTACACTCAGGGCTATCGGGTGCTGTGCTCTCCTGGCGCTGGCCATCGCCCCCGCGGCCAACGGGCAGCAAGGTGACGTAAGGCAGGGCTTCTGGATTGGTGGCGGCCTCGGCTACGGTACGCTTGGCTGCAACGGCTGCGATCGGCTGGGTGGGGTGAGCGGGTATCTCAAACTGGGCGGCACGCTGCGGCAGAACATCCTCCTGGGCGTAGAGATCAACGGTTGGGGCAAAAGCGAATTCGGCCAGACCATGACGATGGGCAACATGTCGGGTGCCGCATACTGGTATCCCGTGAGCAACGGCGGGCTCTTTCTCAAGGCCGGCCTGGGCTACTCGGTCATGGATGACGGCTTTTCCAGCGAGACCGGGTTAGGCCTGCTGGGCGGCTTGGGCTATGACATCAGAGTGGGGAGGAACGTGTCGGTCACGCCCGTAGCCAACTGGTATCGCGGCTCGTTCAATCCGGGAGGACTCAACGTGCTGGATATCGGCTTGGGTATCACATCGCACTGAACCACGGGCTGGTGCGATTCGCAAGGCGGGGCGAGCCGAGTCCATCCAGAAAGCAACGGATAGATAACGAGTTACCCGATGTGATGAGCGGTCTGTCTTTTGCTCATACCGGCCGCGCCGCAACACACAGCGGTGCCGACAGGCTACCGTCGGAAGGCGGGACGCCCGGCAATCTCTCCCATCTCGAAGAGGCGACATGAGCACACTGCGGGCAACTGGGATCTGCGCGCTCCTCGCGCTGGCGCTGGCCACCACGGCAAACGCTCAGCACGCGCAGACGCGACAGGGTTTCTGGTTCGGCGGCGGTCTCGGCTACGGCTCCTTAGGAACCAGCTGCGACGGCTGCGCCGACGTGGATCGGGAAGGCGGACTGAGCGGGTATGCCAAGCTGGGCGGCACGCTCCGGCAGAATATCCTGCTGGGTGTGGAGCTGAACGGCTGGACCAAGGATGAAGGCCCCGCGACCGTCACCATGGGCAATATCTCCGGAGCGGCATACTGGTACCCCATGCCGGCTCAGGGGCTGTTCCTGAAGGCGGGAGCGGGATATTCCAACCTCCGTGCGGATGACGGGTCGGTGAGCGCGTCCGACGGCGGGTTCGGGCTGCTGGGCGGCCTGGGCTATGACATCCGCGCCGGTCGCAACCTCTCGATCACGCCGGTGGCCAACTGGTTCCGGGGCAGCTTCACCAACGGCTCCGCTGATGTGCTGCAGTTTGGGGTCGGCGTTACCGCGCACTAACTGATCGGCTGGTTTGCAAGCGAGGTCGGCTGAGGCCGGCCTCGCTTTGTTTTTCCCGCCGGGGAAGTATCGTTCCCCATCTTTCTTCGGAACTGGTCATGGAAGCCAACGATCTTCGCACCCGCCAGGCGCCCCTCAAGCAGCAATACCGCGATGACCCTGCCCGAGCCTTGATTACTCTCAAGGCTTCGGGCACCCTGGACGGCAATGGGATCAGCTGCCGAGTCGATACCGGGCGGGCGCTGGTGGAGGCGGGGCTGCATCCCGCCACCGGTGGCTCAGGACTTCAGGCCTGCTCGGGCGATATGCTCCTCGAGGCCCTGGCGGCCTGCGCCGGCGTGACGTTGCGGGCCGTGGCGACGTCGCTCGAAATTCCGGTTCGCAGCGGAGCCGTGTTGGTGGAAGGGGATCTCGACTTCCGCGGGACGCTAGGAGTCAGCAAAGAGGTGCCGGTCGGATTCCAGACAATTCGGGTCCGGTTCGAGCTCGACACCGAGGCCACCCAGGAGCAACTCGGGACCCTGCTCAAATTGACCGAGCGCTACTGTGTCGTGCTCCAAACGCTCCGGTCGCCCGCCACAGTGACCGTCTCGTATTCATCCTGACGGCTGCATCCAGCCCCGCCAGACTTCTTCTGCGTCGCCGATGGTGAGCTGCTGGCCAGAGCGGACCAGAGGCATACGTAGGAGGTGCGGCTCGGTCGCGAGTTTGTGCAACCAGCGCTCGTCGCTCAGATGAGCGGCGGCCAATCCCAGGTCGGCGAAGCGGCGGGAGGATCGATTCAGCAGGGCCTCCACCCCGAAGCGTTGGACGAAGCGCCGGAGCTCACCGGGTGACGCAGCCCGCTGGTCGAGATCGACGAAGTGCGTTTTTACCCGGCGCTCGGCGAAAAAACGCAAGGCTTTTCTGGTGTCGGGACTCTTTCTGACGCCGAAGATTTGAACTTCCATTGGGTCAGCCGGGCACTCGAACCGGGTCGCCTACCCGGAGCCGGCCCGAATTCCGGTGGACCAGGTTCTGCCCAAACATCACCTCACCGTTTCGCTTGCGGTACGTCGCCAGGGTGCGAAGCGGCTCTTGCCCCCGAGCGCCGGTGCTCTGATCGGTGGTGGTGACCACACACCGGCCGCACGGCTTTACTACCTGCATGGGGATGTCACCGATCTGAATGTCCCGCCATTCGTCTTCTTCATAGGGGCGCCCCCCTGCGACCACCAGGTTGGGGCGAAAACGGTTCATCGGTAGGGCCGTGGGGAGTCTCTGATTCAGATCCGTCAACGACTCTTCGGACGTGAGGAGAAAGGGGAAGGCGTCCGCGAAGCTGACCCGGGTACCCGGCGGCGCATAGGCGGGATCGGCCGGCCGAACCACCCGCTCGGGCATGTGGACCAGACTGCAGGGCGATCCGAGGAACTCCGAAAACCAATCGCCGACAGCCTCTCCCAGCCAGGTTGCGCCACAGCTATCCCGCCATACTGCGACTCGGCTACGAACCGTCTCTTTCGGATGCAGCGACAAGTCGATGGGAGGCATGCCCGGGGCGGTGACCCGGAGAATCCGCCCATCAATGAACGGGACGATCAGGGCCAGTCTCGGGTGGGTGCGCTGGGACAGAAACTCGCCTGAAAGATTCACCACCATCCAGCGACGGTCGTAGCGCAGCCCGAATTGGTCCACGTCCCACTGCTCGAGCGAAATCCCCCGAGTTCCCTTGATGGGATAGATGATCACCCCTGCGAGCCTGATACTCACCTAATTGCCTCCTCAAGGGCTTGCAATCTCTGGCGGGATTTCCAATCTTCCACTCTCCCCCCGAGCTTCACATCACCCGAGACCACAGTCGAACCAGTCGCCACCGCGCCTGCAGAATTTCGTTCAGGGCTGCGGGTTGGTGATAGGAGGAACTTGTGTCTTCCTCCCAAGATTCCTCGACATCTCATGGTGATTTGGAGTGGCCATTCGTTGGCGAGGTAGATTATGGGAGCTATCCTGGCTGCCGATCCCCTTCGACTCCTCAAGAAAGTAGTACGTAATCCGGATCGTGCGGCATTACGGCTGATGTTGCACTGGCGGGTGTCGCGCGAGCCCGCCCAGAGCCGGCGTTCGCGGTTCCTCGGTTTTCTATCAGAGCGATACGGAGTAGATGCCTGGGCCTTGGACGAGGAGTACGCGCGCTCGGATTTTGCGGCGTGGCACCGGCAGCGCCTTGCAGCCCTGGCTCGGTTTCCGGGTCCCTACCGAGTCGGGACCACGGGTGAGTTCGACTGCCGCTGCATGTACGTTCTGGTTCGAGCCGCCAAGCCACAGACCCTGGTTGAGACTGGAGTCCTGTACGGGGCCATCAGCGGTCACATCCTCGCTGCACTGGCGCAGAATGGCCAAGGCCAGCTGTATAGCATCGAATTGGGACGGGAGGAGACGGAACCCCCCCACGATTTTTTCATCCCGGAAGACCTGCAAATCCGCTGGCAGCTGATCCTGGGCGATAGTCGGGATGAGCTACCCCGCCTGGTGGACACGCTCCCCACCATTGACCTCTTTCACCATGACAGCCTGCACACCTTCGACCACATGACCTGGGAATTCGAGAGCGTGTTTCCCCATCTTGCGCCCGACGGGGTACTCTCCTCCCACGATGTCGCCATCGCGCACAGCCTGCGAGGCATGTTCCAGCAAAATGCCTTTCCTGCCTTCTGCTTGCGTCATCGGGTGGCGTGGGCCACGTTCGGCAATCAGGGGATACTATTTCCTCAAGGGCCGCTCGCCGGAGCCACCACGGTCACGGTGTGAGTCACTGATCTACTCACACCGTCGTTATCTGTCGCTGTCAACTGCACGATAAAGTCACCCCCCGTGTCGTAGGTATGGTCGGGATTTTGAGCGTTGGAGCTGGTCCCGTCGCCAAAATCCCAGCTCCAGGAGTCAACGGTCCCATCGGAGTCGGTACTCTCGTCGGTGAAGGAGCAGCCGAGATCGGTACAGCTGAACGAGAAGCCCGCAGTGGGAGGCGCGTTGGGCGGGGGCGAAACGTTTACGGTAACGGGCTTGCTTACACTGGCAGTGGCGCCACGATTATCCGTCACCGTCAAGGTGACATTGTAGGTCCCCTCCTGGGCGTAGGTGTGGCTAGGATTCTGGAGCGACGAATTGCTCCCATCCCCAAAGTCCCAGTTCCGGGTTGCAACCGAGCCACCTGGGTCGGTGCTCCCATCCGTAAAGTTGCAGCCCAGTCCATCGCAGCTCGACTCAAACGCCGCGGTTGGTGGCGTGTTGGGGGTTCGGC
>DASSED010000213.1:0-15177 GCA_035695405.1 Gemmatimonadales bacterium
CGGCGGAGCCTGGTGTCGCTCCTCGGCGGCACTCAACACGAGGTTCAGGCGGTCTCCGACTCGGAGGCTGCGGCCAAGGCCATAGAGGCCGGCGAGGTGGACACGCTGGTGCTCGATATGAGCCTGCCCTCCGTCGATCACGTCCGGCTGCGTCAGGCGATCGCTCCCGAGGACGCCGATGCACCGTTCTCCCTGGAAGCGGCCGAGCGGACCCATCTCGCACGAGTTCTGCGATACACCGACGGCAACAAACGTAAGGCGGCCCACCTCCTCGGCATCTCTCGCTCGACGCTGTTGAACAAAGTGAGGAAGTATGGGTTGGACTCCTGAGATGGCGCAGAGCGGAGGCCTGCCAGCCCGCATGATCTGCTTGGTTGCGGCGCTGATCAACCTTTCATTTCAGGCTACACCCGTGATCATGGCGCAATCGCCTCCCATACCGGATGGCCGCATCACCACCGGCACTCTGAGCTTTGATGGCCATGCCACCGTGGGCGACTTCACCGGAACAACCACCACGGTGACTGGCGCAATCAAAGGTGCCCGCGACCTGGCCGAGGTGCGTGGCTGGGTGGAGGCGCCGGTGCAGACTCTCAAGACCGGCGATGGTAAGCGGGACAAGGACCTGAATAAGTCCATGGAAGCAAAAAAATTCCCGGTCATCCGCTTTGACTTGGAGCGCATTGCGCCTGCGGGTCAAGGGGAGGAGCGGGTTCCGGTGATCCTGCATGGTGCCATGGTGATTCACGGAGTAACTCGCCAAGTCGAGCTGCCCGGAACGATCCAGATCCAGGCCAACACCGCACGGGTGCACAGCGACTTTCCCATGAACCTGAAAGACTACTCCATCGGAGGCCTGAGCAAGATGCTGGGCATGCTGAAGATGAGCGAGAACATTCAAGTGCATGTCGATCTCGTTTTTCAGCTGAGTGCGCCCTGAGCGTCGCTTGACACCATGAGAGAGCGGCCCGGAGCCCTGCCGGCCTCCGGGCCTGGTCGTCCGCGCCCAGGGGCCGTCTCCCTCTGCGCGTCCGGCGTCATCGTAGTATTCGCACCCGTCCCACCCGAGACACGACCACCCGACGATGAGCCCGGCCTCGACTCAGATCCAGCGTGGCGTTCGAGAGCCCCAATGTGAACCCCTCGGGCGAGAACGTGAGCTGGCGCGTGACGGATCCTGCCAGATCCACTCCCTGAGCCGACGGGCCGTTTTCCGACCAGAGCACGGTGTCTTCTCCCCTATGTCGAATGGAGAGACGATCGGCATCCACGGTGAGAACCGTAACCTGGCTTCGAGCTACCGCCATGAGACGAGCCCTCTGGTGTGCCGCGACCAGGTGATTAGCCGCAGCATCCACACTCACCGTGTCCAGAACTCCAGCGAGGTGAGGCAGAGCGAGGCCGCATAGGAGCCCCATCACTGCAAGAACCAGCACGGTTTCCAGCAGACTAAAACCTTGACGCATGAGACAGGTTACCGAGTCTGCCGGCGGCAAATGGCACCCTTTTTGTGCCTTCCGTGCTGGAATTCGCGAACTCCTTTGTCGGCTTAGCAAGAGGACTTGTGTGGGTGGCGGGCCGACGCGATACTAGCTGTACCCCCGGAGCCCAGTACAACGGAAGGACGCACCTTGTATACGCCTCAGCGGCTGTTTGGCGACGTAGGGTCGCCAACAGACTTGCTCGGTCATGAGCCGTTTCTCGAGCGCGCGCGACTGCAGCGGGAGCAGGAGCGAGACGCTTCGGCTCGCCTGGCGTTGGGTGCCTACGTTGTCGCTCGCCTGCTGGACAAACTGCTCCAGTTCGAGTCCGGCCGGGAAGCCTTTGACGGGTTCCGCTGGCAGCTCGAGGCGGTGCGCCGTCATATCCATGATCTGCCCGGCGATTCTCCTGAGAGCGCCCACCTGGCCGGGATCGTGGCAGCGGTGCCTCTGGAAGGCCCTCCCAGCTCCAGCCTTTGGCTGAGTCTTACGGCGTACGCCTATTACCTGGAAAACGAAGGCCGGCTGGAAGAGGGTCTCGAGATGCTGACGCTCGCCGCCCGGGTCCAGGGAAATCAAACTCCCATCAATGATTTCACCGCGTACGCCCTGTTCGCCGGCCGGCTCAATCGCTTACTGGCGCGCTGGGATGCCGCGAACTCGTGCTACGGCGCCGCCGAAGAGGCCGGTGCCCGATCGGGTGACGCCCTCTCGATGCTGCGCGGCCGCCTGGGTCGGGGTGCCGTGCATCGAGGCCAAGGCAACTACCCGGCCGCTCGCGCCGCGGCAGAGAGCGTGGTGCAGGAAGCCACCGAGCGCCAGATTGTCGATGCCCAGGCACTGGCCTATGCAGACCTGGGTACCATCTACAATTTCCAGGGTCTGCGGGCCGAGGCGCTGAGAGCGCATTATCAGGCTTTCCGACTCACACCTGACCCGCTCCAGCGGATGCGCACCCTCAGTGACCTGGCCATCGACCTGTATGAGGTCGGCGCCTATGAGGCGGCGCGACTCGCCTTCGAGATCGTGATCAACTCGAAGACCAGTTTCCTGGTCCGCGCCAATGCCCTGCTGGAGCTGATGGATTTGGAATCGGCCGTCGGAAACCGCGTGGCGTTCGAGCGCTGCCGGGCGGGGATCAACGAGGTCTCGGAGCGCCTCTCACCCAGCATGGCGACCGACTATCAATACAAACTCGGCACCGGTTTGGCCCGATTTGGCCAGCCCGGGCGGGCTCGCGAGGCATTCAAGGCTGGTATGGCGCTGGCCGAAACCCACCGTCTGAACGCCTGGTACTTCAAGATCGAACAGGCACTCCAGCAACTATCCGAGCGTCAGGCGAGTGAAGCTCAACCCCAGGAAATCACCCCGGTTGCTCAGCCGGCCGTGGACGACATCATGGCTGGACTCCGGGAGTACGCCTCGGCATCAACCGACTGACCGGACGCCGGCCGTACCCCCGGCCTGTCCTCATCCCTAATGGTGATTGTTGGCCCCTTGGCTCTCTTCGAAAGAGGGCTGCTGATCTGACGGCCCCGTCGTATCGGTCCGAGTGCAGGCAGTGCTCAGGGCGGCGGAAGCCAGCAAGGCCAGGATCAGACCGTAGCTCTTGGAGCGAGACATAGAGAAATCCCTTTCCGATTGGCAGAAGGACCCGGGGGAGGGCTAGCGGGGCCAATCTGGGGATCGCTGCTTGGTGTTATTAGGGCCCATTTGCGACAAATAGGGGCCGATTTGCGACATTTGCTCCTGGCCGCGATACCGGCCGACCGATTGATGCGGCTCCGCATGCTGGATCCGGAGCGCTACCAGTGGGTGTATGGTGGCGGGTGGCCTGAGGCGGTGGACGCCATCAGGGCCAAGCCGGTGGAGATGGCAGTAGTAGATCCACTGCTGGGTGGTGAAGCCAGGGCTCACGGAATCGAACGAATCCGCTTACTCTTCCCCTCGTTACCACTTCTCATCTATACTGAACTCGCTCCGGCCACGGCGGCTGTGCTGCTTCAGCTCGGACGGGCAGGCATTCGGCGGGTGGTCTTCCAGCGGTTTGAAGATGCCCCAGCCTCTCTTCGTAGTGCACTTCAGGCGGAGCTCGAGCAGAGTGCCTCGCAGCAGGTCATGCAGGCGCTGAGTGGGGTGCTCCGGGAGCTACCCCCGGAGCTGATCCAGGCGCTCCAGGCAATGTTGCACGCCGGAGATGAGGCCCCCACCGTCACCGCCCTGGCGGAGCGAGCTCAGCTGACCCGTCGAACCTGCGAGCGTTGGTTCACCAAGATCGGTCTCCCATCGCCTCGTGTGGTCATGGTTCTCATCCGGTTGTTGTATGCGCACCGTTTGTTGCTCGATCCGGGGTATACCGTCGAGGATGTCGCTCTGAAACTTGGCTACAGCAAGACCAAGACGCTGCAAATGCACCTGCGAGCCGTGTTTGGAGTCACTGCGGGTGAGCTGCGGGTCTCGCTCTCGACTGAAGAGGCCTTGATGATCGTGACCGAGCGCTACTTCAGTGCCATGAACCAAGCCGCCTCGTGAGCTCTCGCATTCTGATTGTTGATGACGAGCCGGCGTTACGCCGGACGCTGGAGCGGGCGCTCACCAATCACGGCTACTCGGTGGTATCGGTGGCGGATCCGAACTCGGCATATCAGGTGCTGGGCGAGAGCAACTTCGACCTCGTGCTGCTGGACCTCCGCCTGCCCCAGATTTCGGGCGATACCTTGTTTCTGGCTATCGTGCGCCGGTGGCCCCAACTTGTGGGCCGGACCATTCTGATGAGTGGAGATCCTTGGCCCGAGCAGGACCGGCCCGAAGCACTGGCCGGCTGTCCCATTCTGACCAAGCCATTCAGCTTGGAAATGCTGGTCAAGACCGTCGGCGCGGTAATCGCCGCTGCCGATAACCATCCCGACCTTCTCGAGGGTAACGGGCACGGATGAACCTTGCACCTCCCCATGCACCACCCGATCCGCTCACCATCTTGAGAGAGTATCGCGCCCTCGCTCCCTGGGGCCTCCGCGACCTCGCCGCGCTGGCCGGAGGCATCCTGGATGCGTCCGGCGTTGTGCCCGTGAACGCCGCGGCCCGGGCCCGGCCCAGTGAGCGAACCATTCGGTTCTATGTCGCGCGCGGCTTGGTGAGCCCCCCTGATGGCCGCGGCACCGCCGCTGTGTATTCCTATCGTCACCTGCTCCAGGTTCTGGCCATCAAGCTCCGGCAGATGGAAGGTGCCACGCTGGAATCGATGCAGAAGGAGTTTTCCGGGCTCACCGGCGATCTTATCGAGCGCCGCGTAGCAACCTCCCTGGGGCCCGGCCTGCCGCCGCCCGAACACCTGCCGCTCCTCAGGACGCCGGGCACCGGACGGGGACGGGTGGGACGAGCCGTCATGGCGTGGCTGGCTCCGGTCGAGGGACTGGCGACTTCGAGCTCAACCTGCCGGCGCATCGCCGTGGCACCTGGCGTCGAGGTGCTCATGGATGAGCAGCACCCGGCGCTCCGGCTCAACGCCGACGTAGCGGTAATCGCGGAGGCGCTGCGGCAAGCGCTCGCGTCGGTGGTTGGTCTGGAGAACAGTCCCCCGGTGGCCGAACGCCGCACCCCCGAGCCCAGCTGGACACCGCTGGAACCAGAGCCCGTTCTGATCGAAGACACCAAAGTGAGCTCGGAGACAACATGAGCACGTTCATCCTGCTGGGCGTCGTTGCGATCGTGGTGTTGTGGGTGATCGGTGCATACAACGGGTTGATATCGCTCAAGAATCAGGTGCTCAACGCCTGGAAGCAGATCGACGTTCAGCTCAAGCGTCGCCACGACCTGATACCCAACTTGGTGAACACGGTCAAAGGCGCCATGGACTTCGAGCGCTCCACGCTGGATGCCGTGATCTCAGCGCGCAACCGTGCCGTTACGGCCACGGGGGTACGTCAGACCGCGCAGGCTGAAGGCGAGTTGACCCAGGCACTCGGCCGGCTCTTTGCGCTGACGGAAGCTTATCCCAATCTCAAGGCGACCGGGAACGTGGCCCAGCTACAGGAGGAGCTCACCAGCACGGAGAACAAGATCGGCTTTGCGCGACAGCTCTACAACGACGTAGCCACCCAGTACAATACCAAACAGCTCCAATTCCCAACCAATCTGGTCGCAGGTCTGGCCAAAGCGGCCCCGGCCGAGCTCTGGGAGATCGAGGATGCCGGTGAGCGCGCGGTACCCGCGGTGGATCTATCGCTGAATAAGCCGGTGGCGTGACCGACGACGCCAACCTGTTCGCGCAGCAGGAGGCGAACCGGCGGCGTTCGGCATGGCTCATCGTTGGTTTCATTCTTTTCTTTGCCTGGGTCGGGTTCGGAGGCGACATTGCCTTCTACCTGATGACCGTAGACGCACCGGGCAGCTCCTACCATCACATCATCCCCTTCATCGGCATCTTCACCACTCTCGCCGCCGGCGGCATCTGCTGGTACTCCTGGCGCTACGGGCCGGAAAAGGTTCTCTGGGCCACGGGAGCTTGGGAGCTGATTCAGCCCGCCACGCCCGAGCAGCAACAATTGGTGAACGTAGTGGAGGAGATGGCGATTGCCTCCGGTTTGCCCAAGCCCCGCATCTGGGTTGTTCCGGACGACGATCCCAACGCGTTCGCCACCGGCCGGGATGCGGCCTCCGCCAGTATCGCGGTTACCGAAGGACTGCTGAAACGGCTGTCTCGAGACGAGCTCCAAGCTGTGGTGGCCCATGAGATGGCACACGTCCGCAATCTGGATGTGCGGCTGATGACGCTGCTCGCCGGGATGGTGGGCGCCATCGCGCTCATGTCGGATGGACTGGGACGTTCGCTCGGGAGGGGAGGTATTCAGCGGGGCGGCGCGGCAGCGGGGCGGCGGGGCAGAGGCAAGGGTGGCGGATCGCTCGCGCTGATTATTCTGGTCCTCTGGGTCCTCACCCTGGTCATCGCACCGATCGTCTCGAGGTTGCTGGCGATGGCGGTGAGCCGCAAGCGGGAGTATCTCGCCGATGCCACGGGAGCACAGCTGACCCGAAATCCGATGGCACTCGCCTCTGCCCTGGAGAAGCTGGAGAGCGCCACCGCTCCCACCGGCTCGATCACTCGTGGGGCTGCCCACCTCTGCATCGTCGATCCCGCTCCAGGAACGCTGGCAGCCAAGGAAGGCGTGGTGGCCGACTTCTTCGGGTCCCATCCGCCGATACGACAGCGGATCATTCGCCTCCAGGGTATGGCCTACCAGCAGGCTAAACGGGAGCGAGCCGCCGCAGGATCTCCCCCGTAAAGGTTCCTGGATCGAAGGGCAACGACATTACGTGGTCGGCCCCGGCCGTCATCGCCGCGGTCCCGTCTCCGGACACCAATGCCACCATGAGGTAATCGCGCTCCTTGGCGGGAATGAACCCTTCCAGCGGATGCGCGCCCGGGGTGTCCGCACCCCCCGCGATCACCACCAGCGCCACACCGATCCGTTCCGCCTGCCGCTGCAGGTCGGCGATCGAGGTACAGCGCTCCACCTGAAACGCGGCGCCCCGAAGCAGCAGGGACACGATGCGGGCGAGGTCTTCGTCGGTCATGTAGATGAGTGCCGTTCCTCGATGGAGCGCCGGGCGCTCCTGATGCGGCCGGTCGAGATCCAGCATCTGAACCCCGCGCAGATAATCCTTGCTCCGCGCCTCGCGCAGCTGTCCGATCCGCAGCACGATGTCCCGGATCCGCTGGAGTGCGGTGCGTATCTCTTCCAGTCCTTGATGCCGCTGTTCCGGCGAGCCGCCAGGGTGCGCCAGCAGCAGCTCCACCTCGGCGAGCGCGGCCATCAGGGGATTGTTGATCTCGTGGTGCAGGGTGACCGTCATTTCACCGATCGCCGCCAACCGCTCGGCCCGGACCAGATCCTGCTCCGCGGCACCCAGCGCCTTCCTGAGCTCGCGGGTTCGGCGTACCCGCTCCACGATCTGGGGGAGCATTTCGCTGAGGGCCGCGTCCTTGGCCAGGTAATCATCGGCCCCGCGGCGCAGCGCGGTGGCTGCCAGGGATTCGTTACCGTGCGCCGTGATCATCACGACGGCCGGAGGTGCCGGCCGGGCTCGAATGGCATCGAGCACATCCAGGCCGCTCGTGTCAGGCAGCTGATGATCCAGCAACACGATGTCTACACCCGCCAGCGACGCCAGTGCGTCACGTCCACTGGACACCTGCATGGCGGGCCTCATCCCATTGCTCTTCAGAATGTGCTGGACCAGCCGCGCAATGTCCGGATCGTCGTCAACCAGCAGAATCTGGGGGAGCACGGGCTCAACCACGGGCCGTAGCCGATCCTGGCCGGAAGCCCACCCGCGCGAACTTCTCCCATCCGGTCTTGCCGCGCCACGCGTCCCACAACCCTCTGAGCCTCCACCACAACGTCAGCTGACGATAGCCGAGGTTTTCCAGCACCGCGTACAGGAGCAGAATGAACACCTCACGTTTACGGCTGAACGGGAGCAAGTGCCGCTGCAGCCGGTCTGCCAGTCCGTACCGAAACCGCCAGGCTCCTACCAGCACGGCAAAGACGTTGACCAGGATCCCGTACCCCAGCGAGGCCAGTAGGTAAGCGAGCAGGAAGTCGTAACTGATGAGCGAAGCGCCGGTTAGCCATTCCATGAGGAAGAGAAACAGAATCAGGACATATCCCGCGATCTCCACCAGGGGACCATAGTATTCAAACAGCCAGAATGTGGGCAAGGCAAACCACCCGATCCGGCCAAACTTCAATCGGCCAAGCATACCCCGATGAAAACGGAGGGACTCTCGTAACCCGCGGTACCAACGCCCTCGCTGCTTGCGCAAAGATGCGAACGTCTCCGGAACCTCGGTCCAGGCGACGGGATGGGGTAGGAAGGCAATTCGCCGATGCTGCTCTTTATCCAAAATGAAGCGATGCAGCCGGACGATCATCTCCATATCCTCGCAGACGGTGCCCGCCGCTTCCCCCACGTATTCCCGGGTGAGCCGGTGGCGCAGGAACGGAGTCAGATAGCCCCCGGCTCGAATGACCGTGTCTTTATCGAAAACCGCAAACACGCCGCTCAAGATCAGAATCGATTCCATTCGATCCAACCCGGTTCGCGCTGCGGTGAACGAGCGCAAGTATTCCACCATCTGAAACCGGGCCAGCGGCCGCTTCGGAAGATCGACGGTGACCACCTGGCTGTTGCGGATGGTGCAGCCATTGGCGATGGCCACCTGACCTCCCACGGCGACCACGCTGGGATCCTCCTGTACCACTCGCATCAACTCCTTGAGCGCCCGCTGGTCGAGGATCGAGTCGGCATCGAGCGATACGAAATAAGGAGTGGTGCTGGCGTTGATCCCCGCGTTCAGCGCATCGGCCTTCCCGCCGTTGTACTTGTCGATGACCACCACCCGCATCACTTCGGTCGGTAGAGGAATGGTGGCTTCATACATGCCTCGTACCGACGCAGTGACGATGGCGGACCGGTAGGGAACCTCCGTTCGCCGGAGCCCGAAGGCTGCTTTCAGTCGGTCGAGAGTGGCGTCGGAAGACCCGTCGTTGACCACCACGATCTCAAACCGGGGGTAATCGGAATGGATCAGAGCGGTGACGCTGTCCACGATCGTCACCTCTTCGTTGTACGCCGGCACCACCATCGTGAGTGGGCGGGTGAGGTCCCGCCGGTCGATCAGATCCAGATCTTCGGTAAAGTGACTGGCCACCCGGCGCCGGACCTGCCGGGCCGAGAGTGCGATGAGCCAGAGCGTGTAGCTGTTGTACAGAACGAAGTAGAGCAGAAACAGCGGCTGGACCGACAGAGCCAGAATGACCAGATAGCGGCCGAGCGTGTCGATCACCGCTCGCCTCCGGTGCTCGCCATAGCCAGCTCCAGGGCTCCGCCCACCCGATGCCGGATGGCTGGCACCGGATCGGTGCGGGCAATTTCCCGGGCGACCTCGTCCTGCAACAGCGCTAGTGCGAGCGCTGCGGCGAGCCGCCCATCTTCCGAACGCGTGGTACGGGCGGCGGCCCGGAGGCTGCTTAGGTCAAGCGTGTCCCGCACCGCTTCGGCCGCCACCCGAGGCTCGATTCCCGGCGGCAGCGGCACCGGTGTGCCCTGCGCCAGCCGCGCCGCGTAAGCCGCCGCTCGAACCGCCATATCGGGGTCGGCTGCCAATCGCTCCAGCACCGCGATGCCCGGGGGCAGAACCGGCGCCGCCTTCCCCAGGGCCACCGCCACTTGGCGCCGAACGCTCGCTTCCGGATCGAGGACCATGCGACGGAGGAGATCATACCGCCGGGCAGCAGCCGCGGCACCCGCGGCAGCCACCCGAACCGGCAACATCGGATCGGCCACCAGACTGTCCAGCGCATCCGAGGCGACTGCGTCCGGGCGCCGGCGCCAGAGCTCAGCCACTGCTTCTCGTACTTCGGGCCAGCCGCTCTGAGCCAGTGGAGCAAGCAGGGAGGAAAGCTCGACATGATGAATCAAGGTGGCGACCTTCACGATCAACGCTTCCTGGGCGCTGTCCAGCGGCGTCGACGACACCGCTTCCCGGAAGAAGCTGAAGTGTCGTTCGGCCAGCTCGGCGGTGGCTGCAAGGACCGCCGGGTCGTCGTCCAGCCGGAGCGATCGGATCAGTCGGGGAAAGAGCCGCTCAGGGGCCAGTTTGGCGAAGAGGTCGATGGCCGCCCGCCGGACGATGATACTCGGGTCCCCCAGTGCCCGAGTTCCGACCGCGAGTAGCTCCTCCGTGTCCAGTCGATCGCCCATGGCGGCCAGCGCTGCCGCGCGCACCTCCGGATTGGGATCTTGCCGGACGACCTGATGCAGCGCGGCGAGGCTCTGCTCCCCATGTAAGGCGCGCAGCCCGCTGATCAGCCTCACCCGCTCCCCGGGGTCCAGCGTCTGGCGCATGCCCTCGGCGAGCCGGAGCTGCGCCGATTCCGGACTCCCGGCCGCGAGGGCGCGAAGCTCGAGTGCCCCGGCCCGGGAGATCCTCCGGCTGAGGAGCCGATACCACGGGTCCTCCGCGAGTCGGGCCCGAAGCCGTCCCCGCACTGCGGACTGATCGGGCAGCTCGACAATCCGGGACACCAGACTTCCCGGATCGTAGGTCCCGAGGGCCAGCGCCGCTGCTGCCTTTACGGCCGGAGACTCGGTGCGCTGTACCGCTTCGAGCAGGGCCTCCTCCCCGCCAGGCAGCTGCATCAGTCCGGTCGCGAGCGCTGCGCGCTCCCGGACTTGATCGGAAGGATCGCTCCGCAAACGAGCCAGGATGCTATGAGCTTCATCCCGGAGGCCGAGCCGGGCCACGACATCGATGCCTCGGGCTCGCACTGCGGCGTCGGGGTCGTCGAGGGCAGCCGCTACAATGGGCGACACCAGGTTGATGCCCTCCATTTGCCCGCATCTTCCGAGCGCATCCAGAGCGGTGGCCCGGACCCCTGCGTCCGTGCTGCCGCTCAGACGAATGAGGATCTCGGGTGATCCCGAAGCTCGGACCCGAGCGAGAGCGCGGGCCGCGGCCCGCTGGCTGATGGCATCCGGACTCGTCAACAGCGCAGCGATCAGCTCAGGTGTAGCGGCGGGATCGAGGCGACTCACCGCGCGAGTGATGATCTCGCGCTCGGCCGGCGGCGCCGCAGAAAAGGCTCGGGCCAAGGGCGGGACCGCTGTAGCCTCACCCAGATCACCCAGGGCCTGCGCGGCGGCTTGACGGACCGTTTCATCGTTGTCCTCCAGCAGCTCGATGAGAGTCGGCGCCAGCGAGCGGAGCTCTGCCGCGGCGGTGGCCCTGATCGCAGCCTCCCGGACCTGAGGCTTGGGATCGCCCAGCAGGCGGAGAAAGTCGGGCTCCGCCGCTCCAGCGCGCAGGGCGCCGAGTCCCTGCACCGCGGCGGCCCGCACCGCGGCGTCTGGATCCGACGTCTGGGAGCGCAACAGCTCCTTGGCCTCGTTGCCACCCAGCGCGCTCAAGAGCCTCACCGCGGCGGCCCGGACCCGCTGATCGGGGTCGGCCAGACCTGCCACTGAAGCGGTGAGCGCATCGCCGATCTGCAGAGACCGAAGGGTATCAAACGCCAAAGCTCGCAACGCCGGCTCGCCATCGGACGAGGCGGTCTGGACCAATGCTCCGGCCAGTTCACGCCGGCCGGCACGGGCTACCGCCGTGATCACCGCCTCTCTCACCTGCACCGACGGGTGCCGCAGCAGCTCGCCGAGGTACTCGGGCGCGCCGCCGGCGCTGAGCCGGACCAGTATCTCGTTGGCCTCGGGGCCACCCTCGCCGGCTTCGATCAGACGCACGACCTTCTCGCCCACGCCGAGCCGCTCGAGCGCCACAGCGGCGCGGCTTCGAATCTCCGGCTCGGCATCATCCAGCGCGATGATTAACGGACCTTCGGCGGCCGCGCCGATCTGCTCCAACGCTTCGACGCTCCGCATCCGGACCCACCAGGCTGGATCTCGCAGGGCGTACACCAGCCGATCGATCACGTCCGGTCCGCCAAACTGCCCCAGCGCACACGCAATGCGCACCCGGACAAAGGGAGCCGGATCGGTCAGCAGGTGCTCCAGAAGCTGAGGGATGGCGCGGCGGTCACCCAGACGGCCCAGGGCGGTTGCGGATTTGCCCCGGACTTCGTCGTCCGGATCCCCCAGATGGCGCACCAGAGCCGGGAAGGCCCGTTGGGCATCCAGCTCTCCCAGCACATTGGCGGCCCAGGCGCGCGATGACTGCCGGGGCGATTGCTCCAGGAGAATGAGGAGCGGATCGATGGCGGCCTCGCCGTGGCGTGCCAGGATGTCGGCGATTCGGGGGATCAACCACGGCTCGGCGCTGGAGAGCGCCTGAATCAGCGGCTCTACTGCTGCGGGATCGGCAATGCGCGCGAGGGCGCGGAGCGCGATCTCCCGGACATCGGCATCTTCGCTCCGCGTGGCCTGAATCGTCTCCAGCAGCGCCGGAACCGCCTTGGCGCTTCCTACTCTGCCGAGCAGCTCGGCAGCAAAGGCTCGATCTCTCCATTTGCGTGCGGTGCGCAGCTTGGCGATGTACTTATCCACCAATCCCAGCTCGTCGTACACCTCGAGCAGCCACTCCTGCCGGCCGGTCGAGCTCCGCGCCTGCTCCTCCAGCACCGCCTCGAGTGCATCGAGGTCGTGCAGGGTTTTCATCTGATGGATGGTGGATTCGAGGAGGGTACGGTCCCGCGTGGCCAGATCGAACACCAGGTCGCGGTAGAGTCCCTTGCGTGAAGCTAGGCGGCGTTCAACCCGATCCAGGTATGCGGTGTAGATCAGCCAGGCGAGAGCCGTGAGGAGCGCTACGGCCAGCATCAGCCCGGCTATCACGAGAATTACCGTTACCCGCGTCATGGAATTCCCGGAGAGGCCCTGAGGGCCGGCTGGAGCTGGGCAAGAGCGTCAGGCGCGCGCGTCGTCCAGAAAGACCAGGGTTTGGCGGCGCGCGATGACCGATTCGAGCGCCTGATGGACCGCCGGATCGAGGGTGGTTCCGATCAGGTCCCGCATGCGTTCGATCGCCGTTTCAGGCGGCATCTTTTCCTGATAAGGTCGCGAGGTCGTGAGGGCATCGTAGATCTCGACTGCGCCGATGATCCTGGCCCCCAGAGGAATGGCCTCACCCGCCAGCCGGTCCGGATAGCCGGTACCGTCCCAACGCTCGTGATGGCTCCGCACGAACCCGATGACGTCGCGCAGATGCACCAACGGTGCCAGAATTTGGGATCCTACGGTCACGTGCTGCTTTACGTGCTCGTACTCGGCCTCGGTCAGGGGACCCTGCTTGTTGAGGACCTCCTCGCGGATGCCGATCTTGCCGATATCATGGAGCCGCCCGCCGGTCCGCACCGCCTCGATCTCCTCATCGGCGCACCCGGCCTCTGCCGCGACCATCGCCGACATGTCGGCGACCCGGGCCGAGTGACCGCGTAAGTACGGGTCCTTGGCCTCTAAAGCGTTGATCAGGGCCTCCAGAGTGGCCACCGAGATCCGCTCCTGGTTGGCCTGCTCCAGCCTCCGTTCGGTGACCCTGGCCGCCACCTCGTCCTTGAGCCATTGATTGATCTGCTGGCCTTCGAGGAGCGTATGGCGACGCTGGAGGGCGTGGTGGATGGCCCGCCCGAGGTGTCCCAGATCGATCGGTTTTATGAGGTAATCGTATGCACCTCTTTGCATGCAAAGAGCTGCACTCGTGGCATCGTTGACTGCGGTCAACATCAGGATCGCAACAGTTGGCTCCAGCTCCAGCAGCTGAGGAACCAGCTCGACGCCGTTGATTCCGGGAAGATTCACGTCGAGGAGGATGCCCGTGACCCGCTGCCGCTGGAGCACCGCGAGGGCTTCCTCCCCGGTGGCTGCAGTGGCGACCTCATAGCCTTGCTGAACCAGAAATTTACCCAGCGCGTTGCGGATCGAATCTTCGTCGTCCACCACCAGCAGCGTCACCGGCGCATCGGTCAGGGGCACACACACTCCTCCATCCGGGTCCGGGAGGCGGGGGCGGCGGCGGACTCACGAATGGTTATCGGCACATGATCTCAGGGAGTGAAAAGGTAGGAGAGCGATTCGAAAAAGGTCAAGCAGAAACGAACTCGACCGGCACCCGCTCGGGAATCAGTCCCGCGGCATGAGCCCGATCCAGCAGCTCCTGCACCGCGCGTCTGCCGCGCGGTCCGTAGTCTACGGTCCACTCATTCACATACATGCCCACAAAGGTGTCGGTGCGCTCATCCCCGATGCCCCGATTGAACTGCTTGGCGTGGCTCAGCGCGGGCGCGCGATGCGCCAGGCCATACACGATACTGGCGTGGATATCGCGGGCGATCTGCTTCACGATCGCGGGCCCCAGATCGCGGCGCACCACGTTTCCTCCCAGCGGCAGGGGCAATCCGGTTTCCGCCAGCCACCAGGCCCCCAGATCGGCCCAGAGATGGAGCCCACTGTCCGCATAGGTGAGCTGGCCTTCGTGGATCAGGAGCCCGAAATCGAAATCACCCCGGTGCACCGCGTCCTCGATCTGATCGAACGGCACCACTTCGGGAATGCAGCGAGATTGATAGAGCTGGAGTGTCAGGTACGCGGTCGTCAGGGTACCCGGCACCGCTATTCTCCGCCCCGCGAGCGCAGTGCGAGGATCGCGCGGCGCAGGTTGCGGGGACACGATCCGCGGTCCGTACCCATCACCCATCGAGGCGCCGGAGCTCAAAAGAGCGTAGTTCCGCCACAGGTAGGCATAAGCATGGATCGAGACGGCGGTGACCTCCAGCTCGGCGCGACGGGCCCGCTGGTTGAGGGTTTCGATATCGGCCAGCTGGTGCACATACCGGAGATCGCCCGTGTCCAGCTTGCCTTCGGCCAGCGCGTAGAACATGAAGGCGTCGTCGGAATCGGGGCTGTGGGAGATGTGAACGGTTCGGGGCATGCTTCCAATCTAAGGCCGGGAGGACGGAGGGAATTTCTTCTCCGCTCTCTGCCTGAACTCCTCCACCACCGCCCGGTGCTCCTGATACTCCACTCGCTTGGCGGACATCTCGCGGTCATAGTGGGCCAGGAAGTCGCGCCCAGCGCGCGATGCCGCGGCCGCGTCACCCTGGAGATCGGCTGCAGTGCCCCGGATGATGTAGCCGAAGAGGTGCCCGGGCGACTCCTGAAGGATGGTATCGGCCAGGGCGTACGC
>DASSED010000214.1:0-21677 GCA_035695405.1 Gemmatimonadales bacterium
CCCGGACCAGGAGAAATCCCTGATGCGGTGAGCTCACCGATGCCTCAGCAAAGTGAGCTCGGTGACGATGCGCGAAGCGATCTCCGTCACCGGGAGAACAAAGCGCGCTCCCCCGGCGTGAAATGCCGCGCCAGGCATTCCGTACACGGTCGCTGTTGGCCGGTCCTGCGCGATGCCGGTGCCCCCTGCCTCGCTCATCTGCCGCAGCCCTTCCGCCCCATCCCGGCCGATACCGGTGAGCACGACTCCAACGGCACTGGGGCCGAATTCTCGCGCCACACTGCCAAAGAGGGGATCGGCAGCGGGCCGCACTCCCCAGACGGGTGGTCCCCGATCCAGCAGCAACTGGGGTCCGTCCGCCCCCGGCGCAACCCGCATGTGAAAGTCTCCCGGCGCGACATAGGCGGTGTCCGGCGCCAGCGGCATCCGATCGCGGCCTTCCAGCACCGCATATTGGCTTTGTGCCGCCAGGCGATCGGCCAGACTCTGGGTGAACTTGGGCGGCATGTGCTGTACGATCACAATCGCTGTGTCCATTCCAATGGGGAGCTGAGGCACCACCTGGGCCAGTGCTCGCGGCCCACCGGTGGATGCTGCGATGGCCACACAGAACCGAGCTCGTCCCGCGGGACGTGGGGCCGGCGGATGGATGGGTTCCGCTGGACGTTCGATTTGCTCTACCTGAGTCAGCCGCTTGACGTCCGCCGACCGGGCCGCACGGAGAACGGCCATGAGCCGGTCGGCGAAGCGCGCCGTGGCCGCAGCTCCCCTCTCTTCCTCCTTGGCTACCAGGTCGATGGCACCTAATTCGAGCGCCCGGATAGCGGCCACGGCCCCAGGTCCGATGTACGCACTCACCACGATGATCGGACGGGGCGATTCGGCCATGATGTAGCCGATGGCGCCCAATCCATCGAGCTCGGGCATCTCGAGATCCATCAGCACCAGGTCCGGCGCGTGCGCCCGTACTTTGCGTACTGCATCCATGCCGTCCCGCGCCGTGGCGATGACCTGGAACTCACCCGATCCTTCCACCACCTCGGTCAGGAGCCGGCGAAAAAACGGGCTGTCATCCACCACCAACACCCGTCCCGGATCAGAGATGCCGGACACCATGGGCTACCGTGCTGACTTCGAGCCGGCCATCCTGGACAGTGAGACGGACCGTGCGGCCGAAGTCCCCTCCCACCGCCTCGGCGACGAGGGGGACGCCGTGAGTTTGAAGCACCTGGCGCGCCGCCACCAGATTTCTTTCCCCCATCTGAATGGTCCCCGGCGGCGCGAGAGCGGCGAACATGCTGGCCCCACCGGCCAACCGGGCCGTGATGCGTTTGGTCTTCGCTCCATCCGCCTTCATCAGCTCCAAGAGCCGGGGTACTGCCGACTGGGGAAATTTGGCCGGATTGGCACTGGCGCGAGCCAGGGCGGGTGACGGTAAGAGCACGTGGGCCAGTCCCCCAACCCGGGCCTCCATATCATGCAGCACGATGGCCACGCAGCTTCCCAGCCCCAGGGTGACGAGCACATCGTCGCCTACGCCGACGCGCAGGTCTGCCACCCGCACGACCAGTTCCCGCGGCTTCATGCGGCCCGCCGGTAGACCCGCTCTCGCGGATCGAGTAGCGTGAGCCGCTGGCGGGCGGGACCGAACAGCGTCTCGACCTTCCCTAGCACGAGAAAGCCACCCGGAGCCAACGCGTCCGCGAAAGTCGCGAAGACGCGTTCTTGGGCTTCGCGCTCGAAGTAGATCACCACATTACGACACACGATGAGGTGATAATTCCGCCGCGGCGGCGGATCATTGCTCAGATCCGCAGCCCGTACCAGGACCCGCTGCCGGATCCGCTGCACCACCCGGCAGTCGCGGCCTTCGTGCTCGAAATAACGGGCCGCCATGGCCAATGGCATTTCCGCGAGAGTGTCGCGGCGGTAGCGACCGGTTTGAGCTCGTTCCAGAGAGCGCTGGTCGATGTCGGTTGCGTCCACCGTTACCCGATGGATGCGCTCCGGGGTACCCTGCTGCTCCAGATGGTCGGCAATCAGCATAGCCAAGGTATATGGCTCTTCTCCCGAGGAGCATCCCGCGCTCCAGACCCGAATCTCACCGTCCTTCGTGGCGCAGATCTCATGGATCACGCTCTTCCGCAGCAGATTCCAGGTTTCCGCGTTCCGGTAAAACCGGGTGACGTTGATGGTGATGGCGTCCTTGAGCCGCTCGTACTCCTCCGGATTGCGATCGAGCACCGACTGATAGTCGGCATAGCTCTGAACCCCACAGGCCCGCATCCGAACCGCAATCCGCCGGCGCAGACACTTGTCCTTGAAGGTGTCGAGTGCGAGACCCACCTCGCGCGAGATCTTCCGCGTCAGTGCAGAAAAAGCGGCCTCTTCGGCCGTCATTGTGTCAGATCCAGCATTTCAAGATTCGCCCGGGCGAGTTCATGCCCGGGATTAAGGGAAGCCGCCTGAGCCCAGCTCTCCCGGGCCCGAACGTGGTCCCGCCGCTTGTATGCGATGTTCCCCAGCTTGAAGTAGAGATCGTCCCCCAGCTCGGGATTGAGTTTGGCGGCCCGCTCGTATGCTTCGGCGGCATCGTCATACCGCCCGGTGCGGTAGAGTATGTCGGCCAGGTTCTTCGACACTTGGGGGAGTGCCGGGTCCTCTGCCAGCGCCGCGCGAAGCATGGTTTCTGCTTCCTCGAGATCTCCATGCAGCTCCAGCAGCACAGCCAGGTTGTTCTGGAGCACCGGATGTTCAGGGTAGGCTTCGACTCCTTCACGGGCGAACCTGAGCGCTCCCTCGACATCGTCTAGTCCCCCGCTGCAGAGCGTGGCCGCCCAGTACCACAGGGCTGGAACCGTCTTTCCCTTGAGTAGTTCCCGGGCCCGGGCCAGCCGCCCCTGGGCCACTTGGTGATCTCCTCGCTTGAGCGCCGCAACGCTCCACCCCAACATGATCCTCGCGTCGTCCCGCGCTCGGCCGGCCGCATCACCATACGCCGCCTCCGCCTCGTCCAGCCTGCCCAGCTGCTCCAGGACAAATCCGAGGTTGTGTAGCACGGCCGGCTTGGGCACGCCCGCTGATGCCGCCTGCCGCAGCGCCTCGGCTGCATCCTCCCATCGAGCCTGGCGGATACCTATCAAGCCCAGAAACAAGGGCGCACCGGAATCATTGGGACGCAGGTCGCAGACCCGGCGGAACTCGCGCATCGCCTCCTCGAACATTCCGGCTTTGTAGAACGCGATACCCAGGTTCCGGTGTTCTTCCACCCGGCTGTCGTTGACCTTGGGAGCCGTTGCGGTTGACGTGCCTACCCGGTGAGCAAACCCGGCGCTGATTAGGCCGAAGAGCGCTTTCCCCACCTCGAACTCAGCGAGACCCGATTCGTCGATCAGCTGCTGCACATCTCGCGTGCCGTCGATCAGCGGCAAGAGGCGTTGCTGTTCCATCGACAGTTCGGGAGCGGACTCGCCGATGTGACGCTGGTCCACCGAGAAGATCAGATCAAAGGACGGAATCCTCTTTTCGACCAGACTCCATTCGTCTACCCGTCTGGCGCCCTCGAGAAGGAGATACTCGGGGTTGATCCGTACCAGGAAGTCCTCGCGATCGGGGCGGACCCCGGCCTCGAAGTTGAAGGTTCCGGAGGTCCAGGTGAACAGGAAGTACACCGCTTCCTCGATCTGGAGCCGCATGTACTCCTCCAGCTCGGCCTGGCTCAGCGCACCCTGCGCCACCAGGATCTCGCCCAGCTTGTGCTGCCGGTCGTCGCTTTGCGAGTCGATCGCTCCTTGCAGCTGTTCGGAGGTGACCCGGCCCTGGCGCAGCAGGATGTCGCCCAGGCGATCGCGGCGATTCACAATAGAGGCGTAAATGATCTGCCCCTCGTCGAGGTAGATCGTTCCGAAGTTGTGGCGGTCGGCCAGGGCCAGACATCCGGTGCGACGCCCCAGGTACAGGAGCTGAATCACATCGGGAAGACTGGCTTCCTTGAGGCTCCCCTTGATGGCCATCAGCGCCACTCCTCGAGGATGCGGTCGCCCACCTCAGGCCAGTCCCACACGATCTTTTCCCGGCTCCGGGCTCCGCTCGACGGCGCGACGACGCCGCTGGAGCGTGAGGACGAGGGACGACGCTGGGCCTGGGGAACCGGCACCTCGAGCACCTCCCGAGCGAGGGCCATAGTGGGAACCACCCCCTGGGCCTCCGCTGCGTTCAGCACTCGCTGAAGCAGCCCGTGTACCGCTCGAACCGAGTCCGCGGACCGCGATCCCAAGTACGCTGCCAGCTCGGAGTCCACGCTCCCCAAGGTGGACACCAGCAATCGCTCCACCACCGCCTGTCTGAGCTCTCGTTCCGGCGGCGGCAGCTCCACCACCAGCCCACCTTCGAGGCGGGTGCGGAGTCGGGCTTCCACGCCGGAAAGCTCCGCCAGCGGCACCGCCGAGGTGAAGATCATTTGCCGGCCCGAGCCGGTCATGTCGTTGAAGAGCACGAACAGCTCGTCCTGGGTTCGATCCTTATCGGCTACGAGATGAAAGTCGTCCAGCAGAAATGCCTGAGCTCGGCGATATCGGGCGCGCCATGCGCCGACGGCGTCGCGATCGATGGCTTCGATCAGCTCGCTGGTGAATTCATGGGCGCTGAGACACGCCACGGGAGACAGGTTCCCCGCCAAGAGCGAGTTACCCAGCGCATGCAGGAGATGAGTCTTGCCCACTCCGCTCGCGCCGGTAATCACGAGCGGGTTATAGCGTGCACCGGGCTCAGCGACGACGACCCGCGAGGCCTGGAGTGCTACCCGATTGCCGGGAGCTTCCACTAACTCCTCGAGTTGCCAAAGCGGAGATGGCGCCGGCGGCGGGTGGGCGCCGGCTCTGGCCTGCTGGGTAACGGCCTCGGCTCCGGCAAGATCGTCCGGATCCCGGAAGGCGGACGAGCCGGCGAGGTCGGGAGCCAGGTCGCGCGCCTCGGCGTGGAGCAGCTGGAGCCGGCAGATGTCGGCTTCGAACTGGCGCAAAGCCTGCTCCGGGTCGGTGGTCATTTCTTGTTGCAGCAGCGCTTCGAGCCGTGCGGTGCGGAACCCCTCGCCTTCCCATCGCAGGATGGCCGCGGCGACTTTGGTTCGCCAGGCATCCACCTGCTGAGCCACCGTGGCGCTCACCTCGGAAAGGAAATCGCTGAACTCATCCGGTCCCGCCGATGCACCTTCCGCCCGTGGTTCCGGGCCGCTCGCTCCAGCCTTGGGCTTGGCCGTTCTGGGCGACAGCTCAGTTCCGGCCGCGAGTGCTCGGGCCTGCTCCGGCTCCAGCGGCTTCTCACTGACCGCTTGGGAGGCGATGAGGCGATTCAATGCTCCCAGCAGCTCCCGGACATTGTCGATGGCGAGCGAGGCCACCGCTTCGAGCACACCGCTGCGAAATGTGGCCCGCCGCTCCTCGGCTTTGCGGCGGAGGATGGCCACGCGGGTTTCGTAATCCGGCGCCGCCACATCGATCACCAGGCCACCGGCGAACCGCCGTATCAGCCGCTCATCCAGCGCTTCGATCTCTGCCGGAGGGCGGTCACTGGTCAGGACGATCTGGCGGTTGGCGGTTTGCAGCGCATCGCTGAGCCGCAGCAACTCCGCCTGCATCTCGCGGCGGTGGGTCAAAAACTGGACATCGTCCACCAGCAGCAGATCGACGTCGATGAAACGGCGCCGGTACGCCTCACCCTGCCCTGCGGCAATGGCCGCGTGAAACGCCTCGACAAACTCGTCCAGCGTCAGATACTCGACCGAGAGTCGCGGATTGATAGCGCGGGCGGCGTGACCAATGCCCATCAGGAGATGGGTTTTTCCCAATCCGGGGCGGGCGTAGACGAACAGAGGGTTGTAGACGGTACCGGGAGATTCCGCCACTGCTTTGGCGGCGGTGAATGCCAGACGGTTCGCGGCCCCCACCACCATGGTATCGAACCGGTAGAGTGGATTGAGCGTAGCGGTCACGCGACGGCCGTCCCCGCGGCGAGCCGCTTCAGCACCAGCTCCGACACCCCCTTCAGCGTCTCGAATACGCCGGAACCGTGCAAGGCGTCAGCACTGAAACTGGGGACGTCCCGGAAGTTCAGCGCGTCGTCCATCTCCTCCCGATTGAGGATGAGATCTCGCGGTAGATCCTGCTTGTTGTACTGGAAGACGACCGGCAGTTGCCGGACATCCACCGCTTGGGCCAGCAGATTGTCCTGCAGGTTTTGGAGGCTCTCCAGATTATCGTCGAAGCGCCGGGCCTGACTATCGGCCACAAAGACCACTCCATCCGCGCCCTGAAGCACCAGCTTGCGGGTTGCGTTGTAGTAGCTCTGCCCTGGCACCGTGTAGAGCTGAAACTTGGTGGTGAATCCGGAAATCGTCCCCAGCTCCAAAGGGAGAAAGTCGAAGAACAGGGTTCGGTCGGTCTGGGTAGCCAGAGATACCATGCGTCCCCGGCGAGCCTCGGGCACGCGGCCATAGACGTACTGCAGGTTGGTCGTCTTTCCGGACCGGCCCGGTCCGTAGTAGACGATCTTGCAGGTGATCTCACGCGCGGTGAAGTTGACGAGCGACATTCGCGTTACCGTCCAAAGAGTTCTTTGAGGCTCGTGTTGAGCTCATCCTCGAAGTTTTCCGCCAGCATCGGTGCCGGCGCCTGCTCCTTCGGTGCCACCATGACCAGCTCCTCTACCATTTGATCGAAGAAGAGCTGAACCAGTCCCACCGACGTCTCCGACCCAAACACCACCAGACCGATCCAGCGCCCCCGCGGGGTGGCAAACGCCGACAGCATGCAGCTCTGCCGGCTCCCGTTGTGTACCACCGCTCCAAACCGTGGTGCGGCCATGGTGCGCGACAGCTCCTCGGTGGACGCGACAATAGCGGCTCCCAGCGCCGCGGCGGTCATCACCTCGACCGATCGGGAAAAGCCGTGCTGCGCGACCACCTGACCCGAAGTGGTCATCAACAAAATGAGCCGGGCAGCCGACTCGTTGATGAAGGTTTGCAAGGGCGCCGCCACCCATGGTTCGAGCGCCCGCATCAGGTCAGGCGACCGACCACGTCGAGCATGTCCAGGCGGGCTCGGCCCAGATTGGCGTCAGGCGTCACGACTGCAACCAGAACCACATCGTCGCGCCCGGGCGCGGCCAGCACGGACCCGCTGCCCCCCTTGAGATGCACAAAGTTGGGCGGTTCCAGCCCAGCCGCAGTGGTGGCCCGCCCCAGCCGCTGCATCAGACTGGCGACCAGCGCGGCCACGGCCCGGCCATCGATGCCGTCCATCAGCCGCTCAGCTACCACCAGGCCATCGATGGCCGAGATCAGCAAGGAGCCCCGGACTCCGGGTACCTGCGTGACCCGCTCGAGCAATTCGTCTGCGGCGATCATCGGTGCTGTCCCAGCCATTCCCGGGCCTCCCGGGCCCCCCGCTCCGCGGCCAGACCCAGTCGAGCCATAGGCAACGCCGATTCGCGGATGGTGAGAAGCACGGTGTCAGGAGTGGGAGGTACCAGAAAGAGATTCCATTCCGGTGATTCCACAGCGATCGCCTGCCAGGCGCCAAGGCCCAGCAGCTTGCTGGTACGAGCGGCCTCTTTGGAGACTCCAGCAAGCTCGGCGGCGACCCGGTCTCCCACGTCCTCCCGGGCCGGCCCCCGAACCGAGCCGTTGAGCCGTAGCCCGTTCTGATCCACCAACATTGAATCCAGGTTGCCGTTGGCCGCCGCGGGCCCGACCGCAGCCGGTTTGACTTCCTCGGCGATTCCAGGAACCTGCGGCACCGGCGCCGAGCCCACTCGGGCGATCGCCTGCCGGATCGAAACATCCTCCGGGTCGATCTCCAGAGCCCGCTCGAGCTGCTCCAGCGCCGCAGGGATATCGCCGGCGCGAAAATACAGGAAGGCGATGCCCTTCAAGGCCCCGATCCTCATCGGGTCTAGCCGGAGCGCCTCGGCCCAGGCATCGAACGCGCCCGCCAGATCTCCTTGATCCCCCAGAATTCGCGCCAGCAGATCGTGCGCATCGGCCAAGCCGGGATAGCGGCCGAGACCACCTCGAGCCACCTTGTATGCCGCCTCGAGCTGTCCCCGTCGCCGGAGCGCCTCCCCCAGATCGAGAAATGCCAGACTCGAGGGATCGTCCGCCACCCGCGCCGTCAAAGTCCGGATATCATCAGTCACGGTAACTCTCCAACTCCTGCGCTAACGTTTCGACGGCCTGCTCCAGGCGTTGTACCGCCGGGAGCAGGGCTTCCTCGGAAGGTGTGAGCGTGCCCAGCCGGGCCCAGCTCTTCCAGGTCTCCGCCGCACCTCGAAAACGACCCAGCGCCGCCTGACAGACGCCGAAGAGGCGTCGGGCTTCGGGCATCAGTGGGTCGGATCGGAGTACCTCCTGCAGTGCCTTCGCCGCGTTCTCGTATTCACCTCGAGCGAGGGCTTCGCGAGCCGGCCCAAGTGGGGCCACCAACTCACGGCCGTTCGCTGCGGTCCGCATTCCGGCCGGGTTGTCGACCACGATGACGCCTGCGGCCGAGAGTGCATATACCGTCCGGGCGACATCGAACTCAGAGCGGCCCAGCACGTTGGCCAGTGCATGCAGGTCGCGCATTCCATCCACCGCGGCCAGCACCTCCCATTCGAAGGGCAGCAGATCGAGCGGTCCGGTCGAGGCGCTGTCAGGTGGTGGCAACTTGGGAACGACTCGGAGGTGCGGCACCTTGGCGGCTATCTTCGACCACTCGTCGTGGCGGCGGGCGGCCTCCATCAGCAGCGCTTCAGTCGGAATGCGCACTGGAGACTGCACGATGACCTCTGAAGGAGCGCCGTCCTCAAACCGGAAGTATCCCTCGGTCCAGCCCAGCAGCTGAAAGATCGTGTCTTCGATCTGTCCCTTTAACTGCCGATCGAGCTCTCGCCGCGAAATCGCCCCATTACTCACCAGGATGTCCCCCAGACGGCGGGAGTCGCCCGACTCCTGCTGGGCTCGCGCCTTCGCCAGGTCGTCTTCGGTGATCTTGCCCAGCCGCATCATGCGGGTGCCGAGCAGCTGCGAGTCCTTACCCAGGGATGCCGCCACTACTCCGCCCTGATCGAAGCTCACAGTACCGGAGACCTGACGCAGCTCGGACGTGACCCGCAGTACCCCGCTCTTCCGGCCGAGGTCCAGCAGCTGGAACACGTCCTGAATGTGGAATTCCTTGAGTGGTCCCTCGAGCGCCACTGCTCAACCCGCCGCAGCAAAGATGTGCTGGAGATCGCGCGCCGAACGAGCCCGGCTGCGCGCCTCTCCGGCGAAGGGACCATCCGGCTGGAGATGGATGACGCGCTCCCACACCGTGACCGCCTGCTCGAACTGCCGCTGCCGGGCGAAGCAAGTGCCCTGGTGGTACAGTGCGGCGGTGTGCTCGGGATCGAAGCGCAGCACCCGGGCGAACGCCTCCAGCGCCTGCATCGTGCGGCCGTCCTCCAGCAGCACCCGACCCAACGCTGTGAGGGCCTCGAGCTCGTAGGGGTCGGTCTCCAGTAACCGAACCAGCACCGGGACCGCAGCCTTGGGCGCCTCGGTGCGCCGGATGAGATCAGCCAGGGCAAGCGCGGCAGTGCCGTAGGTGGGCAGGAGATCGAGGGCCTTTTCGTAAGCTTCCCGCGCGGCCGTCCAATTATGCTGCTCCTCCTCGATGGTTCCCAGCTCGTACCAAACCCGAACCAAAGACGGGTCCAGCCGGAGGGCATCGTTGTAGGCCGTGAGCGCGGCCATGCGATCGCCCAGACGAGTGCAGATCTGCGCCCGAAGCTGGAGCAATTCGGCCCGGTTCGGAGCGAAGGTCTGCGCCTCACCGATCGAAGTGAGCGCCGCGGCGGCATCGCCCACGCCCAGCTGCACCCGGGCCCGTAACGCGAGGACATCTACATCGCGCGGAAGCCGGGACGCGAGCTCAGCCACCAACGGTTCAGCCTCATGATGGCGTCCCAGCGCGAGCAGCGCCCGAATCTCTCCCAGGCTGGCATCGGAGTCGGCCGGCACCAGAGCCCGCGCCTCCCGGTATCGCTCCAGCGCCTCTCCATGCAGTCCGCGCAGCGCAAAGATGTCACCCAGCAGTACCGCAGTGGCGTGCCGGGGGGCGCCTCTCGCAGCGGCACGCTCCAGCTCGGTTCGCGCAGCGTCGAGCAGGCCCTTGGGTATCAGCTCCCGAGCCAGCCGGAGGAGCTCGTCGGCCGGCTCCGACGATGCCGGCGCTTCGGCGGGCGCCAGCTCCTCGAACAGTCGGTCGAGCTCCGGCGAGTCATAGCTGAACTCTCCGGCCAGCGCCGAGCCGCTCGCATCGGAGATGAGCTCTGGAGCGATGGCGATGGTCGGATCTTCGAACTGGAGGTCGATCGTCAGGGCAAACTTCTGAGGCACATAGAGCGGCTCCAGTTCCAGCGCTCGACGGGTTTCTCGGAGCGCTCCATCGAAATCGCCCATCTGGCTCAGCACGAAGCTGAGATTGTAGTGCGCGGCGGCCAGCTCCGAGTCGGCATCGACCGCCTGGCCGAACGCATTGCGGGCGTCCTCGAAGCGCTTGAGCTCCATCAAGACCAGGCCAAGGCCATTCCAGGCGATAGCGCTGGACGGCTGATCGGTCAGCGCTCGCTGATATTCCGCCAGCGCGGCCTTGAACTGGCGCCGCTGGAACAGCAGGAGGGCCAGGTTGAGCTGGGCCGAGAACAGTGGATACTCCCCAGTGAGCGCATGCTGAAAGGCCGCGATCGCCTCATCGGCCGATGCGTCAGCCGACCTCAGCACCCCGAGGTTGTTCCAGGCCAGCTGGTAGGCGGGGTCCGTCATGACCGCCTTCTCATAGGATGCTCGTGCCTGCGACGGCTGACCCGACTGGTGCAAGCATACCCCGCGTTCATTCCACAGCTTGGGCGAATCGGGATTTTCCAATACGAGTGCAGCGTAGAGCTCGAGGGCAGCTGCCAGGTCTCGGCGGAGAAGGTGCACTTCAGCCATCGCCTGAAGGTTCAGCCGGCGATCCTCGCCGGCATCGAGCCCGAGCTGGTACTCACGGAGCGCATCGTCGTAGTAGCCCTTTTGCCGGTAGGCCAACCCGAGGTTGTAATGGGCCAGCGGGGCACCGGAGACAGATACCGGGGCCTCGGGTAAGCTGGGCAGCGGGGCAGATCCACTCGGAGCCGACTCCGCTGTGAGACTCGGGCCATCCGCTGATGGGTCCGGTCCACTCGGCGTAGGCCCTGCAGCTGCCCCGCCCCTCCGCCCGACGGCCCCGCCATCCAGTGCCAGATTGGCTTGGGCTCGCGCGAGCATCGGGTTCAACGCCACGGCGCGCTTGGTGGCGGCGCGAGCAGCCTCGTGCTGGCCCAGGTCGCCGTATACGAACGCCATGAGGTAGTGGGCTTCGGCGTAGTCGGGGTTGCGGGCGATCGCATCCTTGAGGGCCACCAGAGCCAGCTCGGTGAGTCCGCGGTTGTACAGTACCTCCCCCCGGTGAAAACGAGCCGCGGCGTTCTCAGGATCATGATCGCAAGCACGCGCGAACCAATCACTCGCCATATCGAGATGACCCAGGGCCTTTTCGGCCAAGCCGAGCTGCAGCATGGCCGGTACGTCGCTGGTGTGGGTGGCCAGGAGGGCTTCGAATTCGGCCACCGCCTCCTCATGCCGGCCCAGCATCGCGTAGGCACGTCCCAGCTCCCACCGGGCGTATCGGCTCTCCGGCTGCCGCTGAGCCGCCTCACGCAGCTCCGCAATCCGCCGCTCGTAATGTCCGCTATCGCGATAGGCGATCTCCAAGTTGGTCTGGGCCACCTGCATCTTCGAGTCCAGCTCGAGTGCCCGGACGAACTCGGCGATCGCCTCCTCGACCAGACCTTTTTGGTAGTAGAGAACGCCGAGGTTGTTGTGCGCCCCGGCGTCGGAGGGATCGATCCGCTGGGCGAACGAGCGGAGAACTGTGAGATCGCGCTCGGACAGCGCGGGAGCAGGCATCGTCGTTACGGCAAGCGAATAGCGTCGAAGATAGACCGGAGCGATGCCACATCGGGGAGGAGCAGGAAGTGACCTCCCATCGGATCGGGCGATCCTTCCACCCGGAACGACGTCTCCACACAGAAGGCATAGTCCCGATCGTGACCGAAGTTCAGATGCGCCGATGTCAACACAGCGCCGCTGAGATCGATGACCAAGCTGGGAATCGAGGGGACCAGCATCATGCCCATGAAGTCACTGAGGGCGTTCAGATAGGCGCTGGCGAGGATGTTTCCCGCTTCCTTGAGCCCGGATTGCTCCATCTCGCCGAAGCTCTTGGTGGTGCCGCTCTCCCGGCGAAACAGGAAATCACAGAGCACCAATGCGGACTTCTCGGGGAAGAGTACCAGGGCCCGGCCGGTGAGATCGCCCATCATGTGCATGAGGATCGATGCCATGACCTCATCCGGCGCTCCCAGCATGTCACAGGCGTCTTCCAGGGGTCTGACCTTCACCCGGGGCACGGTGATCATGATTTTGCGGTTGGTCATCTGCGAGAGCGCTGTCGCCGCGTGCCCCGCGCCGATGTTGGCCACCTCGCGGATCGCGTCGAGCTGCGGCTCCTTCAGATCACGCACGTCTTCCATCGATCCTCCCTAGAGGAGCGCTGCAGCGTCAAGGATCAGCGCCGGTGCGCCGTCGGCGAGAATGGTGGCGCCTCCCACGAAGGAAGGGAGACCCCGCGGCGCGTCGAACGGCTCGACCACGATGTCCTGCTGTCCTACCAGGGCATCCACCACCAGCGCGGTTCGACGCTCTCCGACCTCGAGAATCAAGGTGGGACGGCGGGAGGAGACGGGAGTGCTGGAGCCGGCGACCAGATCGCCCAGATGGACCGTGGGGATCACCTGGTCTCGCACCACGAGCGCCTCCCGGTCGCGCAGTGCCGTAACTCCCGATCGATCGAACTCGATGGTCTCAGCCACGTAGGCCAACGGGACTGCATAGCGTTCCCCCCCAGCCTCGGCCAGAAGCGCCCGTACGATAGCCAACGTGAGTGGCACCCGCAGCGAAAACGTGGTGCTGCGTCCCAGTTCGCTCCGCACCTCCAGGGTGCCGCCCAAAGCCCGCACCCGGGTCATGGCGACATCCACGCCTACGCCCCGACCTGACACGCCGCTCACCGTCTGTGCGGTGCTGAAGCCGGGCTTCGCCAGAACCCGCACCAGGAGGTCGTCGCTGAGCGCGTCGGAGTCCGGCGCGGCACCTTCGCGACGCGCCTTGGCCAGGATGGCAGCGCGGTCGATCCCCCGCCCGTCGTCCGTCACCCGAATGGCGACGGTATTCCGCTCTCGCGTGGCGGATAGGAGAATGCGTCCTTCGGCCGGCTTGCCCGCGCTGAGGCGCTGAGCCGGCGGCTCGATGCCATGATCGGCGGCGTTCCGGATGAGATGCATCAGAGGCTCGCCGATCTCATCCAGAATCGAGCGGTCCAGCTCGATCTCTTCGCCCTCCATGTCGAACCGGATCCGCTTGCCCATGTCGCGCGATAAGTCGCGTACCAAGCGGGGAAATCGCTCGAACACTTCTCCGACCGGTGCCATACGCGCGGCCAGAACTTCGCCCTGCATGGCCGAGACCAGCCGGGAGATGCGCTCGCTCACCTCGCCGAGCACCGGATCTGCCCCCCCCGAGGACAGGGAGGCCAGCCGGTTCTTCGCGATGACCAGCTCGCCCACATGCTTCATCAGCGCGTCGAGTCGATGCAGGTGGACCCGGATTTGCCGATTTCGACCCTTGGCTTCAGTCGGCTCGGTTGGAGCGCTCTCCTCGATGTGGACGTTTTCCACGTCGCCCAAGCTCTGGAGCGTCGCCACCACCTCGGCGTCAGGCAACCGAGTTTGCAGCCGAAACCAGAAACGGCCATCGAATTCGTCACGCTCCAGTTCGGCCATCGGCGGGCGCAGCCCGCTCACCGCGCCGAATCCTTCGGCCCGTTGGAGCACGAGGGCAGCCCTGGCACCGCGCATGACCGCGCCCGGCCGAATCGTCACCTGGAGCGGGCGCGAACGCGGCGCGTCGGTCGCCCTTCGGTTCCTGCTTTCCGCCGTCGGTGGATCGGTTGGGGGAAGGGTTGAGCCTGCCGCAACGGTGGCAGCAGATAGTACGCCTCCGGAGGCAACCCCGTTCAGCTCGCCAATGAGTCCGGTGTCGGGAGCATCTTCTGGACTTTCGACTGCTCTCTCAACACCCTGTCCCAATGCATCGACCGCTCGAAATAGCAGTTGGAAAATGGGTCCGGTGGGGGCCACTCGGCCATGCCGCAACGCGTCCAGCAGGTTTTCCGCCGAGTGCGCGAGCTGAGACACCGCCATGTAACCCATGGTCGCGGCCATCCCCTTGATTGTATGGATGGCACGAAAGAGCCGGTCAACCGGCTCCACCGCTGCCGGATGACGCTCCCACTCCAGGAGCGACGTGTTGCACGCCTTGAGGTGTTCTCGGCTTTCGGCAAGGAACAGATCGGCGTATTTGGATCGATCCATCGATCAGGCCAGAACGCGCTGAACCGCCTCGAGCACGCGAGAAGGCTGGAACGGCTTGACCACGAAATCCTTGGCGCCCGCCTGAATCGCCTCCACCACCAGCGCCTGTTGCCCCATCGCGCTGCACATCAGAATCTTGGCCTCGGGATCCGATTTACAGATTTCCCGAACCGCCTCGATGCCGCCCATGTCCGGCATCACGATATCCATGGTGACCAGGTCCGGCTTGAGCTGGCGATATTTTTCAACCGCCTGCAATCCGGACTCGGCCTCACCCACGATTTCGAAGCCGGCCTGGCTGAGAATGTCGCTGATCATGGTTCGCATGAAGATGGCGTCGTCGCAGACGAGAACGGTGTGATTCACAGACTCCCTCCATGCGGGTGAACGGGGGCGTAGCGATCAGCCTCCTATGATCGGCGTGAACAGGGCGTCCACGTCGAGCAGGATGAAGTGCTGGTTCGCTCCGAGTCCGACCGCCTTGACCAGCCGAGGATCGACACCGGGAAGCTCTCGCCGCTCTACCACCGAAGCCGCCGGAACCTCGAGGAAGTCCAGAACCTGGCCGACACCGAGTCCGTAATTGCGACCCTTCACCTCGAGGACCACGATGGCCCCCTCATCGGAGGATCGCCGCTCCTGTTGCAGCAGGAGGTGCCCGTCGAGCACGGTAAGCAGGCTGCCGCGAACGTTTACCAGCCCTTCAACCACATCCGGCACCCCGGGGATCCGGGTGGCCGGAAGGCGAGGGAGGATCTCACGCACGATCCCTGCCGGGGCCGCGCAAATTACCTCACCGATTCGAAAGACGACGGCGTGCAGCGCGGGGGAGTTAGCCATCTCTATTAAAGAAACGAAGATAGCAAAGAGGATCGGAGCGAGCAACCAGTTCTTGTCCACCTACAAGGGCCAGAGCGGACCTGAGGTCATCGGGCCACTCCGAATGGAACTCAAGTGGTGCTCCGCTCACAGGATGGCGGAATGCCAGAGCGGCCGCGTGGAGCGCCTGCCGGGGAGTCACTCGCTCCAGCTCCATGGCGGCCTGGCGGGGGGACCCGGAGATCCGGCGGCTGCCGCCTCCGCCATAGACCGGATCTCCCACCAAGGGATGACCTACGTGTTCCAGGTGAACCCGGATCTGGTGTGTGCGGCCGGTGTGAAGCTCCAGCCGGAGAAGGTCGACGGCCTCGAACCTTGCAATGACCTGCGCGTCGGTCCGGGCGCTCCGACCGCTGGTCGCGATGACCATGCGCTTCCGGTCCTGCGGATGGCGCATGATGGCCGCATCGATCCGGACCGGACTGGCGTCGAGGTGGCCCCAGGCGAGAGCGGCGTAGCTCCGGCGAACCCGCCGCGCGGCAATCGCGGCCCCCAGGCGGCGGTGGGCCAGGTCAGTCTTGGCGACAATCATCAGTCCCGAGGTGTCCCGGTCCAGCCGGTGCACGATTCCAGGTCGGCCCTCCGCCCCGCCCGCGAGCGTCGTTCCCCGCGCTACCAGGGCGTTGACTAACGTGTCGTCCCAATGCCCCGGGGCGGGATGGACTACCAGCCCTGCTGGCTTATCGATGACCGCCAGGTCATTGTCCTCGAAAACAATGCTGAGCGGGATGGCTGAGGGTTGGATGGTGCGCGGGGGCTGCCGCTCCGGCACGCGGACGGTGAGGACCTCACCCCGCGAGACCAGGCGGGAGGCACGCGCGGGTTTCCCGTCGATGGAAACGAGCTTGTCTGCGATGAGGCGGGCGGCCTGAGTGCGGGAGATGGAGAGCTGATCGGCCAGGAACCGGTCGAGGCGCTCGGATGAATCGATGACGACAGTGAATTGGAGCTGAGCCGGAGTCCCGGTTTCACTCAGATTGCCCGAGAACTCCTTGTCTGCTTCCGGGCTTCCCCGTTTCCCCGCTGTCACACCACCGACGCCGACTCCGGCTCGGGCCGTCGAGCGTCCTCTCGCCAGAGCGAGATGGCGAGAGCGATGGCGCCGCAGCTGACGGCGATATCGGCGACGTTGAACGTGGGCCAGCGAAGGGCTCCCACTCCCACGTCGAGGAAGTCCACGACGCCGCGCCCGCTTCGGATCCGGTCGATCAGGTTCCCGATGGCGCCCCCAGCCACCAGTCCCAGGGCCAGCTGGCGAAACCGGTCCCCAGGAGGACTGCTTCGGGACATCCGCGCCAGGACAAATACCGCGATCAGCGCGACCGTGAAGAAGATCCAACGGGAATAGGGGCCAACATGGAGCCCAAAGGCGGCGCCCTGATTGTACACCAGCCGTAGCTGAAACCAGTCGCCGAAGACCGAGATCCCCGGCGTACGCAGCAGGGTAGCCTCGGCAATCAGCTTGGTAATCAAATCCAGCACAACCGTCGAGACCGCGGCCAGCAGGAACACCCGATTGGTGCCGGGCGCCAGGGGATCAACGGCGCTTGCCATCTTCCTCTTTCTCTTTGCAGGTAATACAAAGTCGCGCGTGCGGCAGGGCATCCAGCCGCTCGAAGTTGATCTCCTGACCGCACTGCTGGCAATGCCCGAACTTCTCCGGGTTCCCATAGAGCCGCCGCAAGGCCTCGTTCACGTGCCAGAGGTAACGGCCCTCCTGCGAGGCGAACAGGAATTGCTTTTCTCGCTCCATGGCGTCGGTGCCCTGGTCGGCCATGTGGAAGGAATACGAGGATAGGTCGCCGTCGGAGGACTGCAGCGTGGCGTTGAACGACTCATCGTAGTAGCCCAGCTCCTTCATGACGCGGGCCCGCTCCTCCATGAGGCGCTTCTCGAGATGTGACAGCTGTTTCTTGTTCATTACCCGTCCATGGTTGAGGCCGAATCAGTCCCGGCCGTCCTGATAGCGTTGTACGCCCACCACCGCCCCGTAACCATCGATATCGACCTGCTGTTCCAGGTCGGCCCGCGGCGCCCGGCGCCCGATCTCAAGGCTGCGCGCCAGCGTCTCGCCCCGGATGAAACCATCGTGTGACCGGACCGCGTCAGCGACGGTAGCGTCGCCATCGATCCAGAGCGCGATGCGGTCAGTGTAGAGATACCCCGCCTCCTTCCGGATGCGCTGGACCCGGTTCACCACCTCACGGGCCAGCCCCTCGCGTCGCAGCGGCTCGCTGAGCTCCGGGTCCAGGGCCACAACGTACGGCCCGTTACTCTGGACCAGCCAGTTGCTCGCAACCTCTCGCTCGACGGCCACATCCTCGGGAAGAAAGGTGACGGGCTCCCCTTCCAGCTCCAACGTGGCGGGACTTCCGTCCTCGAGACCGCGGAGCTGTCCCGGACTGAGGCTGGCCGCGGCGGCGGCAACCGCCGGCGTCCGCTTGCCGTATCGCTTCCCCAAGGTCCGGAAATTCGGTTTGGGTCGGAGCCGCACCAGCTCGGTGTCGGAGGCAACGATCTCGACTTCCTTGACGTTCACTTCTTGCCGGAGCAGCTCCAGCAGCGCTTCGAGTGACTGGCGCCGTACCGCTGCCGGCACAGCAACCTGCATGCGTCCCAACGGCTGCCTGACCCTGATATTGGCCTCCTCCCGTGCCGAGCGAGCGAGCGACGCCAGACGGCGCACGGCCTCCATCGCGCCCTCGAGCTCGGGCCGGCGGAGTCCCCGCGGTACCGGAAACCCTTCCAGATGGACCGATGTTCCCGCCAGGGCCCGATGGAGCCAGTCACTGACAAAGGGAGCCGCCGGGGCCAGAAGACCAGCTATGGTCGTCAGGGTCTCGTACAGCGTGGCGAGCGCAGCCGGATCGGCCACGCTGTCCGGCGCCCAAAACCTGGGGCGGTTGAGCCGTACGTACCACTGCGACACATCATCCACCACGAAGTCGAGGGTGGCACGAACCCCGGCGGTCACGTCGTATGCGGTCCATGCGGCCGTGACCGCCTCAACCAGTGCGTCCAGCCGGCTCAGCAGCCACCGATCAGCCAGCGGCCGGCCGGCGGGATCCGGAGCGGAGCCGGGCCTCCAGTCCGCGGCGTATCCTGCAAAGAAGGCGTACGTGTTCTTCAGCGCGTTGAAGAACTTGCCCGCGACGTCTGGAATGGTGCGGGGATCGAATCGCTTGGGCAGCCAGACCTGGCTCGACGCGAGCAGATAGATCCGAATAGTGTCGGCCCCGAACTGGGAGATCACGTCCCATGGGTCCACCACGTTGCCCTTGCTCTTGGACATCTTCTGGCCCTCGGCGTCGAGAACCAGTTCGTTCACCACCACGTGGTGGTATGCGGTGCTATCGAACGCCGCGGTCGCGATGGCCAGGAGGGAATAGAACCAGCCGCGGGTCTGGTCCACCCCCTCACAGATGAAATCGGCGGGGAAATGATCGGCGAATTCGGCTTGATGCTCGAAGGGATAGTGCCACTGGGCATAAGGCATCGATCCCGAGTCGAACCAGGTATCGATGACTTCCGGAGTTCGGCGCATCCGGCCGCCGCAGCGGCACAACCAGGTGTACTCGTCGATGAACGGCTTGTGCGGATCGAACCCATCGGGCAAGGGCCGACCCCACCGATCAGCCAGCTCTTGATAGCTGCCGATCACCTCGACATGGCTGGAGTCGGACTCACAGACCCAGGCCGGGAGCGGAGTGCCCCAGTAACGATCTCGGGACAGAGCCCAGTCGACGTTGTTTTCCAGCCACTCGCCAAATCGTCCGGCTCCCACTTCGGGCGGGTGCCAATCGATCTGGCGGTTCAGCTCGATCATTCGCTCCTTGACCGTCGAGGTGCGAACGAACCACGAGTCCCGGGCGTAATAGATCAGCGGACTGGAGCAGCGCCAACAGTGGGGATAGGTGTGGGTGTGCGGCTGCGTCAGGTGCCAGCGGCCACTCTGCTTCAAGCGCTGAATGATCAGGTCGTTGGTTTCCCGGCTGGTGACCAGCCGGCCCTCGATCTCGGGCCAGCTCGTTCCAAAAAACGTCCCATCGGGAGCGACCGGCCGAGCCAGCGCCAAACCGTGCTCGATGCCGGCCTGGAAATCGTCCGCTCCAAAGGCCGGCGCCAGGTGCACCAACCCGGACCCGTCCTCGGCGGTAACAAATTCTGCCGCGATGACCAGCCGTGATGCTCGATCATCCGGCAACGGCACGACCTCGAGTGGCCGCTGATAGCGAAGGCCAATGAGCTCGCGACCGGGAAATGTTCGAAGCGCACCGAGCTCGCTGAAGCTGGGCGCGCCGCGCTCAGCACTGCTGGGAAGCGCAGCCGCGCGGGAAGTCGCCAGAATGATCCGACGATCTCCCACCTGGTACTCGCCGTACTCCAGGTGGGGATGCACCGCCACCGCGACATTCGACAAAAGCGTCCAGGGTGTTGTGGTCCAGACCAGAAGCTGACGCCGAGGATCGTCTTCCAAAGGGAACGTCAGATACACCGAATTGGTCGTGACCGTCTCGTATCCCAGTGCGAGCTCATGACTCGAGAGCACGGTACCGCAACGGGGACAGTATGGCAGCACCCGGTGCCCGCGGGAGAGGAGGTTCCGCTGGTGGAGCCGCTGCAACAGCCACCAGACGCTCTCGACGTAATCGTTGCTGCAGGTGATGTACGGATGCTCGTAATCGAGCCAATATCCGATTCGGTCCGAGAGGTTTTCCCATTCCTTCTGATATTTGAAGACGCTCTTTCGCGCCCGGGCATTGAACTCCTCGACCCCAAAGCGCTCGATGTCCTTTTTGCCGCTGAGCTTGAGCTCCTTCTCGACTTCGATCTCGACCGGAAGACCGTGCGTGTCCCAGCCGGCAATCCTGGTGACCGCCTTTCCCTGCATGGCTTGAAAGCGGCACACGAGATCCTTGATGGTCCGAGAGAAGACGTGATGAATTCCCGGACGGCCGTTCGCGGTCGGAGGTCCCTCGTAAAACACGAACGGCGGTCCGGTCCGCCGGGCCTCCATCGTCTTCTGGAAGAGGCCCTCGGCTTTCCACTGGGCCAGCTGCTGCTCCTCGAGCGCCGCCAGGCTGAGCTCCGGCCAGACTGGAAATGCCATCAGGTAATCCGCTCCACCAGACGGGTAATGACCCGTGTGAGCGACGGTTCGGCGGCCGTGGCTGTCCGGATGATGCTCTCGATATCGGCCGGTTCGAGGGCG
The DNA here is from genome assembly GCA_035695405.1 of Gemmatimonadales bacterium. Lineage (GTDB taxonomy): Bacteria > Gemmatimonadota > Gemmatimonadetes > Gemmatimonadales > GWC2-71-9 > CAVVWJ01. The sequence continues at coordinate 20,621 of DASSED010000214.1, forward strand.
TCGGGCAGACACCGATCGGTGATGATCGACAAACCCACCGTGCGCATCCCGGCGTGGGCCGCGACGATCACTTCCGGCACGGTCGACATCCCGACCACATCCGCCCCGATGGCACGGAGCATCCGATATTCTGCCCGAGTCTCGAGATTGGGACCGGGTACGGCGACGTACACTCCTTCCCGCAACACCACGCCGAGCTCCAGTGCCACGGCTCGTGCCAACTCTCGGAGCCCGATGTCATACGGCGCTGACATATCGGGAAACCGAGGGCCCAGCCGATCGTCGTTGGCTCCAACGAGTGGATTGTCACCCAGCAGGTTGATGTGGTCGCTGAGCAGCACCAGGTCGCCCGGATTCCAGAGCGGGTTCATTCCGCCGCACGCGTTCGATACCACCAGAACCTCGGCACCGAGCGCTCGCATGACGCGGACCGGGAATGTGACAGCACCGAGGTCGTAGCCCTCGTAGCGATGGAAGCGGCCCTGCATGGCGACCACCGGGACGCGCCCCAACTTCCCCAGCAGAAGCCGACCCGCATGACTCTCCACCGTGGAAAGCGGAAATCCGGGAATTTCCTCGTACGGAATGGCGGCTTGCACCTCGATATCCTGCGCCAGCCCGCCGAGCCCAGTCCCGAGGATGATTCCGATCCTGGGTTGCAGCCCCGAGCGGCGGCGAACGGTGCGCTCGGCATCCGCGATGCGGTCGAATAGTGGCGGCGCTGCGGTCACACGGCCCCATCCGAGGTGGCCGATTCACCCGCTTCGGCCATCCCTGCCGGCCGCCGCTGGAGGCCGTCGACCTCGCCCAGATGCCGCTCCAACAATGCGCGGAAGCTGGCGACGTAGGTGCTGAACTGCCGCGCGGCACCGTCGGCCCGTTGGCGAACCACCGCCTCTTCCTGTCGGGCCCGCTCCATGATTCGGTCAGCCTCGGCCCGAGCCTCTCGCAGCACCAGCTCCGCTTCCCGTTCCGCCTGTTCCCGGCTGTCCACCCGCAATTGTTGGGCAGCGACCAGCGCCTCGTTCATCGCCCGCTCCCGGTCGCGGTAGGCCCG